>JANNWR010000456.1:0-2284 GCA_031408715.1 bacterium
GTGGCTGCGGAATCGCCCGCCCGCGCCACCGGCGACCACGGCCTCGCCCACCGCGTCGAACACCGAGTTCAGGTGCCACTCCAGCGCGCCCGATGCCTCGAACGTGTCCTTCAACGATACGCCGGGCGGGTCGCCCACCACGGTGTAGGCGCCATTCAGTTCGGCGTCACACTGCACGAACTCCTTGCTCACAATCGCACCCAACGTGTAGTCGGTCTGGCCCGAACCGAACTCGCCCTTGCGCGCTGTGGGCCATTTCACGAGCGCTTCGAGCGCCACAGCAGGCCGGTAGCGGCGCTCGGTCGGGAACTCGAACGTCACGGCGGTCTCCAGGTCCCCGAACCCGCTGCGCGTGCCGCCCGCCTTCTTGCGGATCAGGACGAAGCTGGGCTCCGCGCGCAGTTTGATGACATCGCTGAGCGCGTATTCCGTCAGGAACGGAAAGCCGTACTCGGACTCCTCGCCATCGGTCTCGTACTCGAATCCGCTGCCCACGGTGAGCGCCAGCGGCCGGCTGCCCTGCTCCACGCGCCGCGTCTTCAGGATGCGCGCCCCCACCGGGGGCGCGCATACGAATCCGCACACGAACACCGCGACGCAGGCCCAGCACCGGGAACGCGGGCTTGGGCCTGGACCAAGCACCCGCATCACGGCTGGGTCACCGACACGAGTTCCAGCACTTCCTTCGCCGACGACACGGCGCGCACCAGACCCAAGCCCTTCGCGTACCATTTGAGGTCGGTGCCGGCCTCGAGCATGGACCACTCCTTGGTACGCACGCAGCCGGTGAGTGCGCCAAACGGCACCTTCACCGAGTCGCCCAACTGGACGACCTGCCCCATGTCTTCCGCATGGCCCTTCAGGTATTCCTGCCGGTAGGGCGCTCCGGGCGCGGGCTGGCCCGCCATGATGAACCCCGGGCGCGCGTTGTTCACGCCGGCCGTCCACGAACCTTCGGTGCTGATCACGCCTTTGGGCAGGAACTCCTTCGTGTCTTCACCGAAGTACCACACGTTGCCGGCGGTGTCCTGCGCGTACCAGTCATAGGTCTCTTCCTCGATGGCGCCGTTCGCCTTCACCACGTCGTGCACCACCGTGCACGTCACTCCCAGGATGACCTTCGTGTCCGACATCACCGTCACTTCATTGATGTTCGTTTTGCCGTCCTTGGTCTCGTGGTACACGAACTGTGTGCCGGGGACCAGCGGGAAGTAGGGGTTGTCGACGCGCGCCACGAAGTTCGCGGGATCGATCGGCTTCACTGTCTCGTGTGCGACCGGCTTGCCGGCGAAGCTGGGTGAACTGATCAAAGCGATGGCGAGCACTGCACCGGTGATGGTGCTCAGCGCATGATTCACTGGACGCATGATCTGCCTCCTGGGTTCTGCATCTGGGCCCGGAATCGGCGAGGTCGCTCGGAGTGAGCGACGGCACCGACCCCTTCACTGCTACATACAGCCGGATATTCGGCCGGGTTCGAGTATTGGATGCGCTCGACTCGCACTGCACGCGTGCCGTTAGACTGCCATTAGGTTTGGGCACGTGCCACGCGTCGGCGGGCATGTCACAATCGCATCGAAGGCGCTGTGACCCGGGCGATTCGCGAGAGTTCATCGGAATGCGGAGCGAATCCGAACGGCGTTCAGGTGGCCGACACTTCGTGCAGGCCTGATGAGGCCCGCGACGGGAGCCATGCCGACAAGGGGTGTGATCCAGTGAACGACGGGGCAGGAAGCCAGCCATGAAGATCCTCGTCGTCGAGGACAACGTGGCCACGTCCGAACTCCTCGAGCGCTCGCTCGCCGAGGCCGGGCACGACATCACCGTGGCCGCCGACGTCGCCACCGGGACGTCGCTGGCGCTCGAAAGTGCATTCGATCTGGCGATCGTCGATGTCACTCTCCCGGATGGCAGCGGACTCGATCTGTGCCGCGCGGTCCGCGGACAGGGCCGCCTTCTGCCCATCCTGTTCCTCACGGCGCACGGCGAAGTCGAAGACCGTATTGCCGGTCTCGACGCGGGTGGCGACGACTACATGCGGAAGCCGTTCGCGCTGGCGGAACTTCGCGCGCGCATCCGTGCGCTGGGCCGCCGTGGCAACCGCACTCCTCCAGTGGCCATCGCGCATGGCACCGTGACGATCGACTTCGCCGCTCGACGGCTGGTGCGCGACGGGGTCGAGATCGCGCTCACCGCGCGCGAGTGGTCGGTGCTCGATGTGCTTGCCGCGAGTGCGGGCCAGGTCGTGGCGCGCGCCGATGTGATCGCTTCGGCGTGGCCGCGC
>JANNWR010000457.1:0-2871 GCA_031408715.1 bacterium
GGTCGAGGGGAGAGTGTATGGATGGGCTGGTTCCTCTACACCATCCTCGGGCCGTGGGCCGACATCGCCGAGAATCGCGACCAGACGGATCGCGCCACGCGCTGGCGTGCGCACCGCGAGGCACTCCGTGCGGCGCTCGAATCGCAAGCCTGGGACGGGGAGTGGTACCGCCGTGGCTGGTACGACAACGGCGCGCCGCTGGGCTCCAAGGACAGTGACGAGTGCCAGATCGATGCCCTCGCACAGGCCTGGTCGGTGATCTCGAATGCGGCAGATCGCGATCGCGCCCGGCAGGCCATGGCGTCGGCCGAACACCGGCTGGTGTCGCAGGAGGAGTCGCTGATCCGGCTGCTCACGCCGGCGTTCCAGGACACCCGGCAGGATCCGGGCTACATCAAGGGCTACGTCGCGGGCGTGCGCGAGAACGGCGGGCAGTACACGCATGCCGCGCTGTGGGTCGTTCGCGCGCTTGCGGAGCTCGGACGACGTGATGTCGCCGCACCGCTGCTCGCCATGTTGTCGCCCGTGCATCACACGCACGATGCAGCGGCGGCGCAGCGCTACAAGGTCGAGCCCTACGTCATCGCCGCCGACGTCTATGGAGTGGCACCGCACATCGGCCGCGGCGGCTGGACGTGGTACACGGGCTCGTCGGGCTGGATGTACCGCGTCGCCATCGAGTCGGTGCTCGGGTTGCGTCTGGAGAACGGCACGAAGCTGAATGTGAAACCATGCATCCCCGACGACTGGCCCGGCTATCAGGTGAGCTGGCGCATGCCCGGTACGGGTGGCAGTCAGCTCGAGATCGACGTGCAGAACCCGCAGCGCTGCTCCGCCGCGGTGCTGGACGCGACGCTCGACGGCCGCCCCGTGCGCATCGTGCGCGGCGTGGCGCGCGTGCCGCTGTTACTCGATGGCGGAACCCATCGCCTCATGATCGTGCTCGGTCCCGAGACCTGAGTCGCACCCCGGCGGGTGGCGGGCCCGCCAGTGGACAGTCCACCCCGCGCTTGGCACGCTGATGTGGAATCCACCGGTCGGCATCGCCGCGCATGCGGTCCGCAGCCGTACCGGGCTTGCAATGCAGCCTTCCGGCCGTCCTTAAGTGGAGAGACCCTAGGTATGGCGACCATCAAGGATGTGGCGCGCGAAGCAGGGGTCTCGGTCGCAACCGTGTCGCGCGTCTTCAATGACAGCGAGCGGGTGAGCGAGGACACGCGGCGCAAAGTGCGCACCGTGGCGGAGAAACTGCGCTTCTGGCCGAACGGTGCGGCGCGCAGTCTGATCACGAGCCGCACCCACGCTATCGGCGTGCTGCTGCCCGACCTGCATGGCGAGTTCTTCTCCGAGGTCATCCGCGGGATCGATCTGGCGGCGCGCCGGGAAAGTCTGCACCTCCTGGTCTCCAGTGCACACTCCGACACCAAGGAGTTGGTCACGACGCTGCGCTCCTTGCGTGGCCGCATCGACGGGCTCATCGTCATGGCCCCCGACATCGAATCCGTCCCGGCGATCCGGGCGACCGCGTGGGACTGCCCGGTGGTCCTGCTCGGGCCCGGAGCCGAGGTTCCGGACTTCGACACGGTCGCGATCGCCAACCTCGATGCAGCCTATGGCGTCGTGCGCCATCTGCAACGGCTCGGGCACAAGCGTATCGCCACCATCACCGGGCCCCTCACCAACCGGGACGCCCTGGAGCGCCTCGAAGGTTACCGGAACGCGATGCGTGAGGGGGGAGTCGCGAACACCCGCACACTCGAGGTCACAGGGGACTTCTCCGAACCTTCGGGCTATCAGGGCACGCAAGCTCTCCTCAAGTTGTCGCCACCGCCCACCGCCATGTTCGTGGCGAACGACGTCATGGCCGTCGGCGCGCTCGGCGCATTGAGGGACGCAGGCCTGCGCGCACCGCGCGACATGGCCGTGATCGGCTTCGACGACATCGGACTGGCACGCCACCTGACACCACCGCTCACGACCGTGCGGGTGGATGCCTACCAGATGGGGCAGCGCGCGTTGCAACGGTTGCTGCGCCGCGACCGCGGCGAGCCGGCACCTGCGCGTTCCCACGAAGTCCTCTCGACTTCGCTGGTGGTACGCGCCTCGTGCGGGGCCGCTCGGCTCGAGACCCGCCGCGCCGACGACCCCAAACCGCCCGGTGCGCTCGGGAAGCGCGGAAGTGCCAAGCTCACGAAACCCCAGCGCAAGGAGCGTGACGCGTGATGCGTGACAGAAGCCACCCCCGGCCGCAGCCCCATCGCCGGCTCGCTGCTGTGGTGCTGCTGACCGCAGTCGTACTGCTGCCGGCGGTGGCGCGGGCCACTGCGCACGGGTCCAAGCGACCCGCGGCTCCCGGGGGCGCCACCGCGATCACACCCGCGCAGCGCGCTTTCGCCGACACCGTGCAGCGCCGCACGTTCGACTTCTTCTGGGAACAGGCCGACGCCGTCACCGGGCTCATGCCCGATCGCTGGCCGACCAAGAGCTTCATCAGCGTGGGCGCGACGGGCTTTGCGCTCACCGCCTACCCGATCGGCGCCGAGCGCCGCTGGATCACACGCGAACAAGCGGCCACTCGCACGCTACGCACGCTCGAGTTCTTCTGGAACGCACGCCAGGACACCGCGAATGCGGGGTCCACCGGCTACAAGGGGTTCTTCTATCACTTCCTGAACCCCGGCAGCGGCACCCGGTTCGACGATGTCGAGTTGTCCAACGTCGACACGGGTTTGTTCTTCTTCGGCGCGCTGTTCTGCCAGAGCTACTTCGACAAGGGCAACTCCACCGAACGCTGCATCCGCCACCTCACGGATTCCCTGGTCGCGCGCGCGGACTGGAAGTGGATGCAGGTGCGACCGCCGCTGTTGTCAC
>JANNWR010000458.1:0-5398 GCA_031408715.1 bacterium
GACCGCGCCCCACGAAGCGTTGCGCGTCGGGGTCGCCGCCGGGCAGCCGGTCACCGCGCCCACGATCGGCGCACCGCCGCCCTGCCACGTGACGTAGTGTGAATCGGTGCCATTGGCCGGATTGGTCATCGTCAGTGGCGCTGGGCCGCTGTGCAGGACGCTGATCTGGTTGAGCACGATGCACACCGGCGTGTTGCAGCCGGCACAGGCCGAGCCCGTGACCGTGTTGAGGTTGTTGAGCGAGACGTTGAACGCGAAGTAGTCGAGGAACGCGGTCAGGTTCTGCGCACTGGCCCCCGGCACCGTGGAGGTGAGCGAGATGCGCGCCGTGTTCGGACCATGCGTGTTGACCGTGAAGTTCGTGAGGGAAGCCGAGCCCAGCCCGGCGCTCCAATCCTCGCACAGCAGATTCGAGACATCCGCGGTGGCGTTCACACCCAGCGAGCCCGACCGGCAACTGTTGAATGCCCACCACGCTGGTAGCGAGGCGCTCGATGACGCCATGTCGACCACGGCGCTCACGCGCGTGACCTGGCTCAACGCCGAGGGCGAGAAGAACGAGCCGACCAGCACACGGCTGCCGGCATCCGTGTCGCAGGCGAAGTTGGCGTTCGTGGCGGCACCCGTCTCGCCGTAGCACTTGTCCCAACGCAGACAGACACCACCCCCCGCGGCCTGGGCCGTCGAGGCGGCAAACGTGATCAAGAGAGCGAATACAGCACAGGCCTTGCGCATGGCGTGGGGGCTCCGGGTCGGCGCGGGCGGGGCGAGGTCCACGAGGGCAGACTCGTGCGGCGCCTCCGCGCCGCTTCGGTACCTGCACCACTCCGCGATGTCACAAGCTTAGGCAATGCCCCGGAGCACACCCCAGAAGAACCGGCATCGCCTGCGGTGAAACCGGTTCGAGGGCCATGCATCGCGCGATAGGCGTTGCAGGCTGCACGCGTTCCCGCTCAAGCGTACCCTGTCAGGAGAACGCAACCGCCCTGTGCCGGCATTCGTATGGTGTTCACGAACGCCACCCCACACCCACGCTCGACTCGAACCATGATCCGTTCCGAGAGGACCCGCGTCGTTCCATGCGCAACCAGCCGCCTCGCTTCTTGACCCACCCGCCCGTTCGCTTATCGTGCCGGGCATGACCACGACCTTGGAACGCTATGAACCTGCCCCGGCCGTCCTGTCCGCGGCCCGCCGCTGGCTGGCGCCGGTGCGCGAGAAACTGGGCGAGAACTTCCTCTCGGGCTACATCACCGGCGGCGCGCTGCACGAGGGTTTCGACCCCGCCCAGCGCCACATCAATGTGCTGGTCATCGCGCAGGACCTGCCCACGGCGAAGCTCGACGCCATCGCCGCCGGACTGCCCACCAGCGCCAAGCCGCCGCACATCGACCCGCTGTTCATGACCATGCAGCAGCTCCAGCGCTCGCTCGACGTGTTCCCGATCGAGTGGTTCGACATGAAGGAGCGCCACTGGGTGCTCGAAGGCGTCGATTCGCTCGAAACGCTCGACGTGCCGCAGACCTACCTGCGGCTGCAGGTCGAGCAGGAACTGCGCGGCAAGCACCTGCGCCTGGTGCAGGAGTACCTGACCGGTGCCGCTCATCCGGAACGCCTGCACGCCGCACTGGCACGGCTCGCGAGCGGTTTCCATACGCTGTTCCGCGCGCTCATCCGCCTGCACGACGAACCCGCGCCGCCGAGCCTGGAGCGCACCATCGCTCGCGTCGCCGAACTCTACGATCTCGACGCCAATGCCTTGGGTGGCGCACATCGCATGCGCGCGCAGCGCCGTCCTTCCGGCGCGGACGACACCCGTGCGACCTATCGCGCGTTCCTCGCCCAGGTCGAGCGGCTCGTGGCCGCCGTCGACGGACTGCGCGTTTCATGAACGACTGGCGCGCTTTCGCGCGCCGCGGGCTCACGGCGGTCCTGTTGCTGGGAGCCCTCGTGGCCATGCCGGCGCGTGCTCAGGACAGCTCCGCCGCGGGCCTCGCCGAGATCCCGGCCGCGGTCGGCTACGTCAATGACCGTGCCGACGTGATCCCCGAGAGCCGCCGCGCCGAGCTCGAGGCTTTCCTGGACCAGCTGCACACCAAGACCGGCGCCCAGTTCGCCATCCTCACCGTGACCACGTGCGCGCCCGAGGAACCCTCGACCTACAAGACACGCGTGTTCAAGCAGTGGGGCATCGGCGACCCCGAGCGCGACGACGGCCTGCTCATGCTGGTGTCCATAGAGCAGCGCCAGCTCAAGTTCGAGACCGGTTACGGGCTCGAGGGCACGCTGCCCGACGGCTGGCTGTCGCGCATGTACCGAGACCTCGCCCAGCCGCACTTCAAGGCCGGCAACCCGGCCGAGGGCATCACCGCGGCCGTGCTCGCCGCCTCGCAGCGCATCGCCGCCGAGAAAGGCGTGACGCTGACGTGGGACGGGCGCGAACTGCGCTACACCGGGGGTTCCAAGCGGCGGCTGCCGTCATGGATCGTGCTGCTGGCCGTGTTCTTCCTGTTCTTCGTGGTGATGCCGGCAGTTGGCATGAACCGCGGTCGCCGCAGCGGGCGCTGGTACTCTTCGGGTGGCGGCTGGGGCGGTGGCTTCGGCGGCTACGGCGGCGGCTTCGGCGGTGGTGGCGGTGGCGGTGGTGGATCGTCGTTCGGCGGCTTCGGGGGCGGCGGCAGCGGCGGGGGCGGCGGCGGCGGCAGCTGGTGAACCCCGGCGGCATTCGTCTGCTTATCATGCCGGCGAAGGGGCCACGCGGCAGGCGCGGCCCTTTCGGATTTCCACAATGACCTGCCGGACGTCGCGGTGCAGACGCGGCGCTCCTCCCAGCTGCACCTGCACACCACGGCTTGATGCCGGGGTGGATTCTCAAGCCCAATCCCCGTCGCGCTTGGTGCGCGCCGTCTTGAAAAGGAGATCCTCGCGATGAAGAGCGGCATGATCGTGATCGGCGTCATCGTCCTGGCCCTGCTCGGCCTGGGCGGCTGTGTGGCCGGCAACTACAACTCGTTGGTCGGCAAGAAGGCCGAGGTCGAGAACAAGTGGGCGCAGGTGGACAACCAGCTGCAGCGCCGCAACGACCTGATCGGCAACCTGGTGGAGAGCGTCAAGGGCGCTGCCGGGCAGGAGCAGGCGGTGTTCGGCGAGATCGCTCAGGCGCGTGCCGCCATGGCGGGGGCCAAGACGCCCGCGGCCGGTATCGCCGCGGCCCAGGGCATGGACGGTGCCATCGGCCGACTGTTGGTGGTGATCGAGAACTACCCCCAGTTGAAGAGCATGGAGTCGTTCACGCAGTTGATGGACGAGATCGCCGGCACCGAGAACCGCATCGCCACCGAACGCATGCGCTACAACGACGTCGTGAAGGACTACAACGTCGCGGTGCGCAGCTTCCCGATGAACCTGTTCGCGAATGCGTTCAACTTCAAGGAATCGCCGAACTACCCGGTGCCCGAGGCGGCCAAGGCGGTGCCCAAGGTGGACTTCAGCGGGCTCAAGCCCGACGGCAAGTAACGCACGGAGTCGTTGAAACAGATACGCCCCGCGGAGCACGATCGCTCCGCGGGGCGTCGTGCGTTCAGTGCGCGGGTTCGGTCGCCTCGGGAAAGCGTGCACGCAGTTGCGGGTCGGCGTGCAGCCCCAACTGGCAGGCCGCGGTGCGCCACGACTCGAATGCGCTGCGGCCGCTCAGGCGGTGCGCCTGGTAGTGCAGTCCGGCCGCCGCGAACATGGCGAGCGCGTCGTCACCTGCGTCGTGGCCCGCACCACGGCCGGCACCGGGCTCCTGCGTCGCACCGGTGTTCGCGCGTGCCACCAGATCGCACAGTCGTTTCACGCGGCGCGTCGGATCGCTGGCCGCGAACGCCGCCAGCGCCGCACGGCCATCGTCGCTCCAGCTCCAGGGTCCGAGCTCCAGCGCGCGTTCGAGGAACTGGCATTCGGATTCGGGCACGCCGAGTTGCCGTGCCGCAGGCGCCAGGCGATCGCGCGCTTCGTCGGCCACCGCGCGCCGGCGCGGGTCGCGCGCGGCAAGGAGCCCGAGCGCGCGGTCCTGATGCTCGCGGAAACGCATGGCCGTCGCACGGGCCGGTGCGGCACCCGTGCACAACGCCGCCAGGCGTTCGCGCTCGAGACGCGAGAACGGCGCCCCATCGGGCCGGTCCTCGCACACCACCACGGCTTCGACGCCGGCGGGGCCGCGCAACGCGGTGACCAGCGCCACCCCGTGCATGGCGAGCACGCCCAACTCGTGCGGCGGATCGCTCAGGCTTGCCAGCTCGTCGCGATGCAACGGCCGGTCGAGTGCCTGCAGCCACGTGCACACGCCGCCGTCCGGCTCGAGCACCAGACCGGTGTAGCGTTCGTACAGGTCCCCTCGCACCGCCAATACCACCAGATCCGCGCGCCGCGCAGCTTCGGGCCCATGCGGCGGCAACTCCGTCACGCCATCGCCGTCACTCGCGCTGCTCGCGCAACTGCCGGGCACCAGCAGTGCCGCACTGCGCGCGCCGGTCTGGCGGCAGACCTCTCGTAGCAACGTCGCGTCCAGCACATCGAGGTCGAGCGTGCGCAACAACTCCCCCGGCATCATGCCGGCGAGGCCGTGCAACGTGCGCTCGCGATCCGCCTGCTCACGGGCACGCGCGGCTTCACTCCGGAGCCGGCCCAGATCGCGTTCGAGCTCGGTGTTGCGGACTCGGTGCCGGGCAGCATCGCGCGAACGCATCACGAGGCGCTGGGCGCGGGCGATGAGCTCCTTGGGCGAGAACGGTTTGGTCATGAAGTCGTCGGCGCCGTGCGCCAGCGCTTCGACGCGGGCTTGCGTGTCTCCCGAGGCCGACAGCAACAGGATCGGCACGTCGCCATGGTTCGGCTCGCGCCGTAACAGCTCACACAGCTCGAGTCCGCCACGACGCGTCAGGCGCGCGCTCAGGATCACGAGCTCGGGTCGTTCCGCACGCGCGACTTCCAGGGCCGCCTCGCCATCTGCGGCAGACGACACTCGAAAGTGGTTCGCGGTGAGCGCAAAGGTCAATAGTTCGACGACGCGCGGATCCTCGTCCGCCACCAGCACACGTGGCGGTGATTGGTCGCGCGCGGGACCGGGCAGCGGCGGGATCACGAAGCGTTCCCGCTCCGGGGCAGGTCACGCACGAGCGATTCGACCGCGCCCGGCGCGAACGGTTTGCGCAGCAGGCGCGTGATGCCGGTGCCGCGCACGAGGTCGGTCTCGGATCCGTCACGCGTCAGCGCGACCAACTCGAAGCGCTCGGCCGTCACCAACTGCCGGGCCACCAGTTGGCGCAGATGCGCACGGCCGCTGGCGTCGGGCAACGACACATCGACGAACACCGCGCTCCACTCACCGTCTTCGAGCGCGGCCCACATCTCGGCG
>JANNWR010000459.1:0-10500 GCA_031408715.1 bacterium
GCAGCCTGGGCATCGCCGCGGGCGTGGCGTTCACCGGCGCGATGGCCACCGCGCGCTACCACGCGGACGCGCATGCCGAACTCCACTTGGGCGCACCTGGCGGCCTCGACCGCGGCGCATTCGTACGCGCCACGCACGAGACGTTCCTGGCGCTCACGCTGGTGGCGGTGTTCGCCACCTGGATGGCGTGGCGCGTACGGGCGAAGCGGGTGGAGAGCATCGCGGCGGTGTGATCCGCAGTCGCGATCGCGAGCGGCGGGGGCGCGCGCTCATGGCGGATCAGTCGATGTACACACCTCGCGCCGGCGGAAGCGCGCGGTACTCCGCGTGGCGATGCGCGATGCCGGCAGCATGTCCGACGAACTCGCGCAGACGTTTCCAGTCGTCCGCGGCGCGCCCGGCCGCCCAGCTTCCATCGGCCCAACGACCGTCGACCAGCGCGATGGCGTGCCAGCCGAACTCGCGTTCGCGCGTGCCGGCTCGAACGGTCAGCCGGTAGCGCTGGCTGAAGGAGATCACCCCCGAGTCCTTGTGCTCGGGATCGAGTGTCAGTTCATCGAAGAGTCGGATGGCGATCGCCTCGCGGTAGAGTGTATCGAGCTCGGCCTCGCTGAATCGCAACGCGATCGTGGTGTCGGGGTCCATGATGCGATCCACGGTCATCGTGCCCGCGCGCGTGTCGATCCACGTGCCGCGCTCGGTCGCGAGCACGAACGCGAAGCTGTCCCGTGAAAATCGCGCCGTGTCTCCGGTCCGCAATGGGAGCGCGCGCGGCGGACGGCGGGCGGCCTGGACCCGGGGGAGCTCGACCAGCCGCTCGATGTCCCACCAGACCGATTGCGCGAACGGCACCACGACCGGTGGCAGGATCACACCCAAGCCGACGATCGCGATCACCGTGGCGACCACGGTTCTCGGGCTCATGCGTTGTTTCATGTGCAGCGACCTCTCCCGGACGGTTCTCTCTCCCGGCCCGACGGCTCCCAGACTCATACCCCGCGGGGCGCGGGGTCAATGGTCTTGTTCGTATCGGGCGCATCGCGTCCGTGGCGACCTGGAGCCGACGGGGGCCGTCTCGGCGCTCCGGCGGACCGGACCGGGCCGGCGATCTGGTGGCCGCGCGGCCCGTGAACTGCCACGCGCGGATGCATGTGGGCGATCCGGTGGCCCCGCGGCCCGTGAACTGCCCACATGGGATCGAAGTGGGCAATCCACACGCGCCAGCGCGTGTGAACTGGCCAGCGCGAACACATGTGGGCAGTTCGCCGTCACCGGTGACCGTGAAGTGGGCAGCGCGGCGCCATGTGGCCAATCCACACGCGCCAGCGCGTGTGAACTGGCCAGCGCGAAGACATGTGGGCAGTCCGGTGTTGCCGACAACACTGAACTGCCCACACGAGAACCGAGTGGGCGATTCGGTGGCCCCGGGGCCCGTGAACTGCCCACATGGGGTCGAAGTGGGCAGTTCACTCGCGCCAGCGCGTGTGAACTGCCCAGTGCGAAAGCCTGTGGGCAGTCCGCCGTCACCGGGGATCGTGAAGCGGGCGGAGCTGAACCAGGTGAGCACTTGGCTCGCACCCGCGCGAGCCGGCTGGCCGCCCCGACCAGCCGGCTAAGTCGTTGTCCCGATGCTCGATATCCGTTCGGGGAACCCTCCTGCGGGCGGTTCCCGAGCCGCCCAACAATCTTCGCCTCACAAGCCATGTGGTTGCCCGCCAAGGGACTCCCGGGGGGCTCCCTCCGGTCCCCTCGCACCGGCCACAAAGTGGGCAGAAAGCGTCCTGGGTGTCGCGGACCTGCCCGGTCCGGGGCGGCCGAAAATACCCGTTGCGCCCGAAGGCGTATGTATTCACAATCAGTTACACGCGTGGCGCCACCCAGAGGCTGAAAGGAACGTTCCTTGCAGCTTCCGGGTTTGGAGCCCGGCCTGTGAGCCGGTGCCTCCGCCATGCAGCAAGAGCCTTCTGCCGGCCAGTAAAGACTTGGACCCGAGAGGTCCCTGTCGGATAGAAGGTCGGATGTTGGGAGTGCCCGCAAACAAGTGCGGCGCACCCTGTCTCTCTTGCGCAAGCGGTCGGGCCTGCGGCCCCTCCGTACGAAACGGGATCGCCCGGCCATAGGTCGGGCGTTTTCGTTTGTGGGCAACGCCTTACGCCCTCCAAACGGCCTCAGCGCTTGCGCGAGGTACCACCCTCCGGCCACACTGGTCCGCACTCATGCGCCTGCTCCGGATCGGCCTCGCCCAGATCAACTCCACCGTCGGCGACCTTGACGGCAACGTCACGAAGATCGTCGACGCCATCGGTCGCGCCCGCGCTCTCGGCGTCGACCTACTGGCCTTCCCCGAGATGTGCGTCCCGGGCTACCCACCCGAGGACCTGCTCCTGAAGCCGGCGTTCATCCAGGGCTGCATCGAGCGCACGCGCGCGCTCGCCCCGCACACGCAGGGCATGACCGTCGTGGTGGGCACGCTCGAGCGCGAGGCCGACCTGTACAACTCGGCCGCCGTGCTGCACGACGGGCGCTTCGTGGGCTCGGCACGCAAGCGCTACCTGCCAAACTACGGCGTGTTCGACGAGAACCGCTACTTCATGGCCGAGAGGCACAGCCTGGTGTTCGCACGCGACGGCATGGTGTTCGGCGTCAACGTGTGTGAGGACATCTGGCTGTCGGGTGGTCCTTCGGAAGAACAGGTCGTGCGCGGCGGAGCCGAGATCATCCTGAACCTCTCGGCGTCGCCCTATCACGAGGGCAAAGCCACCGAGCGGCGCCGGATGATCTCGACGCGCGCCGCCGACACGCTGGCGATCGTGTGCTACGTGAATCTGGTGGGCGGGCAGGACGAGATCGTGTTCGACGGCTCCAGCCTGATCTGTGATCAGTATGGTGAAGTGCTGGCCGAGGGTGCGGCGTTCGCCGAGGACCTGGTGGTCACGGACGTCGACCTGGACGAGGTGTTCAACGCCCGCCTGCATGACCCGCGCCTGCGCAAGGAGCGTTCGCTCGACGATTCCGAGCCCATGCCGCGCGTGCACCTGACCGAACCGGGCCGCGAGCACGCGCCGGGCGGGGCGGGTCCGAGCGTCGGACTGGTGACGAAGCCCGCGCTGGTCGCACGCCCGGCGCGCGTCGAGGTCAGCGAAGAAGCCGAGGTCTACGCCGCGCTGACGCTGGGTGTGCGCGACTATGTGCGGAAGAACGCCTTCGAGAACGTGGTGCTGGGACTGTCGGGCGGCATCGACTCGGCGCTCACCGCGTGCATCGCGGTCGACGCGCTCGGGCCCGGGCACGTGATCGGCGTGACGATGCCGTCGCCCTACACGTCACGCGAATCGCAGGACACCGCCGAACAACTGGCGCGCACGCTCGGCATGAAGATCCAGACCGTGCCGATCGGCGATCTCATGAAATCGTACGAAGCCGCACTCGCGCCGTCGTTCGCCGGCCGTAAACCGGACACTACTGAAGAAAATCTGCAGGCGCGTATCCGTGGCAACACACTCATGGCGCTGTCCAACAAGTTCGGCTGGCTGGTGCTGACCACGGGCAACAAGAGCGAGACGAGCGTCGGCTACAGCACGCTCTACGGCGACACTGCGGGTGGGTTCGCGATCCTGAAAGACGTCTACAAGACGCAGGTGTACGCGCTGTCGCGCTGGCGCAATGCACAGTCCCCGGTGATTCCCGAGCACACGCTGACGCGCGCGCCCTCAGCCGAGCTGCGGCCGGACCAGACCGATCAGGACTCGCTGCCGCCCTACGACGCGCTCGACGCCATCCTGCGCGAGTACGTGGAGGAGGACCGCTCGCCCGCCGAGATCGCGCGCATGGGCCACGACGAAGCACTCGTCCGGAAAGTCGCGCGCATGGTCGACATGGCGGAATACAAGCGCCGTCAGAGCCCGCCCGGCATCAAGATCTCGCCGCGCGCATTCGGCAAGGACCGCCGGCTGCCGATCACGAACCGCTGGCGCGGGTAGCGCCCACGCCCGACGCACGAAGGCCCCCGGGTCCTCGCGGAGCCGGGGGCCTCGTGTGTGGCGGTGCAACGAGTTACTTGGCGGCGCCGATCACGGCAATCAGCGCACCGTTCGTGATGGTCACATTGAACGCGCCAGCGGTGGCGACGTACAGCCGGAACTGTCCGTCACCTTTGATCTCGTCGATCAACGTCTGGCGCCCGGCGAACAGTGCCGCCGACCGGTTCCAGTCGACTTTCTCCGTAGCGTTGGCCGCCACGCTGATCGGACCCCACAGCTTCACGGCCGTCCCGGGCGTGGTCAGCTGCGCGTAGGTCAACCCGGCTGTCCCGGCCGGGACGATCCAGCACTCGACCTGCGCCGGCGAGCCGGTCGTGAGGTTGTTCTTGAAGTCCCCGATCAGCGCCAGATCGTCGACGCGCTTCAGGTCCTGCTTGTGGTCGCTGTAGTCGCCGATGGTGTTGAGGTCGACATCGACGCTCTGCAGCGTGCCGCCACCCACGGCGCTGAACGGCGTGGGCAGCGCGTAGTTCACCACGAACTGGCCGGAGATCAGGAAGCAGCCGGCCGAGGCAAGTGCCGCCAGAGCCAGCACGGGCACGGTCGTACGAAGCATTTTCATGGTCGGGCTCCCTTTCAGGGCATGCTGAACAGCGAGTAGGACGCGCCCAGCGTGACGTTGACCATCTTCCGCGACACGTCGCCATCGACCGCGGCCTGAAGCTCACCGCGCAGGTCGAACGACACCTTGGGCACCACACCGATACCGATACCGAGGCCCATGTGATACGAAGTGAACGATTCGTCCTGGGCGGCGCGCTTGAACTTGGCCTGCCCGATCCCGGCGTACGGATAGAAGCTCACCGGACCCCCGAGCGTGAGCATGAAGTTGGCTCCGTAACTGGTGACGTCCGAGCCCTCGCGCGTCACGTCGAATCCGCCGACGGTCAGGGTCTTGTCGCCCAAAGAAGTCTTGGCGTAGAACGGCTCGACCGCGATCAGCGGCACGAGCTTCACCGGGAGACGAACGCCCATCATGCTGCCCTTATCCTGATCCTCTTGCAGCACGGGAGTGCTCAAGCCTCCGAACAAGCCGACACCGAAACTGGCGGCACGGGCGGTGCTCGCGCCGAGCGCCAGGATCGTGACCGCGATCAAGAACAGCTTCTTCATGTCTGAGGCTCCTTCCTTTGGATTCGGTCCATGGAAGCAGACCGGGTGGAAACAATGGCCGCAGGTTGGCCGACGTTCACAAGGAGGTCAAACGCAGGCAACGCCGGCAGGGAGAATGCCGGGCGAGTTACCGTGGGGTCATCGGCACATCGCACCGCGCGCCTGAGCGCGATCTGGTCGCGCGTACGGCTACTGGCGCGTCTGCACCAGATGCACGGTCGCGCCGCAGTGGCGCGCCAGCAAGTCGGCGACGCGCTCCAGCATGACGCTTAGATGCTGCCCTGGGCGCTCGGGCGGGCAATACACCACAGCCAGCAGGGCCTTCGTCTCGGCGGTCATCTGCGTGCGCCCCGAGTCCGAGGTGGGTGCGCCGAACGGGCCGTCGTCATCGGCGAGCAGCGGCCGCCCCGACAGGCCGACATGCCCCTTGCGGATACCCTCGTAACCTTCGCCCGCACGACCCGTGCGCGCGAAGATCGCGCCTTTCACTTGGCGGCGGTCATACAGGCCGATCGGCAGCTGGTGCTCGAGTGAGGCCAGGTTGCAGACATCGACCGCCGGCAGGATGTGCGGCAGCCCCTTGCCTTGCAGCACGCGGCGGAGCAGCGCCTCGCTCGCCGGACGGGACTTGGTGGGGTCGACACCCAGGCGATGGAACATGCCGCGCGTCTCGGCGACGCCGGGGATATCGGCTGCCTGCCGGCCGGTGTAGCGGCTCAGCAGCATGCGAATCGACTCGTCTCGTTCGGAGTTGAACGCTTCACCGAGCGGCTCTCCGTTCAGGCCATCGGCCTCGAGCCAGCCCAAGGCCACAAAGCCCCGCAACGAGTCATCCAACTCCAGTGCGAGACCACCGGCACGAGCCTGCAACGACATCGCGGTCTCCTTTACTTTCTTGGCGATCTACTTTGCAAGGTCCTCGGCAACTGACTTCGCTGCAACCGGACCGAGGAAGACGCGCTCGGCGAAAGTAGAGCGGGCGGCGGGAAATCCTTTTCCGACCGAATGACACGGATAGACGCGGACGTCCACCCGGTAACATTGCGGCCAAAACTCGTGTCATCGCCGCCCACCGGTCCAAGACACCTTGTGGGCGCTCGCGTACACCGCGTGCGACCCGACCGGCGAAGCTGTCGCGCGCCTGATGCTCGTCGTGGATGCGCGCGCTGTTGGTGCGAAACGTGCGCGGAACATAGCCTGACACGCTCGCGCTGCCAACCGATTTTCGCCGTGGATGAGAAATTATTTCGCGTGGCGGGAGAGCGCCGGCCAGTCTCGCGTACAGCACCGTGCCAGCTCCAGCGATTCGTCACGAGAAAATAATTTTATTCCGTTCATTCGGAGTCGGCTGTGTGCGCCGTCATCACTCGGGCACAGCAAGATTCGCGCGAGCGAACGCACGGTCCTTCCGGACCGCAGCGGCAGGGACATCGACGGGTACCGCTGAGTGTCCGCGCCACGCGCTCAGAGAACGCGTGCGTGCCGCGAACACGCTACGAACACGCGAACTACGGCGTGTGGCTCAGGAAGCGCTGGAAGGCGTTTCCGCCGGCGGCAGCCGGCGCGTCACCGAACGCACGCGCCACGCACGCTTGGCGTCGCCATCGCTGAGCTCGAGCGACTCCCCGACGCGATGGCCGAGGATCGCCTTCGCGATCGGCGTCATGTGCGAGATGACGTG
Source organism: bacterium (assembly GCA_031408715.1). GTDB lineage: Bacteria > Eisenbacteria > RBG-16-71-46 > RBG-16-71-46 > RBG-16-71-46 > JAIOPA01. The sequence continues at coordinate 6,835 of JANNWR010000459.1, forward strand.
GTCGCCCAGATGATGCTCTCCGTCGCCCAGGATCCAATAGGAACGCGTGTCGCTGTCCGCTTCCAGGACCACTTCGGTCCCGAGACCCGCGATGCCGTCCTTGTACTCGGAGTCCTCGACAAAACGCGCCCGCGAGATGCGCATCTGCAATGAACTGGCGCGCTTCTGGGCGTTCGCCTGCTTGAGCTTGGCCGAATGGTACTCGGCGTTCTCCTTCAAGTCGCCCAACTCGCGAGCCTTCTGGATGCTGGCGGGGATCACCGTGCGCAGTTCGCGCTCGATATCCTCGAGCTCCTTCTGGAGCAGATGCCACGTGACACGCGTCATGACCGGCGTGTCGAAGTCCTCGGCCTGCTCACCCACCTGGCTGAACAGCGCGTCGGTCTTCTTCTGGCGATGGTCGAGCACCCAGGCCTTCTCGCCCGGCATGCCCATGCGGGCCACCGACTCGAGCGCCGGGAACAGGAAGCGATCGCTCGAGCGCCACTGCCGCAGCAATACGCGGAGTTTCAGGCGCGCCTCGCTCGGCGGCGCCACATCGGAGAGCATGCGCTGGAACGCGCCGCCCTCATCGATCCACTTGAGCACTTTTTCGCCCGTGGACGGCTTGGGCGCGTTCTCGATCAACTGCAGCGCGGCGATGTACAGACGCCAGGCGTCGTTGGGCGGCACGGCCGCTTCGACCGCGTCCTCGATGAGCCGCAGCACCGCAGCCGGGAACGTGATCGCACGGTCGATGAGCGTGCGGCGCAGTTGCGCCTTGCCGACGGAGTCGAGTTCGGCGCGCTCGGTCTCGGCGGCGAGCCGGACGGCCGAGAAGCGCGAATCGAGCGCCGACAAGATGGCCTCGGCGGCCACGCCCGCGGCGCGAGAGTCCGCAAGGAACGTACGCTGCTCGTCCTCGTAGGACAGATCACTGATACCGATGCCGATGTTCCAGAGCGAACGCACCACACCCAGCCAGACTTCGCGCTGCTCGGGATTCCAGCGCGCGAAGTACAGCCCGGCACGTGCACGGTCGGACTTGTCCGAGTCGAGGTCGAGCGTCGTGCGTTGCACGAAGCGGCCGAAGCGGCCCTTGAGCGGCTCTTCGAGCGTCGGGTGCTGTGCGAGGAACTTGCGGATGGTGCCAAGGTTCGTCTTCGCCGGCTTGCGGATCTCGAGCACCGGCAATGGCGCATCGTCATGCGAGATGGCGATCTCGCCCGCACCGGACTTGCTGGTGCCAGCGGACTTGCCTGCCGGCGCGAGCTTGTAGAACTGCTCGAAGGCGCGCGTGTGATCGATGCGCGAATCCTTCTCGCACGCCGTCTTGCCCTTGCGCCAGAACACCGTCCATTCCTTCGCAGACACCAGATCGGTGCTGATGAGGAACAGCTTCAGGCGGTTGGCGTCGGCCGAGCCGCCCAGGCACTTGAGCGCCGACACGACCATGCTCGACTGATCTTCCGTACGCATGCGCACGATCTCGGCCGGCTGGGTGTAGCGCACCAGGCGGATGTCGTCCTCGCTCACGGGTGTCAGTGTTCGTCTTGCGGCCACATACGGCATCTTGTGGCCCTTGGACTTCATGAAATCGACGACGACGGTGACCGTGTCGTTGGCCACGATGCGGCCCGGGCCGAAGCCGTCATGCAGCACACCACGGCCCGGCGCAAGCGAGGCGATCGTGTCGAATGCTTCGATGGCCTTGGCCAGCGGAGTCTCCTCGGAGGTGAGTCCGCTCTGGACGATGGCGTCCTCCAGATCCGGAACGTCCTTGCCAGGTCCCTGGCGGAACGCCTCGGTGACGGCCTCGCGGAATGGTTCCGCCGCCGCATCGCCCTGCGTGGTGACCGCGACCGACACGACCTTGCGCAGCGGCTCGAGCGCCTCACCGGCATGGCCGGTCTTCGCGAGTCCGCTCACGGTCGCGTCCGCGACCTTCTGCGCTTCTTTGAGAGCACCCTTGCCCGCGACGACCGGCAGCGCGGCAGCCACGTGGATCAGGCCCTCCCAGTCATTGTGCTTGGCCAGCTCGGCGGCGGCCGACTGGAGTTCCTTCCACAGACCGTCCTCGGCGAAGCGCGCGGCAAGCTCGGCGAGCAGCGCGCGGCGATCCTCACCGCGACCTGCGGCACCCAGTCGCTCGGCCAGCAGTTGGGCGAGCTCGAGATCGTCCGGCATGATCGCCCAGGCGCGCGACAGCGCATCGATGCGGGCGGGATCCTTGCCGAGGCCTTCGTGCGCCGCGACCAGGAAGCGTGCGGCGGCCTGCGTGTTCACCAGGCTCAGCGAGCGCTCGGCGATGGCGGCCAGCGCTTCCCACTTCTTCTTGGCCTCGACCTTCTCGCCCAGGGCCAGCAGCGTCTGCTGCGCGCGCTCGACCTCGCCATGCAGGGCGCAGACCGCGGCCAGGAGGTAATACACACCCCACGACGGCGCGGGATCCGCTTGCTTGAGGCGCCCACCGAGCTCGTCACGCATCCACGTGAGGCGCTTCTCGGTCTGGGCATCGTGAGCGAGTGTCTCGAGCTCCGCGCGTGCGGAAGCCGAAAGATCGGCTCCGACTTCACCACGGAGCACAGCGGGGAGGGTCTCGCGGACGGGCATAGCCTCACAGAGATGAAAGAGTCTGCAGCTCGTCTGAAGGGCAATGGAATATGGCGCACGCGGCCCGTTTGCGCAAGCGGGACGCGGCTACGCTCGTATGGCCCCGAGCGGCGCAGCCCGCGCGGGCGTGACGTGGGACCGCCGCGACAAAAGAACGTGGGACCGCATGGCATGGTGGTGCACACGTGTGGACACGCCCGCTGGACAGGTCCTGAGATCATGCGATCAGCGCCGCCATCACTCGACTGGCAGTCCCGCGGCCTGATGTCCGGCGAATCCGCCGCCCTGATCGAGCAACTGGTCGAAACCCGCACGCCGCAACACGCTGACTCCGATGCGCGAGCGCGTCCCGCCCCCACAGTAGAGCGCGATCGGCTTGTCGCGCGGGAGTTCCGCGGCGCGTTCGGCCAGGTAGCCCAGCGGCACGTGCAGCGCGCCGGGCACATGGCCGGCTTCGTACTCGCTGGTGCCGCGCACGTCGAGAACGCGCAACTCGCCGCGCTGCGCGCGCGCGAACACCTCTTCGGCACTCAGTGATTCCGTCACCGCGAGCGGACCATGCGCACGTGACCACGCCAGGAACGCACCCGGACCGAACCAGCCCGCCACGTCGTCGAGCCCGATCATCGCCAACTGCCTGACTGCGGCGCGCACGCGCGTGACGTCGTTGGCGAGCAGCAGCACCGGCTGGTCGTAAGGCAGAAGCCAGCCCGCCCAGTTCGTGAAAGAGCCGCCGGTGGGAATGCCCAACACACCCGGGATCGCCCCCGCGAGCACGTCCTTGGTGGCGCGCACGTCGACGACCGTCGCGCCGCGCTCGACGGCCGCGACGATGTCGGCGTCTGGCAACTGCGGTGGTTCGCGAAACGGCCCGAGCAACGGCGGGCCCAGCTTGTTGATGCGCTTCATGTGCTTGAAGTACGCCGGCGGCTCGGGCTGACCCGACAGCACTTCATTCACGAAGTCGGACTCACTCTCACAGCGCACGGCCCAGTTCGTGAGCCGCTCGTACGCGAGCGTGGTCACCGGCAGCCCGCCCAGCGCCTTCCCGCACGCCGAGCCCGCGCCGTGCCC
>JANNWR010000460.1:0-12376 GCA_031408715.1 bacterium
GCATTCGTGGCAGATGCACTATCACTTGTGCCGCCGTGTCGCCGAGGCGACCGCGACCGCAGATGCCGGCGACGGTCCGGTGCCCGTGCGGCTCGAGCCGCTTGGTTTCTCGCGCGAGGACGGCGTCCTGCCGCACCGCGATGGCGTTCCGCTCGGCCACCGTCTGCTTCAAGAATACTTCCTGTTTCCGCAGAAGTTCGGTTTCATGGACCTGCGCGGTCTCGAGGGCCTGCGCGGCGAGCAGGTCAAGTCCCGCTTCACGGTGCGCATCGTGTTCGACTCCGAAGCGGAGCCGGGGCTGCGCGTGGTGAAGGACGACATCCGGCTGCACTGCACACCGGTATTGAACCTGTTCACGCATGAGACCGAGCCGATCACACTGGAAGCCACACGCGCGCGCTATCCACTGCGCCCGCAGGCCTCCGATCGCTCGCGACTCGACATCTGGTCGGTCGACGGCATGTCCGTGCGCGGCACCGACCGCGTCGATCGTGAACTGCCTTGGTTCTATTCGTTCTCACCCGACGTCTTCCGGGAGTCGCCGGCTTACTACACGGTCCGTCGCCAGGTGGCTCCCGATGGTGAGAGCTTCCTCACCTACGCCACGGTCGTGGAGGCGAGCGGGAGTCCGCACCCGATCGGCGAGGGCACCGCGGCATTCGAGATCACCTGTACGAATGGCCGCAACGTCGCCGCTCTGGACGCCGGCATGCTCAAGGGCATGACGGACTCCAGCCCGACGGGAGCGACATTCGAGAACATCACCAAGCCCACGCCGCAGATCGAAGTCCCGCAACGCGTCGGACTGCTGTGGCGGTTGCTGTCGCTGCTGAGCTTGAACCGGGCACGTTTCAGCACACCCGAGACACTGCGCCTGACGCTCGAACTCATGGCGTCGCTCAATGCGGGCACTGCGGGCGGCGAGAAGGGCTTCGCGCTGGGCGGACAGGATGAGCGCGCGCAGCGCGACATCCAGCGCCGGATCCGCGCCATTCGCGGTGTGAATGCGAAGCCCATCGAGCGCATTCACGGCGGCGGCATGATCCGGGGCTCGCGCATCACGGTGGCGGTGGATCCGCAGCCATTCGAAGGAATCGGCGCGCTGCACCTGTTCGGCTCGGTGCTGGACGAGTTCTTCGCCTCCCATGCGACGATCAACACGTTCACCCAACTGGAAGTGCGCCACGACGAGAGCCGGCTGCCGCTGGCCTGGCCACCCCGGCTGGGCGAGGAGCGGGTATGAGCGAGTCGCTGCGCCACCCGGCGCACGAGTGGGAGTTCCACCCTCTGGTGCGGCATCTGGTCGAACGGCTCCAGCCGCGCGTGCGCCCAGGCGAGCCCGGCCGGCCCGAAGACGAGCGCGTTCGATTCGCGACGAATCCGTCCCTCGGGTTTCCGCCATCCGAGGTGGAGTCCGTGGTGTGGAGCGGACCCGAAGGCAACGAGCGCGCCACGATCACCGTGAACTTCATGGGGTTGCACGGACAGGCTTCGCCGATGCCGCTGTGCTACGCGCAGGAGATGCTCTGGGATCTGCAGGAACCCGAGGGCCAGCGCCAGCGTGACTTCCTCGACCTGTTCAATCACCGCATGCTGTCGCTGCTGTTCCGCGCCCGCCAGAAGTACCGTTATGCGCAGCGCTTCGATCGCACGGGTGGCGACGAGTTCTCGCGGCGCGTACTGGCGCTCGCGGGGCTCGACGACGAGGAGGTCCGGGCCGCTTCGGGCGCGCGCCTCGAGCAGATCCTGCGCGGGCTGGGTGTGCTCGCGAACCGCCACCGTAGTGCTTCCGGCCTTGAAGACATGCTGCGTGCATCGTTCCCCGGCATCGACGTGAGTGTGCTGTCCTGCGTCTCGCGCCGCCTGCCGATTCCCGCGGACCAGCGGCTGTACCTGAAGGCCCCTCGCCGCACCGCCCCCCGGCGCGGGGATGCGCTGACCGGGCTCGGTCGCGACACTTGCGTCGGCACGACGCGGGTGGACTCCAGTTCGACCTTCCGGGTCGCTCTCGGCCCGATGGACTTTCCCGAGTTCCGTCGCTTCCTGCCAGGTGAGCCGGACTTCGACTCGCTCGCGGCTCTGACGCGACTCTATGTGCAGGAACCGCTCGACTTCGACGTCGAGTTGCAGCTTCGCCCGTCGCAACGTCCCGCCCAGCGGCTGGCGCCGACGGACGGACTGCGGCTCGGGCAGACCAGTTGGTTAGCACCGACCGACGCGCACCCGGGCGTGACCCGCCTGCGAGTGCCCCCGCCGGCCGGTCCCAAGTTGGAAGACGCCACCCACGCCGCGTGAGCGGCAGCCTGGAGAGACCCCGATGGAAGTGGATCTGAAGCAACTCCCGCGCAAGCTCGGTCCGACCTGCCGCCGCACGCTCGAAGCCGCACTCGGGCGGTGCATGACTGCGGGCCACTATGAGCTGACCGCCGAGCACTGGATGTTGCAACTGCTCGACGACCCGGGCTCGGACCTGCTGCCGATCCTGCGCCACTTCGAGATCTCGCAGGCCATCTTCCAGAAGACGCTGCAGCGCGGGCTCGACCGGTTGAAGGCCGGCAACACGGGCCGGCCGGCGTTCTCGCCTTTGCTGACGCTGCTCATGAAGGACGCGTGGGTGAACGCCTCGATCACCATGGGGCATCCGCTCATCCGTTCCGGTGTGCTGTTCTCGACATTCGTGGGCTCGGCCGGACGCTACAGCGGTGAGGACTTCTCGTCGCTGTTCGACAACCTGCGCTTCGATGAGCTGAAGCGGGACATGGACACGATCTGCAAGACCTCGCGCGAGAATGGGGAAGTCGCCGAGGCCGCTGCGGCCGCGGGCTCTCCGGGCACGGCCGGCGGAGGTTCGCTGCCGGGCGGGGCGGCCGGCGGCGATTCGGCCATGGCGCGCTTCATGATCGACTTCACGGCCAAGGCTGCCAAAGGCGAGATCGATCCGGTGTTCGGGCGCGACCGCGAGATCCGCCAGATGATCGACATCCTGGCGCGACGCCGGAAGAACAACCCGATCGTCGTCGGCGAGCCGGGTGTCGGCAAGACGGCCGTGGTCGAAGGACTGGCGTTGCGGATCGCGCAGGGGGACGTGCCGGATGTGCTCAAGAACGTCCGGCTGCTGTCGCTCGACCTGGGGCTGATGCAGGCCGGCGCGAGTGTGAAGGGCGAGTTCGAGAACCGGCTGAAGAACGTCATCGCGGAAGTGAAGGGTTCCCCCACTCCTGTCATCACGTTCATCGATGAGGCGCACACCTTGATCGGCGCCGGTGGCGCGGCCGGCACCGGTGACGCCGCGAACCTGCTGAAGCCCGCGCTGGCCCGCGGCGAACTGCGCACCATCGCGGCCACGACGTGGTCCGAGTACAAGAAATACTTCGAGAAGGACCCCGCGCTCGAGCGCCGCTTCCAGCTCGTGAAGCTGGATGAGCCGAGCGAGGACGACACCATCGTCATGATGCGCGGCTTGAAGGACAAGTACGAACAGGCGCATGGCATCCGCATCCTGGACGAGGGCATCGTCGCCGCGGCGCGTCTGTCGAGCCGTTACATCGCCGGGCGGCAGTTGCCCGACAAGGCGGTGGACCTGCTGGACACCGCTGCTGCACGCGTCAAGATCGGCCGCGCCACGCGCCCCGAACCCGTCGACATGCTGGAGCGCAAGATGCAGGCGCACCAGCGCGAACGGGAGGCACTCATCGGCGACGCACGCATGCGCGCGATGTCGAGTGGCGATCGGGTGACCGAACTGGACGCCGAACTCGCCCAATTCGCCACCGAACGCGACGTGCTCATGAAACGGTTCGGGCTCGAGCAGGCCGCCGTCAACAAGGTGCTGGCACTGCGGGCCAAGGTCGAGGCGGCGGCGAAGGCGGGCACCGAGATGCCGCCTCAGTCGGAGCTGGATGCCGCGCTCGCCGAGATGACCGTGACGCAGGGCGAGACGCCGCTCGTGCCGCTGGATGTCGATGCGCGGTTGGTGGCGGGAGTGGTCGAGAGCTGGACGGGCATCCCGGTCGGCAAGATGGCGCAGGACGAGGCCACATCGATCCTCCAGTTCAAGGCACGCGTCGCCGAACGCATCAAGGGGCAAGACCATGCGATCGACGCGGTCGATCGCGGATTGCGTGCCTCGCGCGCCGGGCTCAAGAACCCGACCACGCCGATCGGCGTGTTCCTGTTCGTCGGGCCGTCCGGCGTCGGCAAGACCGAACTGGCCACGACCGTCGCCGACCTGATGTTCGGCGGAGAGCGCTTCCTCACTGCCATCGCGATGTCGGAGTTCCAGGAGAAACACAGCACCTCGCGCCTGATCGGTACCGGACCCGGCTACGTCGGCTATGGAGAGGGCGGCGTGCTCACTGAAGCCGTGCGCCAACGGCCGTATTCGGTGGTGCTGCTGGACGAGGTCGAGAAGGCCGACCCCGAAGTCCTGAACCTGTTCTACCAGGTGTTCGACAAGGGCACGCTCGCCGACGGGGAAGGCCGGGTCATCGACTTCAAGAACACCATCGTATTCCTGACCAGCAACCTGGCGACCGAAACAATCACCGAGCTGTGCAGCTCGCCGGTCAAACCGACGCGTGAGGAGCTCGTGGCGGCGATCCGGCCGGCACTGTCCAAGTGGTTCAAGCCCGCGCTGCTCGCGCGCATGGAGATCGTGCCGTTCCTGACCCTGGCTCCCGAGTTCCTCGGCGACATCGTCCGGCTCAAGCTGCGCAAGGTCGCCAATCGCCTGCGCGAGAGCCACAAGATGACGCTCGACATCGACCCGAAGATGGTCGAGGTCATCGCCAGCCGCTGCACCGAAGTCGAGACGGGCGCTCGCAACATCGATCACATCATCACGCAGACGCTGCTGCCCATGCTGTCCACGGCGCTGCTCGAGCGCATGGCGGTGGGGCCGCTGCCGGGCGCGGTTCGCATGACCGTCGCCGAGGACGAGTCGTTCGCGTTGGAGTTCGTGGAATCGGCGAAGTAGGGGGCACTCATGGCGAGCACAACCGAGTTCTTCAAGCTCACGATCGACGGGGTGTCGTCGGAGTTGCATGTGGTGCGGTTTCGCGGGCGCGAAGGCATCTCGCAACTGTTCGACTTCGAAGTCGAGTTCGTGAGCGAGGATGCCGCGCTCGACTTCGAGGCCGTGGTCGGCAAGCCCGCGCTTCTGGAAATGACCACGAGCGACGATCCGCGTTTCGTGCATGGCATCGTCTCGCGCCTCGAAGAGACCGGTGTGGGCAACCACTTCACGAACTACTCGGTTCGCATCGTGCCCGCGCTGTGGGCGTTCGGGCTCAAGAACGACTGCTGTATCTACCAGGCCATGAAAGTGCCCGACGTCATCAAGGACATCCTCCAGTCGGGCGGGCTCGAGAGTGGCACGGACTTCAAGCTGAGCCTGAACGCCAGCTATCCCGTACGCGAATACATCGTGCAGTATCGCGAGACCGATCTTCAGTTCGTGACGCGGCTCATGGAGGAAGTCGGCATCTTCTACTTCTTCGAGCACACGGAAGACGGTCACGTGCTCGTGCTGGGAGACGACACCGGCGCCCACGCCGACGTGGGCGGACCCGTGGTGCTGCCCTTCCGGGCCACCGACACCGGGCTGCAGGCCGAGACGGAGGAAGTCACCCGCCTGCGGCTGACGCGCACGATGCGGACCGGCAAGGTGTCGATGCGCTCGTTCAACTTCGAGAAGAACAAGCTCAAGCTGGACACTGTCTCGAGTTCCGATGCCGAGACCATGCATGAGCACTATGATTTCGACGGCCGCTATTTCGACGAGGCCGCGGGCAAGGATCTGGTGAAGATCCGGCAGGAGACCTTCGCGGCCCGACGGCGCACGCTGAGCGGCGTGTCCAACTCCCGGCACCTGACGTCCGGCTTCAAGTTCGGCGTCAGTGAGCATCCTCGCGACGACTTCAATGCCGACTATCTGCTGACGCGCGTCGTGCACACCGGCGAGCAACCCCAGGCGGCGGGGCCGGACAGCGGCGGCAGCGACGAGGAGAGGGCGGAGACCTACACGAACACGTTCGAGGCGATTCCGGCCGCCGTGGTGTTCCGTCCATTGCAACTGACCGAGTCGGCGCTCGTGGATGGACCGCAGACAGCCGTCGTCACCGGACCCGCGGGCGAGGAGATCTACTGCGACTCGCACGGCCGCGTGAAGGTCCAGTTCCATTGGGACCGCTACGGGACCGCGGACGACAAGGCCTCGTGCTGGATGCGCGTCGCACAGAGCCATCGCATCGCGGATTTCGCGATCCCGCGCATCGGCGAGGAAGTCATCGTCGACTTCCTCGAAGGCGACCCGGACCAGCCGATCATCACCGGGCGTGTCTACAACGGCACGAACCAGACGCCGTACTCCCTTCCGGGGGAGAAGACCAAGTCGACGTTTCGTACGCCGTCATCCCCCGGAGGCAACGGCTTCAACGAGTTGCGCTTCGAGGATGCCTCGGGTAGCGAAGAGGTCTTCGTTCACGCGCAGAAGGACATGAACATCAAGGTCCTGAATAACCGCACGCAGGAGATCGGAAACGACAGCGTGCACAGCGTGGGGCGCAACGAGACTCAGGAAGTCCAGAACGACCGTGGGCGCAAGGTCGGCAACGATGAGACCATCACGATCGGCAAGAACGAGACCATCAGCATCGGTGCCAATCAACGGGCCACTATTGGCGCCGACGACACGCTGGACGTGACCGGAAAGCGCGCCACGACCATCGGCAAGTCCGACACGTTGGACGTGAGTGCGGACTCGACGACATCGGTTGGCGGAAACCAATCCATCTCGGTGACGAAGAACCAGTCGATATCGGTCACGAACGACCGGTCGGATTCGGTGGGCGGGGACAGCACGGCTTCGGTCGGCAAGGACGGCGGGCTGAGCGTGACCAAGAAGTTCACCCTCGCCGTGGGCGACGGCATGAAGTTCGATGTGTCGAAGGACCTGAAGGCCGCCATCGGGAAGAAGGTCGAGCTCGAGGCGGGCGACGAGGTGTCGATCACCTGCGGTAGCGCCAAGGTGATCCTCAAGAAGAGCGGCGACATCGTGATCGAGGGCGGCAAGATCAGCCTCAAGGCGAGCGGCAACATGGCGATGAAGGGTTCCGCCGTCGCGATCAACTGAAAGAAAGGACCAGCGCGAAGCAAATGGCTGTCATGGAAGTGGTCAACCTCTCGGGGTTCCAAGTGCAGCATGTTCTCGGCCTCGACTCCGAGGGGCTTGAAGTGCTCGCGGTCATCGTCAAGGCGACCTACGACGTCCGGAAGGGCCATGCCGTGCTCAGCGCGGAGCAGGAGCCCGTCCGCCTCGCCGACGAGTACGTGGGGAAGCCCGGTTCATCCAGCCTGCTCCACGCCGGTGAGGGCGCGATATTCAAGCCGTGCGCCGAGGTGCTCCTCACCGGTCATGCGTACGCGCCCGAGGTGGGAGCGCGCGATGCGCTCGTGACGCTGAAGGTGGGCTCGGTGCGCAAGAGGGTCCGCGTCTTCGGCGAAAGGACCTGGAGGCGCACGCTTCTGTCCGTGCACCCGGGAACCCCTGAGCCGTTCGAGAAGCTCCCCTTGGTGTGGGAGCGTGCCTTTGGTGGGGTGGACGAACTCCTTGGCGCCGAGCCGCGCAATCCCATCGGGGTTGGATTCCGGGCACCGAAGTCCAAGAATCCGCTGGTGGACTCCCCTGTTCCCAATCTGGAGGATCCCGCGGACCTGCTGAAGGATGCGAACGGACGGCCCGTCCCGGCCGGGTTCGGGCCGGTGTGTGCGCACTGGGAGCCTCGCGTCCGACGAGCCGGAACCTGTGACGCGAAGTGGATGGAAGAGCGTGCTCCGCTGTTGCCGGAGGACTTCGACCCCGCGTTCGCACAGGTCGCGCCAGTGGACCAGGTGCTGACCGGGTATCTCCAGGGTGGCGAAGATCTCGAGGTGACCAATGCGTCGCCCAGCCGCCGGCTGGCGTGCCGCATCCCGCGCCCGGACGTCGCCGTCATGATCGCGATCGGGGAGGAGCGCCGGAGTGTCGCCCTGTGCATGGACACGCTGGTCGTCGACGGTGATCACGAACGCTTCACCCTGGCCCTGCGCGGTCAGACCCCGGTGCAGGGCCTTCTCTACGACATCGATTGGATTCGCATCGGACCGTCACTCGGCAGCACGAAGGCGGGGGAATGATGGCGGTCGAGTTCGCGGTCACCGGAGCCGGACTCCGCTGCTCGGTGGGGCAGGACGGCCCGCGTGCTCTGGCCGCCGTTCGCGCGGGGATCAGCCGGCTCGCCGAATGGCCGGCCCCGGGATCGGGCGGGGAGGATTCCGTGTCGGTTGCCGCAGCGGCTGTCTACCCGGACCTCGGCGATCTCGGATGGACGGAGAAGTTCGCCGACCTCGCCACCCAGCCGCTGCTCGAGGCGCTCGCCTCGGCCGACCTCGGCGATGTCGCTTCGTCGGCGTCGCAAGCCCGATGGGGTCTCTTCCTGTCGCTGCCCGCGCCTGACCGCTCCGGGGTTGACCCCGATGATGCCAGCGAGTTCGAGCGGGTGCTCGAAGCGCGTGACCTCTTCCCGTTCGCGGTGCCTCAGCAGACCCTCGTGCGCCGTGGGCATGCGAGCGTGCTGCTCGCCGTCCGGCAGGCTGTGACTGCCATGGCCGAGGAGGGGCTCCAGTTCTGTGTCGTAGGTGGCGTGGACTCGCTCCTGCACACGGGCCATCTAGCCGTGCTCGAGGAACAGCGCCGGCTCAAGTCTGGCGATCGCCCGGTGGGCCTCTTCCCAGGGGAAGCGGGAGCGTTCTTCGTGCTCGAGCCCGCGGCGAGCGCGCGAGCGCGCGGAGCCAGACCCCTCGCGATTCTCGCCGCCGTGGCCGCCGGGATGGAATCGGATCCCTCCGACGACAGCGGACCCAACCGCGGCCGTGCGATGGCGTCGGTGCTGCGCAAGGCGCTCGCGCGCGGCGGGTGCCAGCCGGCCGCGATCACGAAGTTGCTCGTGGACCTCAATGGTGAGCGATGGCGGTTCGTCGAATGGGCGCTTGCCCAGGATCCCGCTCTCGCCGAACTTCCGCCGGATCGCGTGATGTGGTATCCGGCCGACTCTCTGGGGGACGTGGGCGCCGCGACCGGAGCCGTGCACGTGGTGCTCGCTTCGCTGGCGCTGCGTGGACGGCACACGCGCGGCTCCGCCGTTCTGATCGCCAACTCATCCGATACCGGGGAGCGTGCCGCCGCTTGCCTCCGGGCCGCGACGGCCGGCTAGTCCGGGACTGGAGAGACATCGATGCCCGCGACCGTGACAGTCAACTTCATGACGGTGGTGCACAAGGGAAGCAACGGCATGTCCACCGCGTTCCCAGACGTGTGCAAGACCCCCGCACCCCCCTCGCCCTCCCCGATTCCGATCCCGTATCCGAATATCGCCATGTCCTCAGACGCGGCGGACACCGCTTCGACCGTGAAGGCCGACGGCAATCCGATCATGCTTCAATCCTCGAAGTACTCGATGAGTTCTGGCGACGAAGCGGGTTCGCTTTTCGGGCTCATCTCGAACAAGAACAAAGGCAGCGCGAATCCCAAGATGTTCTCGATGGACGTGAAAGCGGACGGCAAGAACGTCTTCCGCCAGCTCGACATCATGACGAACAACGGCGGTAGCGATCCCAGTAACACGCCGCCGATGCCCAACCTGCAGGCGCCCAAGCCGTCGGTCCCCCCGGGGGCCGATCCGTCCTCGTGGGAACTGGTCGAAGTCATGTGGGGTGCCGGCAAGTGCAAGTGCGGAGATGTCGTGAAGCTTCGCACGAAAACCAAGAACTACCCGGCTGGCGTCAAGATCCTCCACGTCATGCACCGCAATGGAAGCAAGAAGATCCACTCGGTCGCCAAGGGCCCGGTCAACGGTGACGCGGTGGAAATCGATTGGATCGTCTGGAGCGGGCCGTGGAAGAAGGACGTGACCAAGCTCAAGGCCAAAGCACACGGCGGCAAGGGCACCAAGGAGACCTCGGGCGAACTCGAGATCGAGAAACCGGACGAGTTCTCGGACAGCGTGCGGGTGAGCAGAGCCGACAACGTCGTGGATGGGCTTTCCGAGCAGCAGGTCACCACGCAGACGCCGCAGCAGGTGACGGTGCCGCGGATCACGATGTTCGGGAAGGGGTTCGGCAGCAAGCAGGTCACGAAGATGGTCACCACGACCCAGACCGTGATCGCTCCGTCGGGCAAGAAGTGGGCGTGGGAGTACGGTTACGACTTCACGATCCAGCGGGGGAAGTTCCAGATTCACTGCAAGCTGAAGCTCGTGCCCCAGGATGACCCAACCACGGGCAAGAAGATCCGCCTCAAGGGTGGCAAGTTGCGCCGCGCCAAGGCCGTCTGGCGCAAGGAGATCGAGTCCATCTGGTCGCGGAAGTGGCGGGAGCACCGGATCGTCTGCCAGCGCGGGGACAAGTGCGACTGTACGGGCGGGTGCTGCTCATTTCCGATTCACGTGAAGTGCACGTTCGTGGAGTCCGGCGAGCACGTGACCGTGAATCTATGGCCGGGCGCCCCGAAGGGTAGTGCGGCCCGACACCAGGTCTCCGGCGCCCTCTGGAACTCGGAGTGGTGGAACAGCGCCAACTGGTTTGAGTTGCTGAGCGGCATGGAGGGTAATGGCTCAGTGGTGCACGCGCACGAGTTCGGTCACAACATCGGCATGGGCGACGAGTACACGAACGGCGCGGTGATCGCGGCGTACATGAATGTCGCGGGATCACTGATGCAGTCCGGAACGAACATCATGAAGCAGCATTGGGATACACACCCCGCGGCGGCCTCATCCGGCAAGTCGAAGCCGATTCACAAGCGCTTCCTCGAAGCAGTGAAGGACAACGGATACAAGCTCCTCCCCATGTAGCGGAGGGCTCGACTCCGCGGAGACGAGCACGCCATGAAGCCACTCCGAACATCTCTGGCCGTGGTGGCGGTGATCGGTGCCCTCGCATGGTGGCGGGTGCTCGTTCCGACACACGGTGGCGATTCCCACACCGCCGTAACAAGAAGGAGTAGTGAGATGGCCACGTGGTATGTCTCGTATTCGCAGCCCATGGCCCCGCCGGGTGGACTGGCCGTTCGGGTCAGTCCGGAGGCGGGCTGCATGCTCCAGCTCACGAGTGCGCTCGTGGGTGTCGCGCTTCCCGACCGGGCCGAACTCGGCGAATACCGCGGCGCGCTTCCCGACGAGGAGGCTGAAGCGCTACACAAGCTTGCCACCGAAGCGATCGCAGCCGTGCTGGGGGATGTAGAACCACTCGAGCCCGGGACCGCGGTGTTGGAGTTGGAGCTCGGCAAGCTCGGATCCCCTGCCGAGCAGCGCGCGTCCGTAGTGCCCTCGGACAGTCTCCCCGCCGCGGTGGTGAGGTACCGCGACGCCATGCTCAAGGTGGCGGGTGCCCTGTTCGAGCACCCATACGCCGTGGTGCGGGGCAAGGCGACTTGTGCGCCGCCCATCCCCGGCCATCTGATCGATGTGACCCTGGAACTCGGTTCCGCAGGCAGCGTCCCGGCGTCGATCTCGAATCCGCTCGCCGCTCAGGGCGAACTGCCGATGCGCCTCATGATCCGCAAGGACGTTCCCGAGGACCGACTCGAGCCGGAGGACACGGTCTTCCTCGCGCTGGCGGCCGGCGAAGCAACGCTCGTTCGGCCGGTCGGTGCCGCGCCCGCCAAGGGCGGACCCATACCGGCGCTGCGACTCGGTCCGGGAGAGACGGTATCGTTTCGGCTGCAGCCCCGGCGGAGTCTGTTTCTCGCGCCCGGTGCCTACCGTGTCAGCGTCAGCATTGACCTCGCGCCGCTTCAGCTCGCGGCAAGCGAGGATGTCGTCCATGGAACGCTGCGGGTTCCCGCCGGCGTCATCCAGGTCGCGAAGAACAAGTAGCCGCCCAGTCCTCATTTCAAGGAGCAGATCCCATGGCCTCGAAGCGGACGCAAGCACACATAGCTTCAGGACCGGCCGCCCGATCTCACCTGGCTGTTGCCGTCGGGACCCGGCGCGCGACGGTGGTCGCCGTGCGTGCCGCCGGCGAGGCAACCGTTCGCCTGCACGGCGCGGAAGACGCCGAGTTCACATGCGAGCTGCTCGAGGCCAGCGAGACGGGTCCGCCCAAGCTGCGCAAGGGCGATGTCGTGCTCGTGCTGCCTCCGGATGCAGCGGGGGGGACGGGCATCGTGCTCGGCCGCATCGCCGGCCGTGGCGCGGACGCGCGCCGTACCGTGACGCTCGAGGCGGACGAAGAGCTCAGGATCCGGTGCGGTGCCGGCAGTGTCACGATTCGCAAGAACGGGAAGGTCCTGATCCAGGGCCTCGAGATCGTCTCTCACGCGCGCGGCAAGAACCGCATC
>JANNWR010000461.1:0-2072 GCA_031408715.1 bacterium
CCCGACCTATTCCGTCCCGCCGAGCCGACAGGGCTGGATGTCGGTGAAGAACCACGCCGCTGGCTGGGCCGGCGACGCTGTCGTGTGGGGAACACTACGAAGGAGCCGGCCAAGTCAGCTCCGCAGCGATTCATGGGCAGACGGCACTCGCAGGCCGCCGGCTCATGAATAGGTCGGGCTAGCCGGGACTATTCATGAACGGTGAGCCGAGAAGGTCGGATGTCCGTGAAGCGCAAGGAGCTGGCGTGGCCGGCGACGCAGTCGTGTTGATGACACTACGAGGAGCCGGCCATGCCAGCTCCGCCGCGATTCATGGGCAGCCGGCCTTCGCAGGCCACCGGCTCATGAATAGTCCCGGCTAGGTCACGATGCGCCTGCTGACGGCAGCCGAGATGCGCGCCGTCGACCAAGCCACGATCGCCGCCGGCACGTCTGGCACGACGCTCATGCAGCGCGCCGGCGACGGCGTGGCGGAAGCACTCGAACGCCACTGGGGCTCCCCCTTGGCGTTGCGCGTGCTGGTGCTGGCGGGCTCGGGCAACAACGGCGGCGACGGCTTCGTGGCCGCGCGTGCGCTGGCTCGGCGAGGCGCGCGTGTCGCGGTCGCGGTGTGCGCGCCACACGTGCACGGCGATGATGCGGTGCACATGCTCGACGCGCTCGACGGCACCGGCGTGTTGGTGCGCGTCACGCCCGACGCCGCCACGCTCACGGCATTCGTCGCCACACTCGACCATTGGGATTTTGCCATCGACGCGCTGCTCGGCACCGGCGCCGAAGGGGATCCGAGAGGCGTCATCGCGGACGGCTGCCGGCTATTGAATGCACTGCATTCACGCGGCACGCGCGTGGTTGCGGTCGATCTGCCGACAGGCGTCAGCAGTGACGACGGGCGCATCGGGGAGCATGCCGTGCACGCCGACCTCACGGTGACATTCGGCCACGCCCGCCGCGGCCACTGGCTGTGGCCCGGTCGCGGCCACTGCGGCGTGATCGAAGTGGCGGACATCGGACTCGTGCCATGCGAGCAGGCCGGCATCGCGCCGGCGGTGTTGTCGAGCGCGAGCGCGCTCGCGCCACTCGTGCCGTCACGCGCGGCTCGCGCGCACAAGGGCGGCGCGGGCCGCGCGCTGCTGATCGGCGGCGCGCCCGGCATGACGGGCGCGCTGGTATTGGCGGCCCGCGCCGCCGTGCGCGCGGGCGCGGGCTATGTGCGCGTGGCTGTACCCGCGAGCCTCGCCGACGTGCTGGCGGCGCATCTCGTCGAGCCCATGGTGATCGGCTGCGGTGAGGACGAAGCGCGCACGCTCACGGCTACCGCACTACCCCGACTGCTCGCCGAGGCCGAGCGCGCCGACGCGGTGTCGATCGGGAGCGGACTGTCGAGGCGTCCGCACGCCGCCGCGCTGGTGCGCGAGCTCGCGACGCATCTTGCGAAGCCGCTCGTGCTGGATGCCGACGCACTCAGCGCGCTGTCGCCCGCCACGGATGTATTGGTGCCGGCACTGAGGCTGGCGCCGGCGCCGCGCATCCTGACGCCGCACCTGGGCGAGATGCAGCGGTTGAGCGGGCAGTCGCCCATCGAACTCGAGGCGCGCCGCATCGACGCCGCCAAAGGCTGGGCGCAGCGCTGGGGCGCGGTGGTCGTGCTGAAGGGCGGGCCCACCGTGATCGCCGCACCCGATGGCAGAGTCAGCGTGAACTCCACCGGCGGGCCCTCGCTCGCCACCGCGGGCACCGGCGACGTGCTCACGGGCACGTTGGTCGCGCTGCTCGCACAGGGACTCGCGCCCTATGACGCGGCACGGCTCGCGGTGTATGTGCACGGGACCGCAGGCGATCTCGCAGCGGGACTCCGCGGCGAGACCGGCGTGAGCGCGAGCGACGTGGTGGAACTTCTGCCGCAGGCGATGCAGAGGTTGCGCGGCGCGAAGTAGGTCTTGCGGCGCTGTCGTGACGGCTCGCGGTCTGTGCTGTTCGGCGGACGGCGTTGCGTTCCGGACGGCCCGGGCACGAGACGGGCCGTGGATGAGGCGAACGCTCGGTTCGGCCTTCCATGGCCTCACCTCCCT
>JANNWR010000462.1:0-5564 GCA_031408715.1 bacterium
GCGCAGTCCGGTCACACAAGGGTCCATGGGCATCAGGGGATGCCATCCGAAGGCGAGCGAACCTACCCTCTCGGGACCGCCGCGGGCCAGCAATTTCGGCGTCACGCCCGCGGCCGGACGACGAACGCGGGCGGACTCCGCAAGCCAGAGCCTATTCGACGCTGCGCGTGGTCGACTCGAATCCGAGCACGACCCAACTGCCCCCACGGCCCTGGAACGTCACCCGGAAAGCGTCCGAACGCCCGCGGAAGAACACCATCTCGGATGCGTTCGCTTCGGTGCCCGGGGCTGCTCGCCACCGGCCGAGGGCCGGATCGTGCCACTCGTATCGCCGGGCGAACTCGACCAGCGACGGGTCCGCCACGTAACGCGCCGCGACGTCGCGTTCACCCGCGACGAGTGCCGAGACGAACGCTGTGAAACTGGCATAGGGCGACTGCACGACGCGATCGTCGTCACGCACGAAGCCCTGCGGACCCCAGTGGAAACGCCGCTCATGGTAGACGTGCGGACAAGTCGTGCATTCATCGAACCACGGCGTCGACTTGAACGTCTTGGTGATGAGCATGCGGTCGGCGAACTGACCGGTGCCCGTGCCGCCAAGCGAATCGGGGCCGAGCGTCTGCGCCAGGTCCCAGCGCCCGCCGCGCGCATGGCGCCAGGTGAGCAGCAACGGCTGCGGGCCGGTGCCGGCCTTGCGATTCCACAGCACGGCGAGCTGCGACGAGTCGCCGGCACCACCGTCCTCGAATGCGCGCACGGTGGCATCGAGCAGGCGCATGCCGCGGCCTTCGAGCGTCTGAGTTCGGACTTCACCGCCCTCCGACCAGAAGATGGAGGGCCATGAGCCGCCCTCGGCCTCGGTGCGCTGGAACAGGTTCACGACCGCCGCCGTGGGCGTGCCGGCGACCTCGGCGGCGATCCCCAGGGAATCGAGCAGTGTGCGGGCGCTCTCGCTCCAGTTCGCACTGGGATCGGCCGCGAGTCGCATGCCCACCACGCGCGCCGTGATCGCCGCGGCCTCGTCGGATGGCCGCGACTCCCAGCTCTGCACGGCCATGCGCGACAGGATCGTGAGCGAGTCGTTCGCGGCAGCGAGGCTGTCGGGCCCAGCCGGAACCAAGCGCGGTTTGCGGTCCCCGCAGCTCGATGATGCGATGAGCACCGCGACGAGGGCCGCGACGAGCAACATCCCAGAACGCAACGCGACAGGCTTCACGGCCGATTTCCTCCCTTGGGATCCCGCGGTGCCGCCGGCCCGGTGTCCGGTCGTGGCGCCTGTTCGGCGATCCAATCCTTGATGAGCCAGCGTCCTTCCGTGAACTCAAAGTGAAACACCCAGCGCCGCGTCCCGGTCACGCCGTGGACGCGCGCACTGAACCACTCGGGCCAGGACTGGCCTTCTTCCTGCTGATCGACGACGAACTCTCCCGGTGACCGGTTATCGGCCCATCCGGCCGCCAACGCGAGTTCGAGAAAATCCCCGTTCATGAGCAGCTTCCGGGCCTGTTCGCGGCTTCCTTCGCGCAGGAACACGAGGAACAGCCGCAAGGTCGCCAGCGGACCCGGCAGCACCCGCGCATCATGCACCACGAAGCCCCGCCCGCGATCCGTGTAGATGACTTCACGCATCACCGGCCGGACCGGATTCCGGACCTGCAGGATCGAATCCGGCTCGGTGGGCGCAAAGGACAATAGTTCCGGCTGGCCATCACCGTCGATGTCCAGGAACGAAGCATCTCCGTCCCGCCCCAACTCCGGCCCATTTCCTTCGTACTGCACCAGGTCCCAGTAGTAGCCGTCGGCGGACAACCGCAGGTACTTGAAACCCAGCCCTGCGGCCACCCCGCGCTGGCGGTACACGACCGCGGCCGCATACGGCGAGCCCGACCGCCCCGTCCACCACGTTTGCAACTTCGGGCGGATGGCGGGTGGGAATGCTGCGCCCTGCATGCGCAGGTCCACGCCGCGGTACCACAGCAAGTATCCGACCGCCTGCATCGAGGGGCGGTAAGGATTGCGCACCAGGACGAAGACGATACTGGGCAGGTCGGGATCGCTCACGACATCGGTGTCGAGTCCGAGCGAATCGAGCGACGCCTCGATGGCGGGAGCTTGCGCCATGTTCTGCCGGCCCAGCCGGCGAAGCAGCCGGCGCGCAGCCTGCCCGACGCGTTCGAACGGCACGATGCTCTGTTCCGTGATGGTGTCGGTGTCGGACTGGCGGAATCGCATCTTCGCTTCGGACACCAGTCCCGTGATGCTGTCCGCGCTGGCGGGAGTCCACGGCTTGATGACCGCTGCCGCAGTCGCAGGCGTGGCGAGCACCGCGCACAACACGGCGCCGAGCCACCCCGAGGTGACGACGTGTGATCCTGACTTCAGGCAGGGAATAGCGAACGGACGCATGAGCAGCAGATTAGAGTGTCCGGCTCGCACTTGGGTCAAGTGCGGAGTGCTCCCGCCCGCGCTTCCTCACCGGCGCTTGGCATTTCGATTCCCCGGTGAGCGCGTTCTCGACCTGCGAACGCCGATCAGTCCTGAACGCCCGGAGGAAGTCGCACGAAGCGCACCACGGCCAGTGGCACCCGGTTCGGGTCGATCGTGTTGAGCGAGTGGAAGCTCACGTTCTCCTGCGTGCGGATGAGCGTGCCGAACAGATCGGACCGGCGCCGGTAGAGCGCCTCGAAGAACGCGGCCAGACGGGGCGTGTCGAAGTGTGCCTCGATGCCGTCCACCGGCACGGCGTCCGCGAGCCGACCGGACAGTTCGACGAACGGTGGCCCGGGTGCCACGACCGCGCACTGAGTCCAGTCGTTCTGTGCCATCCACAACACGGGCAGTGTGCGCGCGAAGCCGTTGGCGTTGGCGTCGAGCGTCCACAGTTTGACCGTCGCGCCAACGATCCGGATGTTGGCCGGTAGAGCGCTCATGTTCCAGTGCAGGCAACCATTGAAACTGGGGCCGGCATTGAAGAACGAGGTGTTGCAATACTGGATGTTGCGACTGCGGATGTCGCTGCTGCCATGATCCTGGGCTCGCACGACGACCGAATCGAAGACGGCGTCGGCCGGCAGGACCTGGAACGCGCTCAGCGGTCCGTTCTCGCGTTCGCGGGTGACAGGGTGCTCGCTCGTCACGGCCCAGAACACGCGCACTCCCGCAGGCCACGCTACCGTGGGCAGGAAGCGCGTGAACACGCTGCGCTGCAGAACCGCGGCGGTCCGGCGCACGACGGCCTCGGAATCGGGTGATGCATAGACGTCATAGAAGATATCGCCGCCCACGATGCGATCACCGCCCCAGCCCAGCGCCGAGGACGGACCTTCGATGCTGCCCTCTGGCGGGAACTGGTAGGACAATCGCCGCAGGCTGTTGGTGGTGAATTGGAAGAACACTCCGTCGGGCAGGGGCACACCGTCTGTCCCGGTGACCGTCGGCGAGAACTCGGCCGTGTAGGTGCGCTGCAAAGCGAGCGGCGCGACCGGCCGGATGAAGACTCGCCGCGCCTGACCGTCGTACCCGACCGTGATGGAGATCCGCTGGCCGTCGAGCTTGAGGAACACGGACCGGGTGTTGACCGTCCGGGAATCGAGCGGGCGATCGAACTCGCCCCAGATCTCGCCGTCGTAGGGCACCCGGGTTGCGCGAGCGACGGGCTGGGTGGCCTTGAGGCTCGGTGGCAGGCCGCCCCCGCCCGACTGAGCGGGCGGTTCGGTGGCGTTCTTGCCGCAACCGGCCAGCAGAGCGGCGAGCAGCGCGATGGCGATCAGCAGTCGGGACATAGGCTCTACGGGAACAGGGAACAGGGAACAGGGCCTGAGTGCGAGGGCAGGGGGCGAAGTGCACTCCATGGTAGGACGCGGCGCTGCCCCGGACAACAGCCGAAATGGTTCGGAGGGACCGCAACCAAGGTCGGGAGCGTGTGTTGCGCCGGATTCGTGTAGACTGTGACGCGCTACAAGCCCCCGCGCGAACCCAGCCGGCGCGCGGGTGCAGCCGAAGGGAACGGAAGAGGATGGAACGGAACTTTCCCGCGTGCGCCAAGTGCGCACAGGGGGTGTTGTTGCCGCTCTCGGACTATGGCCGCGAGGGCGCGACCATCCAGTACAAAGCATGGGTGTGCAGCAACCCTGCGTGCGGCTTCAACGTGCGCATCGACAATGGCGAGATCAGCTTGGGACGGACGGTGACCACCTCCGCCCGCTGAACTCGTGACGCGTCATGGACCCCGGGGCTCGAGCGCGTGATCCGAGCGATCGTCTTCGATCTGGACAACACGCTCACCGACTTCATGCGGATGAAGGAGGCCTCGATCCAGGCCGCCATCGACGGCATGATCGACGCGGGCCTGCAGAAGCCCCGCGACGAAGTCCGCCGCCGGGTACAGGCCATCTATGACGAGCGCGGGCTCGAGTTCCAGCGCGTGTTCGACGAGCTGCTCGAGCGCGAGTTCGGCGGCGTCGACCCCAAGATCCTGGCGTCGGGTATCGTCGCCTATCGGCGCGCCCGCGCGTCCGTACTGGTGCTCTACCCGCACGTCCAGATGACGCTGCTCGAACTGGCGAAGCGCGGGATCAAGCTGGGCGTCGTCTCGGATGCGCCGCGCTTCCAGGTCTGGCTGCGGCTGTGCGACCTCGGCCTGCAGCATGTCTTCGACGCCGTCGTGACGTTCGATGACACCGGCGAACGCAAACCGGCGGCCGCACCGTTCCGCGAGGTGCTGCGCCGGCTGGGCGTCGAGCCTGAAGAGTCGATGATGATCGGTGACTGGGCCGAGCGCGATGTCGTCGGCGCGAAGAGCCTGGGGATGCGGACCGTGTTCGCGCGCTATGGTGACACCTTCGACACGAAGGAGTCGGGCGCGGACCATGATGTGAACGATGTATTCGAACTGGTGGGGATCGTCGACCGATTGAATGGCCGCGCTCCCACCCAGGGTTCCCAAGGAGGAGGACCGAATGGCCGCTGAGAAGATCCGCGCCGCGCGCGCGCGTGTGTACGCCCCGCCAGCGGGCGTTGCCGCCGACACCAAGGTGCACGTTTACACGCTCGACGTGTTCCACGAGACGTTCCTGCCCGGCAAGGCGTTCGAGAACATCGAGCGCGCTGTGCAGCACCAGCGCCACGAGCAGGAACGCCTGTACGCGGAGCAGGAAGCCGAGCCGGAACTGTTCGACCTGCCGTTTCTTTCGAGTGACCCGGATCTGCTGAACCGGATCGAGCGCGATGCCGAGTACAAGAAGCGCCTGATGCGCGAGCTGAAGAGCGACGCTCGCGCCCGCGGCCGGCGGCACTAGCCCGACCTATTCATGAACGGCGAGCCGAGAGGGCTGGATGTCCGTGAAGTACCAAGGCGCTGGCTTGGCCGGCGACGCAGTCGTGTTGGGAACACTACGAAGGAGCCGGCCATGCCAGCTCCGCCGCGATTCATGGGCAGCCGGCCTTCGCAGGCCGCCGGCTCATGAATAGTCCCGGCTAGGTCACGATGCGCCTGCTGACGGCAGCCGAGATGCGCGCCGTCGACCAAGCCATGATCGCCGCCGGCACGTCTGGCACGACGC
>JANNWR010000463.1:0-1822 GCA_031408715.1 bacterium
GCACTGTTGGGATCCTGCGCCGTCACCGTGCTCCAGCGGCCGGCAAGCGATGTCGTGCAGCCACTGCCCGAGCTCGAAGTGCCGGTGGGGTCCAGTGCCTCCATGTGGCGTGCGGGGAAGGCCCCAGCCGCGGTCCACGAAGCACTTCCCGCGAGCGCCGGCGCATCGGGGTGCGCGAAGTGGCGCAGGTAGGGCTGCGACCATGTGCCATACGCGGGGATCGCCGGATGCAACTGCACCTCCCAGACCTCGTTCGTGTTCCCTCCGCTCGCGTTGCCGTTGTTGTCGCCGCCGAACAACACCAGTGCCGAGGCGTCGTCGAACCACCCGGCCGTCGCACGCGTGCGGCCGCTGGGGCCGCCGACTCGAGGCGTGCGAGCCCACTGGTAGACGGTGTCCGACAGCGCCGCATCCGCACGCTGCAGGTACCACAGCGCCGTGTCCGCCACTGCTCCGGATCCGTCCTGGCCACCGAAGACGTACATCCGGCGCGCGCCCGTCAGGCGGCTCATCTGCATGACCGCGACATGGCCCTCGCGTGCCGGTGGAGTGCCGTAAGGCCCCGGCGTCATCGCGGGCGTGTACCAGCCCTCACCGATGCGTGCCCGCGTCGCGATCCGGCAGGCCAGCGCGCCATTGCCCACCAGTCCTGAAGCGTTGCGACCACCGAACATCAACAACCGTGCATGGTCGGGATATGTGAGCCCCTTCACCGGCCCCGGGTCGTACACCATCGTGTGACCGTAGCGCGCCGTGCTGGCGTCGTCACGCAGCTTCTGCCATTGCCAGATGTAGAATCCGGTCGTGTCGCGCCGCCAGCCGCGCCACAGATCCCCGAGCACGTTGTCGCTGGCATCGATCCCGCCGTGCATGTAGACGACGATGCTGTCAGTACCCGGCGGATCCGTGAGGTGCTTGTGGAGTTGAGTCGGGTTCGACTGCGACCAGGCATCGAGTCCGGACCACGTGGCCGCGAAGCGGGCGCGCGCCGCGGGCAGGCCGTTGAGGGGATCAGGATAGATCATGCACTTCGACCAACGGAACGTCGAGTCATCCTGCGTCGGGAAATTCCCCGAACTGGAGAGGTGCCAGACATCGTTGAAGTACGTGTAACCCCCACCGACCGTGCCGGTGCGCCCTCCCATCAGGAACACCCGTCCCGCGCGGTCGCCCACCAGCGCAGCATCCTCACGCGCCGCCGGGCGTTGACCGTTGGTCACTCCGAAGACATCCGGGGTGGCGGTGGTGTCCCACCAGTTGAACCGGCCGGCCATGGCCAACGGGTGCAGCACGCGACTCTCCTTGCCGTTGGTGGAGTCTCCGCCGAACGTCAGCATGAGCCCACGCGACAGTCCCGAGGAGGCGAGGATGCGCCCGTCCGGGAGCGCCGTCGCGGTCGGGTACCAGCGGTCGGCGGCCATGGACGCCAGTTGCGACCATGCCGCGTAGTTGGTGGTGTCCGGGTACCAGCGCGGATCGAACGACCACGCCATCTGGCACGGGTCGGTGGGTGCCCACTGGCCGCCGAGTACCAGCAGCCGGCCATCCTGCAGCGTCGAGTGCCCGCCGCAGAACAGGTCCACGAGCTTGTTGTTGGGGTGTGGCACCGGATACACCTTGTTGTTCGCGTCGCCCGACGACACGGCGGGCACCCACGCCGTGCCGGCGAGGGGATTGAAGCGCCACACCTTCATCACCTGCGCGTTGCCGGTGCCACCGAACAGGAACACCTTGGCGAAGTTGCTCTGTGGCTCACGCAACAGCGTGACGTGCGTGCCCTGCACCCCAAGATCATCGGACGCCCACCAGCGCCCGCGTTTGG
>JANNWR010000464.1:0-3465 GCA_031408715.1 bacterium
GGCCGCGCTCAGCGCGCCGGGACGAACTTCAGTGAGACCGAGTTGATGCAGTAGCGCAGGCCGGTGGGGTCCGGACCGTCTTCGAAGACGTGGCCCAGATGGCCGCCGCAGCGCGCGCATTCCACCGCGACGCGCGTCATGGCGAAGGCGGTGTCGCGCTTCTCGCGCACGGTGTTCTTGAACGCCGGCCGCCAGAAACTCGGCCAGCCCGTGCCTGAGTCGAACTTGGTGTCCGAGCCGAACAGCGGCAATGCGCAACCGGCGCACTGATAGCTGCCCTTGCCATGCTCGTTCCAGTACGCGCCCGTGAAGGCCCGCTCGGTGCCCTCTTCACGCAACACGTGGTAGGCCTGCGCGGGGAGCAGCTTGCGCCACTCTTCAGGCGACTTCTCGACGGTCTGGAACATGGGGCCCTCTGGTGCGACAGCCGGCACTGCCGGGGGGCGGGGCGTACTCCGCGGCTTGGCAGGTAGCGGGGAGGTGAGGGCGATCGTCAGTAGGGCGAGTGTCGCCAATGCGAGCAGGGTCTTCATGGGGTGCGGTCCTCAGGGTCGTCTGCGGCTTGCGATCCAGCGCCTGCGTCGAGGTCCACGAACCCGCGTCCGGCGCTGCACACTCAGTACGCGCGAGATGTGCGAATGGGAAGCGTGAGACGTGAAGCCCCTGCAAACAGGGCGGGCGCCCCGCAGATCCGTCAGCGGTACGGCGATTCTGCGGGGGGCATGCCCACCGAAGCCCTTCGCGCATGCGGTAGCGCCGCGTGCGCCCATTGGATGTAGGCCGCACCGCTTGGGTGCAGGCCGTCGGCTGCCAGATAGCCGACGTCATCGCCATGCTGGCGGGAAAGGGTGGTGATGTCGCACCAGTGCACGCCGAGTCTCGCCATGTGCGCGCGCTCGTGCGCGTTATAGAGATCGATGGCCGCGGCGATGGCTGCTCGTTCGCGACCCTGCGCGAACACCGTCGCACCCCAGTCCGGGATCGAAAGCGCCACCACGCACGCCGGGCGCCCGCCCGCCAACTCGATCGCACGTTCGGCACAGCGCGCGTAGTGTGGCGCGAATGCCGGTAGCGCGTGGCCGCGGTACTGGTCGTTGACGCCGATCAGCAGCGTGACAAGGTCGTACGGGCCGGCGGTTGGCCCGTCGCCAGCCGCATCGATGCCCGTCAGCAGCTCTGCTGCGGTCCAGCCGGTGGTAGCCACGACGCGCGGTGGGACGACGGAGATCCCTTCGGCCGTGAGCAGGAGGGCGAGCCGCTCGGGCCACCGCTCGTGCGCGGCGACTCCTTCCCCGATCGTGTAGGAGTCGCCCAGGGCCAGCCAGCGCATCGGGACCGAACGCCGACTCGCATATTCATCAGGAGCGGAGTGAGGGGGATCGACCATGCGCCACAGGCTAGCAGTTCGATCGTCACCCTAGAAGACCGCGCACCCTGACGTCGCGCCCCTTCTCACGACCACGGAGACGCACATGCGGGGCGTCGGAGAGTCCGTTCCGGCGCCAAGCCCGTGACGGCGGGTGCGCGAAGCGAGTCGCATCGCGGCGCGCGATGGGGCGTCGCCGGCTAGGCTGCCCGCGGGGGCTCGATGCGGCCCATCTGGCCTGCCATCTGCTCGGGCGTGAACTCGTCCCACAGTCGGCCACTCTCGTGCAGCGTCACGAACGCGTCGACGACTTCCGCAAAGAACTGTGTGCCGCGGTGGCGGCGGAGTTCCTCGCAGGCGTGCGACGGCGGCAATCCATGGCGATAGGGACGCTCCTCGGTCATGGCGTCATAGGCGGCACACACCATCACGATGCGCGCTCCCAGAGGCACGAGGTGCGGCGGCATCTGGCGCGGATAGCCCTTGCCGTCCGGGCGTTCGTGATGGGCGTACACGACCTCCGCGACACCGGCCAGACCGGGGATGTCCTTGAGGATCTCCCAGCCGATGGTCGGATGGGTCTGCACGACGGCGAGTTCGCGCGCGTCGAGCACACGCGGGGTCCGCACCACGTCGTTCAGGATGGCGCTGCGTCCCAGATCGTGAAGCAGTGCCCCGAGTTCGATCTCGGGCATTTGATCGGGAGTCACACCCAGTTCGCGTGCGATGCGCACCGAGAAGTGAGCGATGCGCTGCGAGCGCCCGCGAGTATGCGGGTCCGCGGCGTCCATCACTTCGGTGAGCGCGCGCACGGTGAGCAAGAGGGGCTGCATCGGGTTCATGGCGGATCTCCGACAGGGGTCGCACGATCACCGGTTGCACGCCGCGCGGAAGCTGCCACCCTCGCGTGCGGCTGTACTCGGAGATCAGGATCTCGGTGTGCATCCTTGTTGTCGGCAGGGTGTGCCCTGGACTGCAGCCCGGAGCCCGAAGTGGTCCCCCCGGGCCGCCCGGCCGGACCTCGGGCGAGGGCCGGTTCTCAATCCACTCAAGTGCCCCTTGCCCTTGGGCCGATAAAACAATCACCATGGCGACCGTCACTCCATCCCCGTACGAGTTCGCTCCCGAGGAACTGCGGTTCCTGCGGGGCGCCGACTCCGCGCCCACCGTTCTGGCCTGGCGTCCGGCCGAGGACTGGGGCGATGTGCACGAGCGTGTCGCCCGCACCGATGCGCGCACTGCGGACCTGCTGCTGACGCTGGTGCGCGAGACCGCCGCCGCGCGCAACGACGAAGCCCGGTTGCTCGCGGTGATCCAGCGCTTCGCGTTCCTCGCGTTCCCCGGTGCGACGCACCATCTGCTGGTTGCTCGCGCACACGAGTCCGAACCGCTGCGCACGTTGATCGCCACCAGCCGCGACGTCGGCAGCACGCGTGTGTCGCTGTCGCGCACCATCGTCGACCGAGTCATGCGCGACGGTCATGCGCTGCTGTTCGTGCAGGGCGAGGATCGGGGCGGTGGCAGCGAGAGCATCGTCCTGTCGCGACTCGAAACGGCCATCGTCGCGCCGCTGCTCGGGACGAGCTCGCCTTTTGGCGTGTTGCAGCTCGACGTGCGCCGGCCCTCGAAGGGTCGCTTCACGCAGGAGGACCTCGATCTGCTGTCGGTGTTCGCGAGCCAGGTCGGTCTGGCGCTCGAGCACCTGTGGTTGCATCAGCAGCAGATGCGGGCGTTCCGCTCCACCATCGGTGCGCTGGTGCACTCGCTGACGCTCAAGGACCCCGATGCGGCCCGTCACAGCGAACGCGTGCAGAAGGTGTCGCTGGCCCTGGGGCATGCGCTCGACCTGTCGCTGGTCGCGCACGAAGTACTGTCGGTCGCTTCGCTGCTGCATGACCTTGGCAAGCAAGGGATCAGCGATGAGGTGCTGCACAAGCCCGGCCGGCTCACCACACAGGAACGTGAGGCCGTGGACCGGCACGCGGAATACACGCAGACCATTCTCGACATGATCGAGTATCCTGCGCACTTGGATGACGTGCCCCGCATCGCTGCTTATCACCACGAGAAGCTGGACGGCACCGGTCCGCTCGGGATCC
>JANNWR010000465.1:0-1561 GCA_031408715.1 bacterium
CGATTCGCTGGGCGATCCTTCGCGCCCGATGCTGGCACGCCTCGACACCGGCACACTCGTCGGCGCGATCGGAGCGGCCGCGAGCGGGCCCGCACGCAAGGTGCTCGCTCTGCGCCGGCTCGAGCTGGATGGCGTGCTGTCACCGTGGCTCTATCTGGGGAGTGGCGTGAAAAGTGGCGCGATCACCGCGCAGGGCGACCGCGCGGCGTGGGCCGCGTGGACGGAGGGCGACGAGCACGGCACGCGCGTGCGTGTGGTGCGGCTGACGGGGCGGTAGGCCCACCCGGCCCGCGTCCATGCACGGCGTCGCACAGCCCCCCGGTGCACGTCCGAGCCTCGACAGCAGCGCCGGTCGGCCAGCGCACCGCGCCCGCCGCGCAACGCTTTGCCGCCCATGGGGCCCGCCTGTAGGCTCGCACCCCATTCCTTCGCCACGGCAGGGGCTCGCGGTGAACCGGCCATCCGGTTCGATCGCCACCCCGGTCGCGGCGGCCACAACGGGCCACCGGTGCGCGGCCGCGCGCATGCCGGAGGCCCTCGCGTCATCCCGAAAGGCGACACCCCGTGTCCGGCAACGCTTCCGATCTCGAAGCCGTCGAACGACTGAACCAGGCGCGCACGCGCATCATGGCTGAGCTGCGAAAGGCCATCGTCGGCCAGGACGCCGTCATCGAGCAGTTGCTCACCGCGCTGTTCGCCGGCGGCCACGTGTTGCTGGTGGGCGTGCCGGGGCTCGCCAAGACGCTGCTCATCTCGAGCCTCGCCAAGGTGCTGGACCTGAAGTTCAACCGCATCCAATTCACGCCCGACCTGATGCCGAGCGACATCACCGGCACCGACGTGCTGGAAGAAGACGCCTCGACCGGCCGGCGCGTCATGCGCTTCATCCAGGGCCCGGTGTTCGCGAACATCGTGCTCGCAGACGAGATCAACCGCACGCCGCCCAAGACGCAGGCCGCGTTGCTGCAGGCGATGCAGGAAAAAGAAGTCACCGCCGGCGGCCAGACCATGAAGCTCGAGCTGCCGTTCTTCGTGCTCGCCACGCAGAACCCGATCGAACTCGAAGGTACCTACCCGCTGCCCGAAGCACAGCTCGACCGTTTCATGTTCAATGTGCAGGTCGACTACCCGTCGCAGGCGGAAGAAGAGCAGATCGTGGCCTCGACCACGTCTTCCTATGTGCCGAACCTCGAGAAGGTGCTGGACGCCAAGGCCATCCTGGAGCTTCAGGCGCTGGTGCGCCGCGTACCCGTCACCGAGCATGTCGTGCGCTACGCGGTGCGGTTGGCCCGTGCGACCCGCGGCGGTGAAGGCGCACCCGAGTTCGTGAAGCAGTGGGTCAGCTGGGGCGCGGGTCCGCGCGCCTCGCAGTTCCTGGTGCTGGGGGCCAAGACGCGCGCCGTGCTGCACGGCCGCTTCGCTCCGGGCATCGAGGACGTGCGCGCCGTCGCGCTGTCCGTGCTGCGCCATCGCGTGGTCACCAACTTCACCGCTGAAGCCGAAGGCATCAAGCCCGACCGCATCATCGCCGACCTCGTGGCCGGCGTGGCAACGGACTAGG
>JANNWR010000466.1:0-2800 GCA_031408715.1 bacterium
CAGGAAGCCCACGTATAGCGCGTCAATCGTGGTGAGAACGCGGTATTGGCAAGCGGTTTGATTGTTGGGGCGCGTCAATCAGTCTTCGGTCTTTCCGGCTTTCTTCGGCGTGGCGTGCGTCGCTGGCCGTTATTTTGGCAAGTGTTTTGATTGACGTTGGAGTCCGGTCTGGAAGACCCGCGCGTCAATCAGGTTGCGGCCTTCTCGGTTTTTTTGAGTGTCACGTTGGCTGCTGGCCTGCCGCGTCCGCGTTTGCGGTCGAGGGCCTCGCGGCGGCGATAGCTCTCGACATTCATCTCCAGGATCGTGGCGTGATGGACGAGGTGATCGATCGCAGCCAGCGTCATCGCCTGGTCGGGGAATATCTTCCCCCACTCGCCGAACGGCTGGTTGGCGGTGATCAGCATCGATCGCCGCTCGTAGCGCGCGGCAATCAACTCGAACAGCACGCTGGTTTCGGCCTGATCCTTGGTGACGTAGGCGAGGTCGTCGAGGATCAGCAGGTCGTAGCGGTCGAGCATGCGAAGAGCGCTTTCGAGCGCGAACTCGCGCCGCGCGATCTGGAGACGCTGCACGAGGTCGGTGGTGCGAGCGAAGAACACCCGCCGTCCATTCTCGATCAGGGCGAGACCGAGCGCCGAAGATAAATGGCTCTTCCCCCCGCCGGGCGGCCCGAACAGCAGGATGTTGGCGCCCTTGGCCAGCCATTCGTCGCCCGACGCCAGCGCCATCACCTGCGCCTTCGACACCATCGGCACGCTGTCGAAGTCGAACGTGGCCAGCGTCTTGCCGGCCGGCAGGCGCGCCTCGGCAAGATGACGCTCCATCCGGCGTCGGCCGCGATCGACCATCTCGTGCTCGGCCAGCGCTGCAAGAAAGCGGGCCGCCGGCCAGCCCTCCTTGTCGGATTGCTCGGCGAGCTTGGCCCACATCAGCTTGATGCCGGGCAGGCGCAGCTCGTTCAGCAGGAGTTCGACGCGCGCGGCGTCTACGGTGGTCTTGCTGGTCATGCCACGGCCTCCAGGTTGGAGGTTGGCTCGACAGCGTAGATCGCGGCCAGCTCGTCGTAGGCGCTGAGCGGCACCAGCTCGACCTCGATCACCGGCACGGAGGCCGGGCTGGGCCCGAACCGCTCACGCAGGATCGCCAGATCCGGTAACCGGCCGCCATCGAGGTCGGCGTCGATGATCTGCGCCAGCTCGGCCTCGCAGGCGCGATCATGCGCCAGCGCCAGCAGCTCGACCGTCACCTTGCACGCGCGCTTGTCGCCGGCTTCGGCACACAATGCGTCGAAGGCTCGGGCAAAGGCCGGACGCGGGAACAGCTGGTCGCGATAGACCAGATTGAGCAGCGCCATCGGCTTCTTGCGCAGGGCATGGATGACGTGCCGGTAATCGACGACGTGGCCGCCTTTGTCGGGCGAGGGTTGCCTCCCTCGTCGCAAGGTCATCATCGGCGTCGAGCCCAGGAAGCAGTCGAGCCGGTCGTCGTACAGGTGAACCCGCAGTCGATGACCGATCAGCCGCGATGGCGCCGTGTAGAACACCCGGCGCAGAATGAAGCCGCCGCTCGACGTCACCGTGACGACCTTCTCCTCGAAGTCCGCCGTCCGGCGCTTCGGGAGCTCGGCGAGATGCGGCCGCTCCAGCTCGATCCGCTTGCGGTTGTTGGCATTCTGCCGGCCGACGATCTCGTCGACGAAGCGGCGATAGGCGTCGAGATCGTCGAAGTCCCTGGAGCCGCGCAGCAGCAGCGCGTCCTCCAGCGCCTTCTTGAGATGGCCGTGCGGGCTCTCGATCGAGCCGTTCTCGTGGGCGACACCCGGATTGTTGCGCGACGGCGTCATGCCGTAATGGCGCATCAGGCCCTGATAGCGCTGCGTCAGGTCCTCCTGGGCGTCACGGTCGAGGTTGCAGAACGCTGCCGACAGGCTGTCGCTGCGATGCTCCTGCGGCACGCCGCCGAGCGCCCACAGTGCATTCTGCAAGCCTTCGGCCAGCGCGACGAAGCTCTCGCCACCGAGCACGACATGGGCGTGCGCGAACCCGGAGAACGCCAACCGAAAGTGATAGAGCCGATGCTCCAACACGATGCCAGCGACCATGATGCCGAGTTCACTTGTATCGGTGAAGTCGGAGAGCCCCATGCGGCCGGGCGGGTGCTCCTGCCGGAACATCACGTCCTGCTCGGGGCCTTCGAGCGCCCGCCACGTGCGGATGCGCCGCTCCAGCGTGCGCCGGATACCGGGGCCGATCTCGGGATGGCGCCGCCGGATCTCGGCCAGGACTGCAATGACGCGCAGACCCGGTGCCGCTTTCAGGATCGGCACGATCTCGGCGTCCCAGACCTGGCTGAGCGGATCGGGTCGTCGCCGGCCGCGCTCCTGCTTCTTCTGTGACGGCAACCGCGGATCGCCTTCGATCCGGTAGGCGGTCGCACGGCTGAACCCGGCCTTCGCAGCGGCGATGGCGGGGGCACTGATCTGACGGGACTCCATGAACAACCTCGTCTGGCAGTCGGTGACGTGCTGGCCAGGCAAGCGGCGATCCTTCTGTCGATGAAGAACCGCTCCTCGCGCCCAACCGCTCCGCCCGCCAGAGCGCGCCTTCCCGTCGGGGATAACCTGGGGAAAAACGCGCCGCCGGGGGTGGGCTGCCTTCGGTGGGGCGCGCGCGCCCTCCCTTCGTCAGCCCACCCCCGGCCAGTCTCATCCTGATTGTCGCCCGAGTCTCATCCTGATTGTCGCGCCGCAGAGCCGGCCTCCATGACTTCAACGCGGACACGTGGGTAACGAGCGGCG
>JANNWR010000467.1:0-2003 GCA_031408715.1 bacterium
CGCCCGAGTTGCTCGCGCAGACCTCCGAGACCCTCGCGGGACGGATCGCCTATGGCGAGATCTCAGGTTTCGACTTCGGCATACCCTCGCGCCAGCCTTCGATGTACGCTCGCCCTGCATCAGTCGATGCCCGGCTCCCCCCGGATGCTACAAGTACCGCGCCTGACGGCGTCACGCGGGGAGGTTCACGTTGTCCGCAACCACGTTCCACGAGGTCGCTCCTGCCTCGATCGTTCCGCGCACACTCGAGCAGTTGTGCCCCAAGGCCTGTCCATTGTGCAGTTGCGGACAGAGCGAGCTGCACCTGCGTACCGAAGTCACGCGCGGGCCGGCGGCCGGGCTCTATGAACTGCGGCGTTGCCTCGCCTGCGACTTGGTCTACACCGAACCGCGCCTGAGCGACGCAGCGCTGTCGCGGCTCTACGAGGAGGACTTCTACTTTTCGACCGGCTGGGCGCTGCGCGACCTGGCGGCGCGGGTCATCCATCAGATCCAGTGCACGCGCCAGCGCCGGGTCGAGCGCCACGTGCCCCGCGGTGCGCTGCTCGACATCGGCTCGGGCGACGGCGAGTTCGTGGCGCACATGGCCGCTCAGGGCTGGGACGCCACCGGCATCGATTTCTCGCCGGCAGCACTGGCGCTGGCCCGGAGCCGGGGCTCGCGGGGCAAGTTCCTGTGCGGATCGCTGTTCGATCACGAACTGCCGGCGCAGAGCGTCGATGTGGTCACACTATGGCAGGTGCTCGAGCACATAGGCGAGCCGCGCGAGTTCCTCGAGCGCACGCACCGTCTTATGCGCCGCGGCGGACTACTCGTGGCGGCGGTGCCGAACATCGCCGGTGTCTCCGCCCGGCTCGCGGGCGAACGCTGGTGGGGGCTCGACGTGCCACGGCATCTGGTGCACTACTCGCCCGAGACGCTGCGTCTCGGGCTCGAGCGCGCGGGCTTCACGGTGGAACGCATCAACCACCTGTCGCTGCAGTACGACCCGTACGGGCTCCTGCACAGCACGCTCGACTGGGCGTTCACGCGCCGGCACTTTCTGTCGGATTTCGCGAAACAGCAGGTGCCATCCGACCTCGGTCCCGCGGAGTACGCCTACAACCTGACCGCACTCGCCTTGCTGGGGCCGGTGCTGGCGCCGGTGAGCGTGGTCACCAGTCTGGGCGCCGCACTCACGGGGCGGGGCGGCTTCATCGAGGTGTTCGCCCGGCGGCGTTGAACCGGACGAGCGCGGTGACACCACACGCCATCGCCGCGAACCCCGCGACGATCAATGCGGGCTGCGCTCCGAGCCCGCGCGCGATGCCGCCGGCAAGGGTGACGCTGCACAGGAGAACGAGTCGCACGACGAAGTCCCGCGTGCCGAACACGCGCGCGCGCACTTCGGGGGCGGCGGCTTCCTGCAACATGGTCTCGGTCACCATGAGCGCGGGGATCACCGCCAGTCCCATCACGAACGCCGCCAGCGCGTAGACCTCGATGCGCGTGGTGGCGGCGAACACCAGTACGCCGGCGCCGGCGAGTACGAGCGAGCCAGCCAGCAGTGGCGGCCGTGCGACGGCACGTCCGGCGGAGTTGAGCCACAAAGTGCCCGCGCCACTGCCCAGCCCGAGCACCGCGATCAAAACGCCAAGGCGCGACACTCCCGGCGCGCCGCTCGCCTGCTGGACGTGCAGGTTGCCGGCCACGTGCAGGAACCCGCCCGCGAACCAGATGCCCGCAAGGGTCGTGAACGCCAGCACGATGCGGCGGTCGTCGCGCACCGCGCGCAGGCCGGCGAGCATCTCGCGCAGGTAGGCGCGCGGCCCGGCCGCCGTCAGCGCGGACTCACTCGACACGTGCATGTCCCGCGTGCTCCGCCCGTGCCGCAACACGAGCAGGGTGCCGACCGACAACAGGTACGTCACGCTGTTCAGCATCAACGCGGGCGCCCAGCCCCAGTGGTCCACGAGCCAGCCGCCACCGAGCGAGCCGAGTGCGGCGGCGATGACCCCCGCGGC
>JANNWR010000468.1:0-14374 GCA_031408715.1 bacterium
GCCATCAAGTTCACCGAACGGGGCAGCATCCGCGTTGTCGTGGAAGCGTGTGGCGGAACTCCAACGCGATCCTGTCTCAAGATCGCAGTGCTGGACACTGGCATCGGCATATCACCTGAAGCACATGGTCTGGTCTTCGAACAGTTCCGCCAAGCCGACGACTCCACGAGCCGGCGCTTCGGGGGAACCGGGCTCGGACTCGCGATCAGCCAGCAGCTCGTCGGGCTGATGGGGAGCCGCATCGAGATCGAGAGCGCACCCGGTGCAGGCTCATGCTTCTGGTTCGTCCTCGAGCTACCCGTGGCCGAAGCCGCACCCGAGACCGTTGTGAGCGCGAACTTCGCGCAAGCCCTGACTCCTCTGGCCGTGCCGCGTCATGTGCTGCTGGTCGAAGACAATGCAGTCAACCAGCTCGTCGCTGGCCACATGCTTCGCAAGCTCGGTTGCACGTTCGATCTGGCGATCGATGGACGGCAGGCCCTCGACATGCTCGAAGCCCGGCTGTTTGACATCGTGTTGATGGACTGCCTACTGCCCGAGCTCGATGGATTCGAGACCACGGTCGAGTGGCGGCGGCGCGAAGGGACGGAGCGCC
Organism: bacterium; assembly: GCA_031408715.1. Lineage (GTDB taxonomy): Bacteria > Eisenbacteria > RBG-16-71-46 > RBG-16-71-46 > RBG-16-71-46 > JAIOPA01. The sequence continues at coordinate 596 of JANNWR010000468.1, forward strand.
ACATCCCCATCGTGGCGATGACAGCGAATGCCATGTCGGAGGACCGCGAGCGTTGTCTGCAAGCCGGAATGGACGATCACCTCACGAAGCCGATCCAGTTGGCCGTGCTGTCTGCTGCACTCGAACGCTGGGTGAACCGCTCGCGCGCAGCGTGAGCGGTGTCGCTTCATAGTTCTGGAGCTGTTCGTTCTCACCGTGCCACCATGAGGTTCGCCGCGAGCGAGCCGATCACCGCGGCCACCACCTGCCCGAGCCCCTGCATCTCTTCACGTACTCATCGATTGACCTCGCCTCGAGGGGCTCCTAAGGTCGCCGCATGATCATCGGAACCATCACCCAACTCTGGCGTTACCCCGTGAAGAGCATGGGCGGGGAGCGGCTCGAAGCGGCCACGTTGTCGGTGCGCGGCATCCCCGGCGATCGTGGTTGGGCGGTGTACGACGAGACTCGAGCCGGGATCACCACGGCCAAACGCGCGCATGCACTGCGCCACTGCAAAGCTCGTTACTTGACCGAGCCCGTGGCGGGCGAGGCCCCGCCCAGCGCCGAGATCGCGTTCGCCGATGGCACACGCGTGGCCGCTGATGCGCCGGAGACGGCGCGACGTTTGAGCGAAACGGCAGGGCGGTCGCTCTCACTCCGCGCGCTTGGCTCCGCGGGCTCCGGTGCTGCGCCGCGCGTGAGCTCGTCCGGCGATTCACCCGAGCAGATCCGCGCGCTCATGGGCGTCCTGCCCGGCGAGACCGAGCCCGACTACAGCATGTTCACGCCCGAGAGTCTTGGCGCGCTACGTCAGGGAAACTTCTTCGATGCGTATCCGCTGCATTTGATCAGCCGTACCACGCTGAACACGCTGAGATCGATCGCACCGGAGTCCGAGTGGGACGATCGGCGGTTCCGCGCGAACATCGTCATCGAGAGCACCGAGCCTGACGGCTACCCCGAGCACGCCTGGGTGGGGAAGCACCTGCGTATCGGAGCGGTGCTCCTTGAGGTCGTCATGGGCTGCCCGCGCTGTGTGATGGTGACGCTCCCGGAACCCGGCCTCCCAGCCGATCCGCGCATCATGCGCACGCTGGTGCGAGAGACCCAGCACATAGCGGGCGTGTACATGCGCGTCGCGCAGCCGGGAGATGTGCGGGTGGGGGATGCGATCGAGCTGTTGTAGGCATCCCGCCCGTGCGAACGCACGCATAGATAGAAGGAGGTCACGCCATGCGGCGCGCGATGGCAGCACTCGGACTCGCCGGCCTTCTGGCCGGCTCGGCCATGGCCGCACCCACGCGACCGGCAACCAGCCTCGAACGCACCCGTACGCACGCGATGCGCTACCACTTGGCACTACCCGAAGGCTGGACGCCGGAGCGCACCTGGCCGGTGGTCGTGGTGGTCCCCGATGCCTCGCGTGACTTCGAGGACAACCTGTCCGCGTTCGTCGCCGAACGCGGCGCCCGGCCCTTCATCCTCGTGGCCCCCGAAGTCATGACCTGCGGGGGCGCACGCTCACGCCTGCGCGAATTGTACGCGTGTACCGACAGCGAGTGGGTCGCGATCGACCCCGCGCACGAGTTCGTGTTCGACGATGCCGGCATCGGAGCGGCGCTGGAGGATGTCTCGCATCGCTGGCACGGCGAGCGCCAAGCGTTCCTCACGGGCTGGGAAGCGGGCGGGCATACGGTGTGGGCGCAGGCGTTACAACACCCCGCACGCTGGCGCGCGGTGGCTCCCGTGAGCCCCAACTTCCAGGGACGCGGGCTGGGAGCACGGCCGGCCACAGCCAAGTCCACGGCTCTCGCGCTTCAGGTGTTCCGCTGTGGCGCACCCACGGGCCTCGGCGCGACCGCGATCCAGTATGTGGACCAGCAGATCCCCACGGCCGTGGCCGAGGCGCTGGCCCGCGGGATCCAGCCACGCATGCCGGTGAAGGTGGTCGCGGGAGCGGACCACGGGCCGCTTCCCGGGCCAGTGCTCGACTGGTTCGCCACGTTCCTCGCGCGCTGAGCGAACAACGGCGCGGGACTGGCGCTCAGGCCCGGCTCCGGTTCACGGGAAGTGCCACGGCGTGGAAGACGAGTGCCAGTCTCGCTGGGACCGACGCTGGAATGGCTGGGACTAGGCTCCCCAACCAGGCAATGCCGCCGCCTGGCGAACCCAGTCCGTGAACCGGGTCTCGTCGAGCACATCGTGCTCATGCACGTCGAGGTAGCGCGTTGCGTCGCTCTTGCTGGGTCCGGGCGGCACGGGGCGCAGGGACACGCCATTGAAGAACGCGACCTTCACGTAACGCGTGAAGGTGTGAAACGACATGAACCAGCCCTGCCCTTCGATGCCGTAGAACGGCGAGTTCCACTTCACGGCCTTCTTGGCAACCGGGATCGTGCGCGTGATGAGTTCGTCTAGCTTCCGCCCCACGTCTCGCTTCCAGCCGGACATGGCGACGATGTACGCCTGCACGGGCGCGTCGCCGTCCGCCTTGGAGATGCGCGGGTTGCCACCGGCGAGCAGTCTTGCTGGCTTCGATCGGGTGCGGGCGGACGCGGGCCGCTTGGCTCCGGCCTCGCTGCTCGCGCGCTGGACCTTGCCCGCGCTCGCGCCTGCGCGAACGGGCGTGGGATTGGCGACGCGGCTCGGGCGCGGTGTCGGCTTCGGCTTCGGCTTCATTCCCAGAACATGAACAAGCAGGCTCGCGCCAGTCAATGGGTATGTGCCGAGCGCGGGCCGCTGCGGTACGCTGTTGCAATGGCAAAGCGCGAGCAAGCAACCGGGGCAGCCGCCTCACGACTCATCGACCAGCGCATCCGCGATCTGGCGGATTGGCGCGGCGAGACGCTGGCGCAGGTGCGTGCGCTGATCCTCGTGGCCGTGCCCGACATCACGGAAGAATGGAAGTGGAGCGTCCCCGTGTGGTCGCATCAGGGCATCGTGTGCACGGGTGAGGTGTACAAGAAGGCGGTGAAGCTGACGTTCGCCAAGGGCGCCAAGGTCCCGGATCCCACTGGGCTCTTCAACTCGAGTCTCGAGGGCAAGACGCGACGGGCGATCGACATCGCCGAAGGCGTGTCCGTGAACGCACGCGCGTTCAAGGCCCTCATGAAAGCCGCGGTGGCGGTCAACAGCACGGCGGCCAAGAAGAAGTAGGCCGCCACGTCGCAGTCGCTCGCATCTCGCTCACATCGGGGGACCCGCTGTGCGGCGCGCCGAACCGGCGTCATGCGCGCTTGGCATCCCGGCCAGCCCGGCGGGATGGTCCCGACGGCGGACTTCGGATAGTCTGCGCACCATGCGTGATGCCATCGTTGCACTCTATACCCAGACCATGGGCCGGCCTCCCGAAGTCGTCACCCGGCTCGTGCCGGACGGCTCCCAGCGTCAGTACTACCGGCTCACGTCCAGCGGGCAGAAGTCCGTGGTAGGCGCACACGGCCCGGACGCCGAGGAGAACCGCGCTTTCCTGGCGTACTCACGCGGGCTGCGAGGCGCGGGGCTGCCGGTGCCCGAGATCTACGCGGCCGACGCGAGCCTCGGCATCTGGCTGGGCGAGGACCTGGGCGACACCACGCTGTTCGCCGCATTGTCCGCCGCTCGCCAGTCCGGCGGCGAAGCGTTCCCGGCCGCGATGCTCCCGATCTACGAACGCGTGGTGGCCGAACTGCCGCGCTTCCAGTTCCTGGGGGCCAAGGCGGTGGACTTCTCGTTCGCCTACCCGCGCGCGGCATTCGACGAACAGTCGATGCACTGGGACTTGAACTACTTCAAGTACCACTTCCTGAAGCTCGCGCATGTGCCATTCAACGAGCAGCGGCTCGAGAGCGACTTCGAGAAGCTGGTGGCGCACCTGCTGTCGACCGACACCGACTACTTCCTGTATCGCGACTTCCAGTCGCGCAACATCATGGTGCGTGACGGCCAGCCGTGGTTCCTGGACTATCAAGGCGGGCGCAAGGGCGCGGCGCAGTACGACCTCGCTTCGCTGCTCTACGACGCCAAGGCCGACCTGCCCGAATCCGTGCGCGCGCACCTGATCGAGTGCTACCTGAAGGCGTTCGCAGCGCAGGGTGGCAAGCCTGAGCGCTTCCGCTCGCACTACCCGGGCTACGTGCTCATCCGCATCATGCAGGCCATGGGTGCATACGGCTATCGTGGCTTCTACGAGCGCAAGCCGCGCTTCCTGGAGAGCGTGCCGTACGCGGCGCGCAACGTGGCGCGGCTGCTCGATGCGGGCTTGCCGGTGGAACTGCCTGAACTCGAGTCCGTGTTCCGCCAGATCGTCGACATGTGGGCCAAGCGCGAGGGACCTTTGAGCACACCACCCGGTCTGCATGTGCACGTGTGCAGCTTCAGCTACCGCGACGGCATGCCGGTGGGTGATCCCGAGCACGGGGCCGGGTTCGTGTTCGACTGCCGTTCGCTGTCGAACCCGGGGCGCCGGGCCGAGCTGTCTGTTCGCATCGGCACCGAGCCCGAGATCGTGCGCTTCCTGGAGGCCATGCCCGAGACCGAGGCGTTCTGGCGGCATGTGGTGGCACTGGTCGAGTCGCACGTCGACAACTTCCTTGAGCGCAACTTCTCGCAGTTCCACGTGGCGTTCGGCTGCACCGGCGGACAGCACCGTTCGGTCTACTTCGCCGAGCGGCTCACGCGATTCATGCGCGAGAACTATCCGCAAGTGACGACCGACCTCGTGCACTCGTCCAAGGCGCGCTGGAAGCTGCCGGGCGACGCTCCGAAGGCCGAATAGTGGATGGGATGATCTTCGCCGCGGGGCGAGGCACTCGGCTGGGCGAACTGGGGCAGACCACGCCCAAGGCGCTCATCGAAGTGGGCGGCCTGACCATGCTCGAGCGCACCGCACGCAAGCTGGTGGCCGCGGGGGCGAGCCGGCTGGTGGTGAACGTGCATCATCATGCGGACGCCATCACGCGTTTCCTGGCCACGCACGAGCTGGGCGCCGAGGTTCGCGTGAGCTTGGAGCTCGCCGAGCCATTGGAGACGGGCGGCGGGCTCCATCATGCTCGCGAGCACTTCCGGCTCGACCGGCCCGTGCTGGCGCACAATGTCGACGTGGTCTGTGACACCGACCTTGCGCCGCTGGTGGCCGCGCACGCCGCAACGGGCGCGCTGGCCACGCTGGCCATGCAGGAGCGTGAGACGCAGCGCTATCTATTGTTCGACGACCACGGCCTGTTCGCGCGCGATAACCGCAAGACCGGCGTGCTCACGCAGGTGCGCGAGCCGCATGGCGCCGTACACGCCTTGGCGTTCGCCGGGTTGCATGTGTGCTCGCCGCGCTGGTTCGACCTCGTCAACGAGCGCGGCGTGTTCGCGATCGTCGACGTGTGGCTGCGTCTGGCGGGCGAGGGGCACGCCATCCGGCCGTGGATCGTGCCCGAGGGCGCGTGGCTCGAGATCGGGAGTCCGGAGCGACTGGCACAGGTGCGGGCGAAGCTCGGGGGCTAGCGGCCGGGACGGGCTACTTCCGGCCCCGTACGACCCGCCGCGATGCGTCTCGACACCCCCGGTGTGACTCCATAGTATCAAGCCCTCGCACCGGGCCCGAGGATCGCGATGACGCTCCGCTCCATCGGCTGTGCCGTATTGCTCCACGGTCTTGGGCTTGGCCTTGCCCCCGGTGTCGCACTCGCCGCTCCTGTCGTTGACGCCACCGCGGCATTTCAAGTGCGCGAGCTCGGTGAACCCATACGGAGCGACGCCACGCTGGTGTGGGACTCGCGCCGAGCACGAGCATTGCTCGTCGGCGGCGAGCTGTACGAAGCCGGCCCCCAGGCGGGCGCGTGGCAGCTCGTGACATCGGGTGAGGCGCATTGGGAGCCGCTCACGACATCGGGCATCGGGCCCGGCCCGCACGCGGGTTCCGCTGCGGTGTACGATTCGCTGCGCGACCGCGTGATCCTGCTGAGCGGTCGGCCACCCTATCCCGAGGTCCGTACTTCCGAACTCTGGGAGCTACGGCTGTCCGATCCGCCCACCTGGTCCCGACTCGAACTGAGCGGGACAGCCCGACCGCAGTCCCGTTTCGACGCTCATCTGGAGTTGGACGCACACGACCGCCTGGTGTTGTTCGGCGGTGATGGCGACGCCTATGCCGATTCCGCCGTGTGGCTCCTACCGCTCGCGGAGTCCCCACTCCAGTGGCGGGCCGTGGAACTGACGGGACCCGGGCCGGGCCCTCGGGCACGATTCGGTGCGGCTTACTCCGCGGTCACGAACAGAATGGTGGTCTTCGGCGGCGACCATCACATACCGTTCCAGTTTCACTGGCCCGACAGTTACCCGGCCTGCCCCGCCGAGACCTGGGAACTGTCCCTGGATGAACCGCTGCATTGGATCGCGCGCGGAGCCGCCCCGACCGACTCGATGCCGCTACCCGAGGTCGGGGGCGTCATGGTCCCCGATGCAGCCGGACGGGTGGCATGGTTGTTCCCCGGCGACCAGGGGTATCGTTTCCGCGACACCTCGGTGTGGCGGTACGACTTCGTGAACGGCACCTGGATGCGCGTCGGAGCCCATCCGACCCGGTACGGACTCTACGCTGGCGCGTCGGCATGCCTCGAAAGACCGAACGATGCTCTTCTCGTTTACGGCGGCGGAAATTACTTCAAGTTCGGCCTGCCCGATGGCGGCACGGGCACCGCGCTGCGATTCGACCCAGACGCGCCAGGTCCCTGGTCGGTCCGCGTGCCGAGTCCGCTTGTGAGCGGCCGCACCTGTTGGGATCCCCGGGCGTACTTCGACGCACCTACTCGACGACTGGTGACGTGGAACTCCGAAGGCCTGTGGACCCGCTCGGTAGCGAGCCCCGCACCGTGGCGACTTCACCACGCGAGCTCGACCGCGCCACCGACCACGCCCAACCCCATGAGCGCCATCGACACTCGCCGCCGACGCTTGCTCGTGTTCGGCGGGCAGGACTACGGCACGGCGGTCACGGCAGATCATCTGTGGTCCTGTCCGCTCGACGGCCCCGCCGAATGGACACGGCTCCCGATCGGCGGCACGGCGCCGCTCGGTACGTCGGGTACGCAGTGCGTCTATGACGTGGCACGCGACCGCGTGCTCGTGTTGCCGTCACTGCAGGGGGGAGGCTTCAGCAGTTGGGCGTACGACACACTCCAGGTACTGGAGCTGGCGGGAGACTCACCCCGCTGGTCCACGTTGCCCGCGCTGGGCTCCGCACCCGTCCGGCGCTCGGACGGCACCGTCGTGCTCGACAGCCTCCGGGACCGGCTGATCCTCGTGGGCGGAGCGATCATCCTGGGCGATGGCTCGTATCCCAGGGATGTGTGGACGCTCACTCTCGGCGAATCGGCCCAATGGACGAAGAGCTATCAAGGCCCTGGGCTGACAGGCCCCATGGCCCGCGTGGCGGTGGCCTTCGATCCGACGCTGGACCGCATGCTGTGGGTCGCTGGCCTCGGACTGACGCCCTTCGACTTCGGGGCCAGCGGCGACATCCGCAGCGCTCGGGTCGATGATCTGTCCCGCTGGCAGGACGAGACGCCCGCCGCGGGTAGCGGCATCTCCGGCGCTGGCTCGGCCTTCTTCGACGCCGCCGCCGACCGCATGTTGTGGTGGAACGGCGCCACTCTCTGGGAGCTGCGCTGGCCGCTCGGGAGTCCGGGCGCGTTCGGGCCTGCGACCGTGGCCCAACGCGACGGTGCCGTGCACGTGAGCTGGCCGGCCGCCGTGGTCGAACCCTACGTGGCGCGTATCGAGCGCAGTGTGGACGGCGGGCGTACGTGGTCCGCACTCCGCACCATCGCCCCGGTCGCTGACGGTTCCATCGCGTTCACCGACACCCTGCCGCCCGCATCCGGCGCGCTGGCCTATCGAGCGATCATCGAGCGCGGGGGAGTGCCGCGCGTGCTCGGAACGGCCGCACTCACGCAGGGTGTCGCCGCACCGCAGCGCTTCGCGCTCGCTCCGCTCCGGCCGAACCCGGCGAGCGCGGATGTCGTGGTCGAGCTGGCCACTCCGGTCGACGCCGACGTCACGCTTGAGCTGTTCGACCTGGCCGGGCGGAAGGTTGGAACGACGCGTCATCACCACGTGCTCCGGGGGCGCGAAGCCGTCACTTTCGCGCTCGCTCGCGGACTGCGCCCCGGCTTGTATATGCTGCGGGCCGACGACGGGCACACCACACTTCATTCGCGACTCGCCGTGGTTCGATAGCCACGGATGCAGCAGGCATGCGCCTCGCTTTTAGAGAGGCGACTCCGTGATGGCCAACTCGCTCCACCATATGTGGTCCCGTACCGTTGCAGCCTTCGTGCTCGCCAGCATCTTCGCCTCGCCCGTGCTCGCCGATACCGTGATACTGCGTTCGGGCACCCAGGTGAAGGGGACGCTCGCGAACCGGGAGCTGTTCCGAGTGCCTTTGCGGCGCATGGAGAGCGTCGCGATCCTGGCCACCGACTCCACTAACAGCGAACCCGTCCTGCGCCGATTCGAGGTGGCCGAGGTGGACGCCGTGGTGCTCGAGCAGGACGGCAAGCTCACCGTGTTCGACCTCAAGAGGCCGGCGACCGCCCCGCGCAGAATGGTGCTGCAGAACGAGTCGCGCGGCATCTCGGAGTTCTCAGCGCCGGTGACACCCGGGGGCGCCGCGCCCGCCGTGCTCACGCTCCTCGGCATCGCCTCCTTCGCGTTGGGCATCGCGCACAAGTTCGGCGGCCCGACCGTCAAGATCACCTCGAGTGGCATCACAGGTGAGGAGGACTCGTACAACGGCGTGAACTACACGTTGATGGGAGTTGGGGTCGCACTCGCCACCATCGGCATCGTGTCCTCGGCCATTGCCGCCCATCAGGCGGGCCCGACCTCGGAACTGGAGTCGGCCAGCCCCCGCGGGGCGATCCCGCCCACCACCTACGTGGGCGTGCGCGTCGGGTTCTGAACTCGGCCGGGTCGCTGCACTGCGCTTGGCTCGCGCCTCAACGCGTCAGTCGGCCGTCGAAGGGGAAGCGCTGGGGTCGGCCGATCTCGATCTGCTTGAAGGTGGCGTGCGCCGGATTCAGCAAGTAGTTGGCCGAACCCGGGTCCAGTACGCTCGGGACCCGCAGCACCGCGTACCGCCCCGACGCGACCCAGTCATCGCCGATCCGCTGGGCGTCCGGGGGAGGCGGCGACTCGCGCCAGTCCTTGGGCAGCCTGCGCGGCGCGAGTGCTTCGATGAGGCGCTCGGGTATCCGGAGCGAGATCAGCACGTAGTCCTCGAGCAGGCGCGGCGCAGGCAGATGCACGACGACCTCGAGCATGGCCAGTGGCACGCTGCTCGACACGTACACGACCGCTATGCCCGGACTGCTCCAGCGTCCGCCGAACGCCCGCGCACCTTCGCCGTCGAAGGCCGATCGCGCGAATCTCGAACGCACGATGCGATGCGCGTTGACGAGCATGGCGTCAGCTGGGGATCCCGTGCTCGACGCGGCCGATCAGTGCCTCGACCGCCGCCGTGCCGACCTCCGTGGCGGCCAGGTCGAGAGGCCGCTCGCCGCCCAGCCCCCGTTGCGCAGCGCTCAGCCACGCCACCGCAAGCACGGCGTCGCCGCCGCACAGCCGCAGCGCGCTGGAGTAGAGCCTCGCTGCGCGCAACAGCCGATCGGATTCGTCGGGTTGCAGCCGGCCCTCGCGCTTGCGCCGTGCCAGCGTGCGCTCGCGGATGCCGGTCCACGTCGCGAGCTGACCGAACGGCAGTCGTGTGTGTTCCTGGAACCGCTCGAACGCACCGTAGGGGAGACCGCGCTGGACCTCGGCCACCAGGTCGAGTGCTCGGTGGGAAGTGAGTCCCAGGACAGCGCCGCCATGCACCGCTGCACCCTTGAGAACGCGGCTGACAGCCACGAGAGATCGGGACTTGTTCGCATGTGCGGGCATGGCGGAACTCCTGAGTGGTCGCAGCGTGCTCGACTGGGGCGTAGCCATCTGGCACCCATGTTATCGCCATATGGCAGCAAAGACAACAGCAGCTTCAACCCCTTGTGCGGGTCCTGGTCCAGGCGCTATCCACTCACGTATGTGCTACTTCGGACTCCCTCGGCCTTCGCGCCAACGTGAAGCCACTCATGCCGAAGCATGCGAAAGACGGCGTGCGGTTCGCCTCCGTCACACGGACAACTACATGACGTTCGGCTTCCCGAAAAGAGCGAATCTCACTCACGAGTAGTGCGCGCCACACGATGCGCACTCGAGAACCTGACAGGGGACATCGCCATGCCGAGTCCGCACACTGTTCTGCTCGTCGGCGGCACCGGACGCACTGGTCGACGAGTGATGCAGCACTTGCTGGGGCGCGGAGTCCGCGTCCGCGCCATCGTCCGATCGGCCGGGTCGCTGGATCCCGAAGTCGTGAGGAATCCAGACCTCACGGTGATGGAAGCCAGCCTTCTGCAACTCACCGACGCGCAGCTGCAGCAGCAAGTGAACGGGTGCGATGCCGTGATCTCCTGCCTCGGCCACGTGCTCAGCCTGAAGGGTGTGTTCGGCCCTCCGCACGACCTCGTCACCCGGGCGACGGCACGGTTGTGCCGAGCAATCGAGACACTGGAGCCCGCGGCTCCGACCAGGTTCATCCTCATGACCAGCGTTTCGGTGAATCGCACAGATGGGCTCGACACGCTCCGAAACGCATTCGAGCGGACGTTTCTCCGAGTGCTGTGCGCGGTGCTCCCACCGGCCGACGACAATCAACGCGCCGCCGATGTCCTGCAGCGCACGATCGGGCCGAGTCACCGCTCCATCGAGTGGTGCGTGGTCCGGCCGGACACGCTCCTGCCGGACGAGGTGTCGGCGTACACGCTGCACGAGGGCATCGTGAACGGCCTGTTCGCTCCCGGCAGTACGAACATGGCGAACATCGCACACTTCATGTGCGAACTGGTGACCGACGCGACGGCGTGGAAGAAGTGGAGATCCAAGCTGCCGGTGATCGTCAATGCAGTTGAAGCGAGCGTGGAGTAACCGCGTGCCACGTTCACCGCTTCGCGCCATCCTCCAGCGGATCGCCCAGGATCGACTTGCCGGCGAGGGCCGTGGCAGCGCCGTAGAGCGCGATGCCGAGCAGTAGCGCCGTGGGCATCAAGACGAGGCCGGCGTACCACGAGCCGAAGTCGAGCGTGGCCGCGGTACCGCCCAGCACGAGTGCCGTGAAAGCAGTGACGACGGTGGCGAGCAGCCCGATCCTCACGACCACGAGCAGCCCCATCGTACTGAATAGCCCCGCGAGCAGCGCCAGCTTCCAGCCGATGTCCGGTGCGAGCCCGGCCGCGGAGTAGAACACGTACAGCAGCCCACCCACGAACAGGGCGAGATCGGTGCGCCGGAACACCAGCCGCATCAGCAGGAGTACGAACAGCCATTGCAGCACGTTCAGCACGCAGATCGAACCGGCGTAGCACATGCTGACGCTCGTGTAGCCGGCGTTTCCGATCGACTCGAACATGGCGGTGTTCGTAAGCGCGGCCACCTGACCAAGCCCCAGCTTGGGGGCGATCGCAAACGTCGCGATCCCCAGTGCGGTGAGCGTGGCGCCCAGCGTGACGCCGACCAGCAGGTCACGGCCGACGAGCGGGTCACGGAAGCGCCCGGTCAGCAGTCGCGTCCACGACACCAGCACGCGGGGCCACAGCCGCCGCACATAGGGCTCGAGTGCGACGTAGGCGAACCACATGCCCATCGCGTGGATGAGCGCGTGACCCTGCGCCCGACCGCTGAACAGGTCCTCGAGCACCCCGACGATGCCGACCTCGGAGAGCCGTGTGGCGAACACCGCCTCACCGATGTTCATGAAGAACACGAAGACCGCGATGCGCGTGGCTCCGCGCCAGTCGCCGCGCCCCAGACGCAGGTTACGCATGGCGAAGAACACGGACAGCAGGTAAGGGGCGACATCGAACAGGAGTTCGAGTGGCAGTTCGGTGGGCTCTCGCCGCACGGGGCGCACGACGTCCACGGGAGTTCTTGGCACACCCCACGGGCTCACCACAGTGAAATGCGTGAGTCGCCCGCGTGAAGCACCCATCTGGATCGTCGCGCTGTCGGCGGAGTTCCAGGATGACGGTCCGCGCCACGCCATGGCGGTGTCGCAGAGCGCCGGCACCGGCCGGGCGAGAGCGACGGGCCTGTACGCCGAGCTATCCATGCCAAAGGCCGCGAACCAGCCATTCCAGTCGGGCCGGCCGCCGTTCCGTGCGCGCACGCTGTCGGGCGGTTCGGCGCGCAGTCCCACCAAGCGGCCCTCCGGCGTGAGCAGCACCATGGCGGCGCCGTTGCCCAGCACCGCCGGCTGCGTCACTCCGGGCGTCTCGGCGTGGATCTGCGGGGACTCCACCAGACGTGGGGACCAGCGTCGCCAGTAGAACACTGACGGTTTCGTGCGCGTGGAGTCCTTGGGATGCGCCATGCGCCACTCCAGCCACGCCTCGTTCTGTGAGAACGTGCCTGCCACGAATGCAGGGAACTGGTCGAACGCGCCCGACTTCCGCAGCATGTCCTCGGAACGCACCTCGAGCGCGGTGGGTGCTTGGGTGAGTGGCGCGAACTCGGGGGCGAGCAGCCACGCGCCCACGCCCAGTGCTGCGCAGGCCAGCGCGATCAGCCCCACCGCCATGCCGGGGCTGAGCCCGCCGCGATCAGCCGCATTGGCGACCAGTTCGGGCGAGGGCGTCTCGCCGGCGGCCATGGCGGCCGCGAGCGGGTCGCCGCCCGGCAGCGCGCCGAGCACGGCATAGGCCGAGGGCGGGCGAGACTCGGGATCGCGTTCGAGGCAGTGCAGGATGAGCCGCTCGACAGCGGGCGCTATGCCGCGCGCGAATGACGATGGCGAGGTGATGGAGCTGGAATCGTGCTGCTGGCGCAACTCGGCCGCCGTCTTGGCGTCGAACGCACGCTTGCCCGTGAACAGCTCGTAGAGCACGAGCCCGAGCGAGTAGACATCAGAGCGCACGGACACGGTGCCGTCGGCGAGTTGCTCGGGCGCCATGTACGCAGGCGTGCCCGCGATCTGTCCGCCGCGTGCGAGCTCGACCGCGAGCCCCGCGAGTCCGAAGTCGGTGATGCGCGCGCGGCCGCGGCCATCGATCATGATGTTCGCAGGCTTCAAGTCGCGGTGCAGCATGCCGGCCTCGTGCGCGGCAGCGAGGCCGAGTGCGACCTGGCGAGCGATCTCGCACGCCTTGTCCTCGGTCGGCCGTCCCATCCGGCGCAGCACCGCCGACAAGTCCTCGCCGTCGATGTACTCCATGGACAGGAACACGTGCCCGTCGGCCTCGCCGATGTCGTAGACGCGGCAGACGTTCGGGTGCGCGATCTGCCGTGCGATGCGCACTTCGCCGCGGAAGCGCGCCAACTCGCGTGGGTCGGAGGCCACACCGGGCGGCAGGAACTTGAGCGCCACCGACTGCCCGAGTTCCAGGTCGTCGGCGCGATAGACCTCGCCCATCCCACCGCGGCCCAGTAGCGCCACGATGCGATAGCGTGTGCCGAGCCTGGTACCGGGCTCGAACCGCCCGTGCTCGGACGGCGGCGGCGGCGTGGTGGCCGGCTTGCCGGACGTGCGCGTCACGTCCTCGCTGATCGCCAGCGCCGGCACCGCGGGGGTGGGAGCGGCGACGGCAGAACCGCACGCCGGGCAGAACTTGGCGCCGTCGGCGAGTGCGTGGGCACACTGGGAGCAATAGGGCATGCGTGCAACGTAGCCGCAGCGTGCCAACGACTCAAGTAGAAGTGCGACGCGGTGTGTTCGGCGGAGCTACGGCCTCAGCA
>JANNWR010000469.1:0-2788 GCA_031408715.1 bacterium
GCCACCAGACGTCCGCCACGGATGACCGCGAACTGCGGGCACAGCACCGCGACGTCATCGACGATGTGCGTGCTCAGCAGCACCGTGCGGTCCTCGGCCAGTTCCGTGAGCAGATGATAGAAGCGCAGGCGCTCTTCCGGATCGAGGCCTGCGGTGGGCTCGTCGACGATCACCAGCTTGGGGTCGCCCGCGATGGCCTGCGCGATGCCGAGGCGCTGGCGCATGCCGCCCGAGTAACTCTTGACGGCGCGCTTGGCCGCGAACGTCAGGTTGACCCGTTCGAGCAGCTCGCTGGTCAACGACTTGAGGCCATGGGGGGCGGTCACGCCCTTCAGCACCAGCAAGTGCTTGAGCATCTGCTCGCCCGTGAGGTGCGGATAGAATCCGAAGTCCTGTGGCAGATACCCGAGCGTGCGCCGCACCAGCGAGGGGTCCGCGAGTACGTCCTTGCCGTCCAGGTGCACGCTGCCGGCCGTGGGCTCGAGCAGGCCGGCCACGATGCGCATGAATGTCGACTTGCCGGCACCGTTGGGGCCCAGCAGTCCGAACATGCCGACCGGGACGTCGAGATCGATGCCCTGCAGGGCGGCGACCGGGCCGGGATAGACCTTCACGAGACCGCGGATCGAGAGCATGGACGAACCTCCGGAGGGGTACGGATGGGCAAGGAGTCAGTGGCGACTGACAGGGTACGGCCGCGCGCGGGGGTGAGTTTCAGAGGGCCCGAGGGACGCTCCAAGCGGGGCATGCGAACAGGTGGCGTCGGCCGCGGGCACTCGCGTATCCTCGGCCCCATGCGCTCACTACACTTACGTCTCGCTGCCGTCGCCGCCATGTTCCTGCTGGCCGCCGATCCCGCGCTTGCTGCCTATCACCAGTTGGAGGAGATCCCGGTCGAGAGCCCGGTCTACCGGCTCGCCGAGGATCTGGCCTCGAGCTATGCGGTCTCGAGCGGACTCCTGCTCACCAAACCCTGGACGCGAGCGGACCTCGGCCGCTTCCTGGACCAGTTGGTGATCGATGCGCCGGCCGCAGCCCGCGATCCGGCCGTGCTGCGTTTGCAGCGTGAGCTGGAGCCCGCGGGCGGGTTCGCCGGCCTCGAACCCATGCTGTCGAGTGAGCAGGACGATGTCTCGCTCGAGGTCTCGCCCTACCTGCGTGTCGGCTACGCCGAGAATCGTTCGCGTTCCGCGCTCGTGCGCGATCATCGCGCGGGAGTGCAGGTCTCGGTCGCGTTCGGGGAACACGCCATCCTGTTTGCCGACGCCTACGCGGGCACGAAGACGCCCGGGCCGCATGGGACGCCCGATGTGGTCGGCTCATTCACCGCGAACTCCACCGACGTCACGGCGTGGGTCGATCGCGGCTATGCGATGTGGGCGGGCAAGGGCTTCATGGTGCGCGCCGGGCACACCTGGCTGCGTTGGGGGCCGGGAGCAGACGGCACGATGGCGCTGTCCGATGCGGCTCCCGCATTCGACGTGCTCGAGGCCCGTGCCAAGTTGCCCGGCGGGGCACAGTACTCGTGGTTCGTGGCGTCGCTCGACCCTGCCCTCGAGAGCTATCTCGCGGGTCACCGCCTGGACCTGCGCGCCGGCCCGAGCGTCGAGCTGTCGTTCTCGGAGCTGGCGCGGTTCAACGGTGCGGGCAACGCCATGCGTGCACTCGTGCCGGTCGTCCCGTTTGCCCTGCTCGGGCGCGCCGGTGGCGGCAGCAACAATGGTCCCCAAGCTCTGGAGACCAACAACGTCATGTATGCCGCCGACTTCTCGTGGACGTGGCGGCCCGGCGTGCGCCTGTATGCCGAAGTCGCACTCGACGACGTTAAGTTGGACAACTCGCGGCCACTGCAGATGGCGTGGCAGGCCGGTGCCCACCTGCGCCGGCGCACGGACATGGGGGTGTGGTCGCTGCGCGGCGAATACTCGCGCGTCTACCCCTTCACGTACGCCGCGAACAACGGACACCATTTCGTGCACGCGGGATTCCCGACCGGTTCTGATCTCGGCCCCGACGCGGACCGGCTCTCGGCGCGGCTCGAGTGGCGCCCGAACGCGGTATGGGCGGTCGGCGCCGAGGGCTCCAATCTGCGCGATGGAAGTGGCGTGCTCGGGGTGCCTTGGTCGTCGCAGGCCGTGCCCACACGCCTCATCAGCTATCCGTTCGAGCAGGACCAGCGCTACGCGCTGACCATCGCCTACTCTCCTTCGCCATCTTTCACGCTGGCCGTGTCGGCTGGTTCCGCCGCCGTCAGCTGGCAGCCGTCGAACGCCGGGCGCGACACCGACGGCGCCTTCGGTTCGGCGCGCGCGACGTTCCGCTGGTAGGGCGCAGCGGACGAGCCAGCCGATGAACCGCGCGCAGTCCGCCACACTCGTCTTCGCGACACTCGTCGCGGTCGTCATTGTGAGTACGGCGTTCGTGGCGTACCACGGCGTGCGCGGCGCGTTCGAGCGCGACTTCGCGCAGCGGCTCGAACAGCTCGCCGAACTGGCCGCCGCACAGATCTCGCCCGCGGACCTTGCCGATGCCCGGCTGCTGGGTCCCGACGGCGCCGGCCTGCTGGCGCTGCAGCTGGATGCCTTGGGCCGTGCGACCGGACTGGCGAACGTGGCGGTGCTCGACGACTCGGGTCACGTGGTCTACGAGGTGCGCGACGGCTTCGCGCGAGCGGGCAGCCTGAGCGCTTACGACTCGCTGTCGCACGCCACGGTCGCACGCGCGCGCGCCGGTGGGAGCGTCGCGTTCCCGGCGTATCGCGGGCGCGGTACCGAGTTGCGTGCCGCGG
>JANNWR010000470.1:0-3241 GCA_031408715.1 bacterium
GCCCGTTGACGCGGAACAGGCCCTGGACTTCGTAGCCCAGCGTGCGGCCCGGCACGTGCGCGAGCGGAGTCTCGATGCGGGTGCTCTCACCGCCGAGTTGCTCCACTTGAATACGACTCGCGCTCTGGATCCCCGCGAGCATCAACTCGGGAGGCGGGCAGGCGGCGTTCGCGGCCGGCACGAGGGCGGCGAGCAGGGCCGCGACCGCGCCCAGCGCTCTCACGAGGAGGCCCGTCGTGGCCGGGAAGACCGCTTGCTCGCCGGCTTCGCAAGCCTTGGTGCGCTCTTCTTCGGCAGCTTCTTGCCGGCCTTCCGAACAGCAGGTCTCGCCACCGGATTCGGGGCCTTGCCGCCAACCGGCCTCTTCGCCGGCTTGCCGGCCGGCTCGGCCGCGCGCACCGCGGCCAGCAACGGCGACAACACGGCATCGATCGCACGCGCGGCCGGCCGGGCGCGCCGCACCATGGCCTCCTCGCGCACGCGCATGAGCTTCCGCTCGCCGGCCTTCATGTGATCGTGCCCGCACAGGTGCAGCGCGCCGTGCACGACCAGTCGTGCCAGCTCGGTGCCGGGCGTGACACGAAAACGCTGTGCCTGCTCGAAGACGCGATCCATGGATACGAGCAGGTCGCCGCGCACCGCGCGCGTGGCGGCATCGGGCTCGCGTTCGTCGTAGGCGAAACTGATGACATCGGTGGCGCGATCGATGCCGCGCCAGTCACAGTTGATCTGGCGCAGGAGCTCGTCGTCGTCGAGCACGATGGCGACCTCGCCAAGGCGGCGGGATTCGCTCTGGAGCACCTGCTGGACCAGCGCGCGCAACGGGGCGGCCAGTCGCTGCAGGCCGCGCGGGGTGGTGACGGAGATGGGCATGTCCGGGATGGTCTCAGGAGCGGGACCGGCCGACAACTGGACCATGGCGCCGGCAGCCGGCCCAGGGGGGCCCCCCGGCGATAACAAAGGACGTGCCCCACATGCCCTTCTCAGCGTAGGGTTCACGCTCGAGCGCCTCGGCCGTATGCTTCACGCCACCGGCTGGACCGCTCATGGCCCCGCACCCGTGCGTCCGACACGACGCGCGAAGCAGTTCGGCTTCACCACACACGGAGGTGTGGAGCGATGAACGACACCCGAACGCAGTCCCGTCACCCTCTGGTCTGGATCCCGACGCTGTACTTGGCGGAGGGCCTGCCCTACGTCGTCGTGATGACCGTCTCGGTCATCATGTACAAGGGCTTCGGGATCTCGAACACCGACATCGCGCTCTACACGAGCTGGCTCTACCTGCCGTGGGTGATCAAGCCGCTATGGTCCCCGCTCGTCGACCTGCTCGGCACGCGCCGCCGCTGGATCTGGACGATGCAGTTCGTGGTCGGTGCCGCGCTCGCCGGCGTCGCGCTGACCGCACCGATGCCGCAGGCATTCCAGTGGTCGCTGGCGCTGTTCTGGTTGATGGCGTTCAGCAGCGCCACGCATGACATCGCCGCGGACGGCTTCTACATGCTCGCGACCACACCCGGCGAACAGGCCATGTACGTGGGCGTGCGCAGCATGTTCTATCGCATCGCCACCATTGCTGGCCAAGGCCTCGTGGTCATGCTGGCCGGACATCTCCAGACCACCACCGGGGATGTGCATCATGCCTGGTCGGTGGCCATGGCCGCACTCGCCGGGTTGGTGCTGCTGTTCGGCGCATGGCATGCGTGGTCCCTGCCGAAGCCCGCAGCCGACCGAGTCGGCGATGCACGGCAGGTGCCGCAATTCGTGCGTGAGTTCCTGGCCACGTTCGGATCGTTCTTCCGGAAGCCCAAAATCGGGGTCCTCCTGGGCTTCCTGCTGCTGTACCGCTTCGGTGAGGCCCAGCTCGTGAAACTGGTGTCCCCTTTCATGCTCGACCCGCGCGCGCAGGGCGGCCTGGGGATGAGTACCGAACAGGTCGGGTTCGTGTACGGCACCATCGGCATCATGGCGTTGGTGTTGGGCGGGATCAGCGGTGGCGTGGTCGCTTCGCGAGATGGCCTCAAGAAGTGGCTGTGGCCGATGCTGTTCGCGATCCACCTTCCCGACGCCGCGTTCATCTACCTGGCGTACGCGCAACCCACGAACGTGTGGATCGTGCAGGCGTGTATCGCCGTGGAGCAGTTCGGCTACGGTTTCGGGCTGACCGCGTTCCTGCTTTACATGATCCATATCTCGCGCGGTGAGCACCAGACCGCGCACTACGCCATCTGCACCGGCTTCATGGCCATGGGCATGATGTTCCCGGGCATGTGGAGCGGCTGGCTGCAGGACCACATCGGCTACAAGCACTTCTTCCTGTGGGTCATCGTGGCGACGATACCGAGCTTCCTGTTCGCCATGCGCATCCCGTTGGAGGACGACTTCGCCAAGAAGGTCGCGACGTAGCCCAGAGCTCCCGGCGTGGCATTGGCGCCTACGCCGTCAGGATTGCTAGCCTGAGCGCATGACTTCCCGCCGAGACCGCGCCCCCTCCGACCACGCTTCCGTGGCTGGGGGCGCGGCCACCGCGACCACTCGAGTGGCGCTGACCACGCTCGTCGTCGCACTCGCGATCGCACTCCGCCTCGCCGGCATCCGCCAGGGGCTGCCCTCGTTCGACGAAGAAGCCGCGCCGTTCCGCTGGGCGCTGCAGATGTGGGCGCACCGCGGGGGCCACATCGACTGGGACCCGCCGCGTTTCATCTACCCGACGTTGACGCTGTACCTGCACCTGCTGCTGCAGCAGCTTCACCTGCTGTTCGGTCAGGCGGTCGGGCTGTTCGGCCCTGCCGCAGACTATCATCTCGCGGTCCGCATCGACCCCACACCCATGGTGCTGCTCGCGCGGCTGCTCGGTATCGCCGCGGACGCCGTGAGCGCGATCCTCGTGGCCCGCATCGGTGAGCGCATGCGGCCCGGCGCGGGCTTGCTGGCGGCGCTGCTCATGGCGTGCTCGCCCATCCTCATCGGCACGTCACGCATGATCTACACCGACCCGATCATGCTGGTGTTCTCGCTCGCCGCGCTCGACCGCATGCTCACTCACCGCGCCGAAAGCTCGTGGCGCGGCGTGCTGCCCATGGCCGTGTTCGCCGGGCTCGCGATCGGGAGCAAGTACACGGCGGCCGTGCTGGTGCTGCCGCTGGCGTTCACATTGTGGCACGTGCATGGCGTGCGCGGGGCGCTACAGCGGTGGCCGGTCATGCTGGCCGGCATGCTGGCGACGTTTCTTACAACGAGC
>JANNWR010000471.1:0-40866 GCA_031408715.1 bacterium
CCGCTTGGGCAGATCCAGCAACAGCGCCGGGCGGTCGGCGACGCGGACGTAGGGCAACAACAGGAAGACCACCATCAGCAGCCACGCGACGGTGCGGCGCTTGCTCCACCATGCACCGTTCGAGGGCCGTGGACGCAGCCAGCGGCGCGAACCGTCCTCGTTGAGCGTGGACAGCACGCGACCGGGAGCGACCGGGGCCTGGGGATGGACCGCCATGACCGTGTTCTCCTGTGCGCGACCGGAATCGGATTTCGTGGCTTGACTAGTGTTTCTCGCCAGGTGCTTCGAACGCTTCCTTGCTGCCCTGCGGCTCCTTGGGGTCTTTCGGGTGCGTGTCGTGGACGGTCAGCACGTAGCCCGCCACCGACAGCACCTGCTCCGGCTTCAGCACCGCGCTCCACGCGGGCATGCCCTTGTCGAGCACACCGTTCGCGACGGTGTTGTGGATCTGGGACGGCTTGGCGCCGTGAATCCAGAAGTCGTCGGTGAGATTGGGTCCGATGTTACCGCCGGCATCCTCGCGATGACATGACGCGCAGTACGTGACGAACGTCTGGTGCCCGGCGTTCACGCGGGCCGGATCCGCAGCGGCCGCAAGCACCGTGGCATCGTCCACCCCGTTCCCTTGGGACTCGGCCTTCGGGTCGCCGTACTTCGCGAGCGCGGCGGCCATCTCGTTCTCGTAGTTCCTCACCCGGCCGGGGCCGGAACCGATGCCGGGGACGATGTTCGCGAGGTACACGACCGAGTACGCGATCGAGACCCACAGGATCAGCACCCACCAGCGTGGCAGCGGATTGTCGTACTCCCGGATGCCATCGTATTCGTGTTCGAGCAGGCGGTCCTCGTCACGCGGGGTGCTCATCGCGCGCCTCCTTCCCGCTTCGTGGCGGGCACATCGGGATCGAGCGGCAGCAGGCGCTGCGCTTCGAGCTCCTCGCGCTGCGACGGTGCGAACAGCCGCACCAGCACCGCGACGAACACGATGAAGAACAGGATCAGGGCGGCCTCGGCGTAGATCGAAAGTCCGGCATGGGCCATGACGTCCGAGAGTTTCATGTCAGTGCCCTCCCGTCGGCGTGGCCAGGACCGTGGCGTCGGTACGCCTGATGTCGATGCCGATGCGCTGCAGATAGGCGACCATGGCGACGATCTCCTTGTCGGACAGGTCGGCGGGACCACCCTGTGAAGCGATCGACTCCGACACCATCTTCCCCTGCTCGCGCGCCGACTCGGCGGCACCGCCCTTCACCAGATCGCCGTAGGGCACGCCCAGCATGGCCATGACATCGACCCGCTTCTGAATGCCGGCGAAGTCCGCCGCGCTCGTCAGCATTCCGGCATAAGCCGGCATGATCGAGTGCGGGGTGATCGCGCGCGGATCCTCCATGTGGCGGACATGCCACAGGTCGGGCCGCTTGCCCCCCTCACGCGCCAGATCGGGGCCGATGCGGCGCGAACCCCACAGGAACGGATGGTCGTAAACGAACTCGCCCGGCTTGGAATACTCGCCGTAGCGCTCGGTCTCGTGCCGGAATGGCCGGATCATCTGCGAATGGCAGTTGAAACAGCCCTCACGGATGTACAGGTCACGCCCCATGAGTTCGAGCGGAGTGAGCGGCGAGACCGAGGCGATGGTCGGCACGTTGGAACGGATCAGGAACGTCGGCAGGATCTCGAACAGCGACGCCACGACCACCGCGACCACCACCCAGACCGTGAACGTCAGCGGCATCCCTTCCCAGCGGCGGTGCCAGCGCCCCGACAGGAAGCGCGACATGGCACTCGCAGGTGCCGCGGCCGCCGGCCGCGCAGTGGGCTGCGGCGCCGGCTGTACGGCGAGCGGCGCGGCCTGGATGACCGGTTCCTCGTAACGGGCCGGGCGGCGCTTCCACGTCATGAGGATGTTCCAGCCGAACATCAGCATGCCGAGGATGTACATCGCACCACCCACGACGCGCATCCAGTACATGGGCATGAGCTTCATCGTCGTCTCGACGAAGTCCGGGAACTGCAGGCGGCCGGTGGTGTCGAAGGCCCGCCACATGAGCCCCTGCGTCAGGCCGGCGCTGTAGATCGCGGCCGCGTAGAAGATCATGCCGAAGGTCGCGAACCAGAAATGGATCTCGGCCAGCCGCTTGCTGTAGAGCGGCGCCTGGAACAGGCGCGGCAGCAGCCAGTAGACCATGCCGAACGCCATGAAGCCGTTCCAGCCCAGCGCGCCGGTGTGGACGTGCGCGATGATCCAGTCGGTGTAGTGCGCCAGCGCATTGACGCTCTTGATCGAGAGCATCGGCCCTTCGAACGTCGCCATGCCATAGGCCGTGATCGCGACCACGAAGAACTTGAGAACCGGATCTTCGACCACTTTGTGCCACACGCCGCGCAGCGTGAGCAGACCGTTGATCATGCCGCCCCAGGACGGCATCCACAGGACGACCGAGAACAACATGCCGAGCGTGCTCGCCCACTCCGGAAGTGCGGTGTAGTGCAGATGGTGCGGCCCCGCCCAGATGTACATGAACACTAGCGTCCAGAAGTGCAGGATGCTGAGACGGTAGGAGAAGACCGGGCGGTCGGCGGCCTTGGGCATGAAGTAGTACATGAGCCCGAGGAACGGGGTGGTGAGGAAGAACGCGACCGCGTTGTGCCCGTACCACCACTGCATGAACGCGTCCTGCACGCCGGCGTAGATGCTGTAGCTCTTGAGCGCGCCCGCGGGAACCGAGAGGTTGTTGAAGATGTGCAGCACCGCGACGGTGACGATGCTGGCGATGTAGAACCAGATCGCCACGTACAGGTGGCGCTCGCGGCGCTTTGCCAGCGTGCCGAAGAAGTTGACCGCGAAGATCACCCACACGACCGCGATGGCGATGTCGATCGGCCACTCCAGCTCGGCGTACTCCTTGGCCTGCGTGAAGCCGAACGGCAGCGTCAGCGCCGCCGAGACGATGATGGCCTGCCAGCCCCAGAAGTGCAGGTTCGAGAGCAGGTCACTGAACATGCGCGCCTTGAGCAGCCGCTGCGTCGAGTAGTACGCCCCCATGAAGAAGGCGTTGCCCGCGAACGCGAAGATGACCGCGTTCGTGTGCAAGGGCCGCAGGCGGCCGAACGTCAGCCAGGGCGAGACGTTGAACTCAGGCGCGGCGAGCTGCAGGGCGACGATCAGCCCCACCAGCATACCGACGAGTCCCCACACGAAGGTGGCGACCAGGAACTTGCGGACGATCGCGTCGTCGTACTTGAACGAGTCGAGGCTTGGGTTCATGGCGGCTCCGGTGACGGATATCGCCCGCACGAAACGGGGGCGCAGAAAGGTGGGCCGCATGCCATCCCTGACCGGGCGGTCCACGACCCCCAGCAAGCGGTGCATTCGTGCCCCCCCCTGCTGGGCACCGTGCGCGGTGACCCAAGCCCTTCCAAGGGCAACTCTCGCGCCATACTCCGAGCGGCCCATGCCGGGCGCACTCGACAGCAACCAACCGTCGACACCACTTGCGGTTAAGCAGGCCATCGGAAGAATCACACGAGGTCACCCGGGACGGGCTGAACCCGCCCGCGGGCTGTCAGGCTGTCAGGACGCTGACGGGATGGCGCGGCTCGGCCGCAGCAATCGTGCGGCTCGTTCGGCCCGCAGGAAGCCCGCGGCTAGTGTCTCGTCACCTCGGACTCGCGCTCCGCTCCCACCGACACGGTCACGATGCGCACCCCGACCTCGGATTCGATCCATTCGAGGTAGGCACGCGCAGCCGCGGGCAGGTCCGCCCAGCGGCGCACGCCGGTCGTGGCGCTGTTCCAGCCCGGGAACGACTTCCATACGGGCGTGCACCGTTCGAGCACGCGGGCCGACGATGGGAACCCCCGCACCGGCTTGCCCTCGCACTCGTAGCCGACAGCGATCTTGAGTTCATCGAAGGCGTCCAGCACGTCGAGCTTGGTGACGACGAGCCGCGTGAGTCCGTTGACGCGGGCGGCGTAGCGAAGCGCGGGCAGGTCGAGCCAGCCGCAGCGGCGCGGCCGGCCGGTCGTCGCACCGTACTCCCCTCCCGCCTCGCGCAGTCGTGCGCCTTCCGCCTGCGGCATTTCGCTCGGGAACGGTCCGTGTCCGACGCGAGTGGCATAGGCCTTGGTCACGCCCACGACATCCGTGACTACCGTGGGCCCGAGCCCGACTCCCAGCGGCGCGCCCGCGGCACTCGCCGGCGAGGACGTGACGAACGGGTAGGTCCCATGATCCAGATCGAGCAGCGTGCCCTGCGCGCCTTCCAACAGCACGCGACGGCCCGCCTGGATCGCGGCGTGCAGTTCCTCG
The DNA here is from genome assembly GCA_031408715.1 of bacterium. Classification (GTDB taxonomy): domain Bacteria; phylum Eisenbacteria; class RBG-16-71-46; order RBG-16-71-46; family RBG-16-71-46; genus JAIOPA01. The sequence continues at coordinate 4,313 of JANNWR010000471.1, forward strand.
CCCACGTCGGTCACCAGCGGGCTGAGCCAGGCTGCGACCTCGCGCAGCTCGTCGAACAACGCCGCACCACTCATGGCGTTCAGCTCGCTCACGACCTCGGGATACTCGAGACGCAGCCGCAGCAGATTGCGGTCGGCCTGTGCCACGAACGCCTCGCGGTCGAACAGGTCGCCCACGCGCAGCCCCGTGCGTGCGGCCTTGTCGCGATAGGCATAGCCGATGCCGCGCCCGGTCGTGCCGATCGCGCCGGGGCCGCGCTCCGCGGACGCCTCGACGGCGCGGTGGTAGGGCAGGATCAGGTGTGCGGCCGCGCTCACGCCCAGTTGCTGCGATGCGGGCACGCCGCGCGATTCCAGATTCACGACTTCCTCGCGCAGCTTCCACGGGTCGATGACGACACCATTGCCGATCAGGCAGCGGCGGCCCGCGTGCAGGATGCCCGAGGGCACCAGATGGAGGACGAGCGTCTCGCCCCGGTGGATGACGCTGTGACCGGCGTTCGGGCCGCCCTGATAACGCGCGACGACCTCGGCGGCCTCGGACAGCGCGTCGACGATCTTCCCCTTGCCTTCATCGCCCCACTGGGCGCCCACGATCACGGTGCACGACATCCGGTGACTCCCCCTACCTAAAAGGACGCGGCACCTTACGCGTTCCGTGCAGGGGTGTCCACCGGGGAGAAGGGCACACGGCTGCACGGCCGGCCCGATCGAGGCCCCATTCCGGCCACCACGAACGAGCCCCGCGCGGCTAGATCGTCTGTGCGCCCGCCAGCACTTCGAGCAATGCGTCCGCGGCGTCGAGCCCGGCGCGCTTCTGCGCCTCGCTCGTGCTGGCGCCCAGATGGGGCATCGCCAGCAGGTTCGGCAGCGACAGCAGCGGGTGATCGGCTGGCGCGGGTTCCTTCTCGAACACGTCGATCGCGGCGCCGCGCAGCTTACCGGTCGTGAGCGCGGTGTACAGTGCCGCTTCGTCCACGACACCACCGCGTGAGGCATTCACCAGCACGGCGTCGGGCTTCATGAGGCCGAACTCGCGCGTCGACAGCGAATGCTTCGTGCTGTCGGTGAGCGGCACGTGCAGCGTGAGCACATCGCACTCGCGCAACACGGTGTCGTAGTCGGCGAGCTTCACCCAGTCGAAGCCGGCCGGGGACGACTTGAGCAACGGGTCGAAGGCGATGACGATCATGCCGAACGCGCGCGCGCGCGTCGCCACTTCGCGCCCGATCCGCCCGAAGCCGACGATGCCGAGCGTGCGGCCGCAGATCTCCCGCCCCTGGTATTTGGTCTTCTCCCAGCGTCCGGCCCGCAGGTCGCTCGCCGCACTCGCCACGTGACGCTCGAGTCCGAGCAGCAGGGCGAACATGATCTCGGCCACCGACACGCTGTTGGCGTTGGGCGTGTTCCGCACCAGCACGCCACGCGCTTCGGCCGCGGCACGATCGACGTTGTCGAGCCCGGTGCCGGCGCGCACCACGACACGAAGGTCGGGTGTCGCCGCGAGTACTTCGGCGGTGACCTTCGTGGCGCTTCGCACCATGAGGCCGTGCACGCCCTTCAAGGCCTTGATGAGATCTGGTGCGGCCAGACCCTTGGCCTCGACCACCTCGTGACCGGCGTCGCGGATGCGCTTCACCGCCGCTGGATCGATCCCGTCACAGGCGAGAACTTTCACGCGCCCTCCCAGGCGCGGCGTGCAGCGTCGATGGCACCCGCGCCCGGACGTCCCAGAGCTTGCGTGCACTCCTCGAGTGCGCCCAGTACGACGTACACATCCGAGAGATCGTAGGAACCCATGTGACCGATGCGCAACATCTTGCCCTTCATGTGGTCCTGACCGCCGGCCACCGTGATGCCATGGATCTCGCGCAACCGCTTGACCGCCGCACCAGCATCCACGCCAGTCGGTGGCTCGAGTGCGGTGACCGAGTTCGCGGGGCTCTTCGAGAACAGCGTCCAGCCGATGGCCTGCGCACCGGCGCGCACCGCGGCCCCGAGCCGCCTGTGGCGGTCGAGCACGTTGGCGTGCCCCTCTTCCTTCATCATGGTGAGCGCCTCACCGACGGCGTAAACCAGGCTCACCGGCGGCGTGTAGGCGCTCTCGCCGAGCGGCAGGCTCTTGCGCGCCTTGCGCAGGTCCCAGTAGAAGCGCGGATAGCGCGTGCCCTCGATGGCATCCAGCGCCCATGGCGCCAGACTCACGGTGGCCAGCCCCGGAGGGGACATCAGGCCCTTCTGCGAGCCGGTGACGACCACGTCGATGCCCCAGTCGTCCTGCGGCAGCGGATGCACGCCCAGACCGGTGATCGCATCGATGACGAAGCGCCGGCCGCGTGCGCGCGTCGCCTTGGCGATCGCCTGCGCGTCGTGCAGCGTCGCCGTGCTGGTCTCGGACTGCGTGCCGAACACGCAACTGATGCTGGCGTCGGCGTCGAGCTTCTTCTCGACCTCAGCGACTGGGATGGCGTGCCCCCACGGCACTTCGATGGTCTCGTAAGGAACCGCGTACGCCTTGCAGATGCTGGCCCAGCGCTCGCCGAACTTGCCGCCGACCAGACACAACGCCTTCTTGCCGGGCTCCATGAGGTTGACGACCGTGGCTTCCATGGCCCCGGTGCCCGAGGCCGCGAGCATCAGCACTTCGCCCTGCGTCTGATGCAGCCAGCGCAGGTCCTCGGTGACCCGCTTGTAGACTTCACGGAAGGCATCCGTGCGATGGTGCGGCATGACCTGGGACATGGCGCGCAGGATGCGCACGGGGATCTCGACCGGCCCGGGCGTGAACAGGCGCGGGCGCGTGAAGGTCTTCGGCGTCGTCGCGGTCGGCGTGACGGACATGGCTCGGCGTCTCCCTTTCCTAGTGAGCGTATCGGCCGGGGACGGTCTCGTCCGTGGCCACGGCGGTCGGCTTGATCGGGGCGTCGATCCCCGGGTCCAGCATGGAATCCACAGCAGGGTCGGCACGCGGCGTGCGTTCGAGCGCGTGCTCGAGCACTTGGTCCATCGTATCCACCGCGATGAACGTCAGGTCGGCGCGCACTTCCTCGGGCACTTCGCCGATGTCCTTCTCGTTGGCGCGCGGGATGATCACCGTGCGCACGCCGGCGCGGCGCGCGGCGACCAGCTTCTCGGTCAGGCCGCCGATCGGCAGCACCATGCCGCGCAACGTGATCTCGCCGGTCATGGCGACATCGGAACGGGTCGGCACGCCCGTGAGCGCCGAGATCAAGGCGACGCCCATGGTGATGCCGGCGGACGGGCCGTCCTTGGGCATGGCGCCCTCGGGCACGTGCACGTGCACATCGATGTCGCGATGGAACCAGCGGTCGAGCCCGAGTTCGGTGGCCCGCGCGCGCGCATACGACAGCGCGGCCTGCCCCGATTCGCGCATGACGTCGCCGAGCTTGCCGGTCAGCTGCAGCTCGCCCTTGCCGGGCAGCACGCTGACTTCGATCGTCAGCAGCTCGCCGCCCGTCTCCGTCCACGCCAGGCCATTCGCCACGCCGATGCGGGATTGCCGCTCGAGCGCGGTGTCGGTGTAGCGCTGCGGACCCAGCGAAGCGGCCAGATCCTCCGGCCCGATGACCACGGGCGCGGTGAGCGTGCCTTCGGCCTTCTTGCGCGCCACCTTCCGGCACAGGCCGGCCATCTCGCGCTCGAGGCTGCGCACACCGGCCTCACGCGTCCAGCCATGCACCAACTCACGCAGCGCCTCGTCGCTGACCTCGATGTCCCCATCCGCGAGGCCAGCCGCGGCGCGCTGCTTCGGGAGCAGGAAGCGCTTGGCGATCTGGACCTTCTCGGTCTCGAGATAGCCGGGCAGGCGGATGACTTCCATGCGGTCGGCCAGTGCGGCGGGGATCGAGCCCATGGAGTTCGCGGTGCAGATGAACATGACCTGCGACAGGTCGAAGTCGACTTCGAGGTAGTGGTCGTTGAACGTGTGGTTCTGCTCGGGGTCCAGCACCTCGAGCAGCGCGCTCGACGGGTCGCCGCGCCAGTCGGAACCCAGCTTGTCGACCTCGTCCAGCAGGAAAACCGGATTGCGGCTGCCGGCGCGGCGCAGGCTCTGGATCACACGGCCCGGCATGCTGCCGATATACGTGCGGCGATGGCCGCGGATCTCCGCCTCGTCACGCACGCCGCCGAGCGCGACGCGGACGAAGCGCCGCCCGAGCGCGCGCGCGATCGACTTGCCCAGCGACGTCTTGCCCACTCCGGGCGGACCGACGAAGCACAGGATGGGCGCCTTGTTCTTGCCGGTCAGCTTGATCACCGACAGGTACTCGACCAGGCGCTCCTTGACCTTCTTCAGGCCGAAGTGGTCTTCATCCAGCACGAGCTGGACATTCGCGATGTCGTGATTGTCCTTGGTGGTGGTGCGCCACGGCAGGGCGGCCAGCCAGTCGATGTAGCTGCGAACGACGGTCGCCTCGGGCGACATGAAGCTCATGCGCGACAGGCGTTCGAGCTCCTTCGTGGCCTTGGCGCGCACTTCGCGCGGCATTTTCGCTTTGCGGATCGCTTCCTGGAGTTCCTCGAGTTCGCTGGAGAACTCGTTCTGGTGTCCGAGTTCCTTGCGGATCGCCTTCAGCTGCTCGTTGAGATAGAACTCCTTCTGGTTCTTGTGCACCTGCGTGCGGACCTGTCCCTCGATCTTGCGCTCCAGCCGCACGATCTCGAGCTCCGCGGTGATGGTCTCGGACAGCAAGCGCAGCCGCGTCGCCGCATCGGGCGCTTCGAGCAGGCGCTGCTTGCCGGGCACCTTCACGAGCAGGTTCGCGGCGATGGTGTGCGACAGCTGGACCGGGTCCGTGATCGCCGTGGTCGTGGGCACGACCTCGTCGGGGATGCGCCGGTTCAGGTGCACGTATTCCTGGAACAACTGCAGCGCGTGACGCGTCAGCGCCTCGTGCTCCGGGCTCTGCTTGTCGGTGTCGGGTGTGGGGACGACCTGCACCGCGTAATAGTCGTTCGACCACTGGAAGCGCTTGACCTCGGCCCGCACCAGGCCTTCGACCAGCACACGCAAGGTGCCGTCGGGCAGCCGGAACAACTGCAGCACGCGCACGATCGTGCCGGTGCGGAACAGTTCGTCGTGCTGCGGGTCCGCCACTTCGCTGCGCTTCTGCGCGGTCACGAACAGCATGCGGTCGCGCGCCATGGCTTTCTCGATGGCGTTGACCGACGGCAGCCGGCCGACGAGCAGCGGCAGGGTCATGTAAGGGAAGATGACCACGTCGCGCAGCGGCAGCAGCGGCAGCCGCTCGGAGACGCGCAGCACTTCATCGCCGCGGCGGAACTCGAGCTTCGCGGTCGGCGCGTCGGCGACTTCGCCGGCACCGCCCTTGCCGCGACGACCGGTGAGCTTGGCAGTCGGCAGCGGGGCGAGCTTGGCAGCGGGCTTGATCGTGCTCGCCGCTGCGCTCTTGCCGGGGCTCTTGGCAACGCGCTCGGGGACGCGTTTGACCGCACGCCGGGCCGCAGCCTTCGGGGCCCGGGTCGCGGCGGTCGCGGCGGTCGCGCGCTTCGCGGACGTCTTGCGGCGGGGCTTCGTGGACAACGCTCACTCCTCGGCGAGAAAAAACGAAAACGGGCGGCGCCGGAGCGCCACCCGTTTCGGTTCATGCCGTAGGGCGTGAGCCGGGCCGGATCAGGCTTCCTTCCGCCGCTTTTCGCGCTCGCCCCGGAACGTCAGCAGCGGCGGCGCGTTCTTCTGGATGGACTCCTTCGAGATCGTGCAGCCGATCACGTCCGACCGCGAAGGGATGTCGTACATCACCTCCAGCATCGCCTCTTCGATGACGGCGCGCAAGCCGCGCGCGCCGGTGCCGCGGGCGATGGCCAGCTTCGAGATGGCGCGCAGGGCGTCCTCGGTGAAGTCGAGCTTCACGCCCTCCATCTCCATGAACCGGCCGTACTGCTTGGTGATGGCGTTCTTGGGCTCGGTCAGGATGCGGATGAGCGAGTCCTCATCGAGCGAATCGAGCGTCCCGACCACGGGCAGACGGCCGACCAGCTCGGGAATCAGGCCGTAGCGCAGCAGGTCATCCGGCTCGACCAGCGCCATCAGCTCGCCGGTATTGCGCTCGTTCTTGCTCTTCACGTCGGCGCCGAAACCCAGGACCTTCTGCCCGACGCGCTTCTCGATGACCTTGTCGAGACCCTCGAACGCGCCACCGCAGATGAACAGGATGTCCTTCGTGTTGACTTCAATATACTTCTGCTGCGGGTGCTTGCGGCCACCCTGCGGCGGGACGTTCGCGACCGTGCCCTCGAGGATCTTGAGCAGGGCCTGCTGCACGCCCTCGCCCGAGACGTCGCGGGTGATGCTGGGGTTCTCGCTCTTGCGCGAGATCTTGTCGATCTCGTCGATGTAGACGATGCCGTGCTCGGCGTTGACCAGATTGAAGTCCGCCGACTGCAGCAGACGCACGAGGATGTTCTCGACATCCTCGCCCACGTAACCGGCTTCCGTCAGGCTCGTCGCATCGACGATCGCGAACGGGACTTTCAGGAAGCGCGCCAGCGTGCGGGCGAGCAGCGTCTTGCCCGTGCCGGTGGGGCCGATGAGCAGGATGTTCGACTTCTCGATCTCGATCTCGCCCGCGGTCGCCGGCGAGTAGATGCGCTTGTAGTGGTTGTAGACCGCCACCGCGAGCGTCTTCTTGGCGCGATGCTGGCCGACGACGTAATCGTCGAGGATCTTCTTGATCTCCGACGGCTTCGGCAGCGAACCGTTCGCCGCCGGCGTCTCGCGCTCGGTCTCACCCTCGAGGATGTCGTTGCACAACTTGACGCACTCGCTACAGATGTACACCGACGGTCCGGAGACCAGCCGGGCGACTTCATCCTGGCCACGTCCACAGAACGAACAGCGAATCGGGTGCGGCGTCGCGATGCGCTTCTTCATGCGGGTCCTGTCCTCGATGATGACGGGTGTCGGCAGAGCGGCCCGTGACGGGCCGCCCGGCTCAGCGTCGCTTCTCGATGATCTCGTCGACCAAGCCGTAGGCCTTGGCCTCTTCAGGCGTCATCCAATAGTTGCGATCGGTGTCCTTGACGATCTGCTCGACCGGCTTGCCGGTGTGCTTGGCAAGGATGTTGTTCAGCTGCTCGCGCGTCTTGAGCATCTCGCGAGTCGCGATCTCGATGTCCGAGGCCTGGCCCGACGCGCCACCGAGCGGCTGGTGGATCATGACCTTCGCGTTCGGCAGGCAGTAGCGCTTGCCGGTCGCGCCAGCCGTGAGGAGCACCGCGCCCATCGAAGCCGCGAGGCCCATGCACAGCGTGCTGACCGGGCACTTCACGAACTGCATCGTGTCGTAGATGGCCAAGCCGGCCGAGACCACTCCGCCCGGGCTCTGGATGTACAGGTTGATGTCACGATCCGGGTCCTCGCCCTCGAGGAAGATCATCTGGGCGACGACGAGGTTCGCGATGTAATCGTCGATCGGCGTACCAATGAAGATGATGCGGTCCTTGAGCAGACGCGAATAAATGTCGTATGCGCGCTCACCACGTCCAGTCTGCTCTACCACGAACGGAACGGAAGCCATCCCTAGGTCCCTTTCTGTGTCGGTCGCGAAGGTCATCGGCACCTTCGTGCTTCATCTTCGGTACAGAGTGTCACAACTCGATGGAATCACCGGGCCGCCGGGAGCTCCACGGAGGGGTCCAGTATCTCGTCTCTCGTCTTCGCCGCTACGATGATCAGGTCCAGCGCCTTCTTCTCGAGCATCGACTCCGCCAGCGCCTTGCGGCGATCGGCTGTAGCGTAGTGCTGGCGCACGCGGGCGGCGTTCTTCGGATCCGACTCGGCGAGCCGCATGATCTGCGCGCCCACCTCCTCGGCCGTGACGTCGAGCTTCTCCTGCTTCGCCAAGGCGATGAGCAGGATCTCCCGCTTGAGCGAGCGTTCGACTCCAGGACGGTAATGCTCTTCGAGCTGCTTCTTGAGATCCTCCGACACCTCACGGCCGCCGGTCTGCTCGTGGACCACCTGCTCCAGCATGTAGTTCACGAGCCGCGGCGACAAGTCCATGGGATGGCGCGAGACGAGCTCGTCGATGGCCTGGGCCTCGACCTCCCGGCGCACGCGCTGGCCATCCTCGCCTTCGAGATTGGCCTGCACGCGGTCGCGCAGGGTGGCGATGCCGTCCAGCCCGAACACGTCCTTTGCAAAGGTATCGTCCAGGGGACGGAGTTTCTTCTCCTGGATTTTCTTGATGTTGACCAGGTAGCGGACCGTCTGGCCGGCCATCTCCTCTTGCCGGAAGTCGGCCGGGTAGCTGACTGCGATCGTCCGCTCCTGCCCCGCCTCGGCCCCCATCAGCCCCTTCTCGAGGTCCGGCAGCAGTTCCGGGGCGCCGAGTTGGATGCGGGCACCCTTGCTGCGGGTGCCGGCCAGCCGGCGGCCGTTGGCGTCCAGGCGCTGGGAGTCCAGCAGGAGAACGTCGCCGGCACCGGCGGCGCGCTCGACATCGGCGAACACGGCGGACTCCTGCAGCAGCTGGTTCAGCATGCCGTCGACCGCGGGGTCCTCGACCTTCCGGATGCGCCGCACCAGCGGGTAGCCCTTCCAGTCCTTGATCTCCACCTGCGGCGCGACATCCACCACGGCATCGAACGACAGCGGTTGGCCGGGCGTGAAGCGCAGGTTCTGGACCGCCGGCGGCACGACCGCGGCGAGCTGCGATTCCCGCAGCGCGCGGTGCGTCACCTCGGGGATGAAGCGCTCCAGGAACTCGCGCTCGATCTCGGCGGCGAAGTCCTGGCGCACGCGCTCCATCGGGACCTTGCCCTTCCGGAAGCCGGGCATGCTGACCTGCTGCTGGAAGCGTCGGGAGACCTCGCCCAGACGGAGTTCGACTTCGTCGGTGGGGACCTCGATCGTCAGCGTGTGCTGCCACTGGCCGGTTTCGCGAACGGTATGCGTCATCGTCGGGAGAGTCCTTCGTTCGGTTCAGGGGGATTCATGGATTCGGATATCGGGCCCGGCGTCACGACCGGCGGATGGAGCATGAAGCGCGGTGACGACCGGGAGGACCAGCGCTGCGGCATTTCGGGAACTTGCTGCGAGCAGAGTGGTGCGAGAGGGGGGATTCGAACCCCCATGAGTTGCCCCACCGGAACCTAAATCCGGCGCGTCTGCCAGTTTCGCCACTCTCGCATGCATGGGTTCGGGACCGGCCGTGCAAAGCCCGCCCCCCGCGGAGCGGTGACAGGTGCGCGCGATGCGCGTCGCCCGCACAGGGCCCTGCGGTGCCGCGAAAGCGCTTCCGAGCATAGCACAGGGCCTCGCACCATCCGGAGGCGCGGGGAGCTGCTCCCCCGGGCCGCGGGGGCCAGGTGCGATGAAGCCTAGAAGCTGAACCGGATGCTGCCGACGGCGCGGTCGTCGGCCGAGTTCGGGAAGCCCTCACGAGCAAGGTTCCGGTGCATGAGCCCTAGGTCGAGCACGAGGTCGCCCGACACCCACGTGAAGCCGATCGTGAGCAACCCGGCCTTCTGCTCGATGGCGTCGGGGTTGGCCTCCTGCCCCACACCGAAGCGCGCGCCCCACGGCAACTCGTCGTCCTTCCAGTCCAGGCCGATGCCGTAGCTGGCGCCCGCCCCGGTCCCGAAGTCGAAGCCAGCCCAGTCGGCACCGCTGCGAGCCGAAACGCCGGCCACGACGCGCGTGGCGGGAGCCACGGTCACGCGCGCCGAGATGCCGCCGGTGACCTCGGCTCCGCGGGTGGCGGCGACCGTCTGTGTGCCGGTCCCGAACGACTCCTCGAGCGTGCCGTCGATCTTGAGCTCCGATGTGTAGTGCACGGCCCCGCCGACCCAGCTGCCCCACGGCTTGTCGGGATCGCGCGCGTAGGCGAACCCCGCCCCGACGCCGATGGCGCTGCCCGTGAACTCGAGTACGCGGTCGCCGGCGGTGGGACTGCCGGACTTCTCGTGCGTCTCGTAGGAGTCGGAGCGATAGACGTACTCGCCCGACAGCCCGAAGCGCAGGTCGTCCCCGAAGCCACGCGACAGTGCAAGCCCGGACCGCACCTCGCGCTGGAACGCCTGCTGGTCGACGGCAGCCGGGGATGCGATCGGGCCCTGCGAGTAGGCCTGTTGTTCGAGCCGCAGCACGGGCTGCCAGCCGTAGAGGACGACTCCCCACTTGCCGAACCGCAATGACAATGCGCCACCCGCGACGTCGGGATAGCCGACGTTCTGGTCGACGTCGCGATTCTGCGACGTGAGGTCCTGGCGGCTGATGCGCTGGAACAACGGCGAGATCTGGATACCCTGCGCGACTCCAGCCGCGGGATTCTCGAACGGTGATTCGCCGAGCCAGCGGTCGGACAATGCCAGTCCAGCGGAGGCGGCATTGGCTGGCGTTACATAGTCGCCCGGCAACGGGAAGCCGTAGACCGGATTCGACAGTGGGGCGGGAGCAGCCGCGCGGGCAGCAGGAACGCAGACGAGCGCGACCAGCGATACGGCCGCGATGCAAGGCATGATGCGAGGCAGAATGTGGCGTCGATCGAGCATTCAGGCTCCGTACTTGTCGAGACGCCCGGCGTTGGCAAGCAGTACCGCAATGAGGTCCTTGCTGGCAAGGTCCCCAAGCGCGCCCACCCGGCAGGCCTTCTCATGGAAACGGGGATAACCGTCCGCGAAGCATACGGCCGACCGCACCAATGCGGGAACCGGATGCCAGGAATGACCCTTCATGGGGACCGGCGTGGAGTGGTCCCCGGTGATGCACAACACGTCGGGCTTTAGTGCGAGCAACCTCGGCAGGGCGGCATCCACAGCCTCGATGACGGCGACCTTGGCAGCGAAGTCGCCGTCCTCCCCCGCCATGTCGGTGCCCTTGATATGGATGAACAGGTAGTCGTGACTCGCCCACTGCTTCGCCGCCATGGCGAACGCGTCGTCCGGGGAGTCCCCCGGCACGAACAGGTCCATCCCGGCCAGGCTCGCCACACCGCGATACATCGGGTAGGCCGCGATCGCGGCGGCGCGCAACTTGAAGCGCTCGAGGTAGCTGGCGTAGCGCGGACGCTCGGCGAGCCCGCGCAGGAGCACGGCATTGGCCGGGTGCTCGTTCTTCAGCACCTCTGCAGCGCGCCGCACGAATGCATTGGCGATGCGCGCGGCCTTCTCGTGCGTGGCCCCGGCTTCGAGCGCGTGCGCGGCCGGAATCGGCTTGCCCTCTTTATGAGGGTCGGCATCGCTGACCGCGCCGCCGAGACCGGGGCCGCGCATCACCGCGACGAAGCGGTGGCCCTTGCCGGCCTGCAGCATGATGTCGATGTCCTCGAAGCGCGAAGCTGCTTTCTTGAGGAGCTCGACCAGTCTTACACACGTCTCCGTCGGGATGCGGCCCGCGCGGCGATCGGTGGCGACACCGGCCGCATCGACGGTGCAGAAGTTGGCACGCGCCGCCACGTCGCCAGGCTGGAGATCGATCCCGGCGCCGAGGGCCTCGAGCACACCGCGGCCGACCGGATGCGTGAGCGGATCGTAGCCGAACAATCCAAGGTGCCCGGGTCCACTGCCGGGCGTGATGCCGGGAGCGACCGGCACGAGCCGGCCCTGCGCGCTCATCGGCACGATGGAGTCGAGGTGGGGCGTGCGCGCGGCTTCGAGCGGTGTGTGCCCGCCGAACGCGGCGTTCGGCAGGTCGCCCAGCCCATCGAGCACGAGCAGGACGATCTTCGATGTGGCTTCGAGCGTGAGTGATTCTATGATGCCTTCGATGCTGCCTTCGATGCTGCCGTGAGTATCGTCCATGGGTCCGGCCTTCCGTTCCGAAGTCGAGCGACGGCGCACTGTCGTGTGGATGGAGCGAGCTCTCGGGGACCGTGGAGCTCGGGACTGCATCACGCCCACTGTATCCGTTGTCGCACGCTGGCGCCCGTGGCCCAGGTGGTGGCCCAAGTGCTCGGATCAGTGACCCGGGATCGTGCCCCAGGCGTTCCACCAGCCCAATACCTGAGATGTGAGTCGATGCGCGCGAACGGCGGGATCCTGCGCGGCGGCGGCGGCGACCGTGGCGCTATCGCCGATCATGATGAGCACGCCCCGCAAGTCGCCCTCTCCTTCCACATCCCCCGAGAAGATCAGCCGGCCAGCCGCGTGCAGGTTCTGGTGGTAGTCGCGACGAGAGCGCTCGAGTCCCTGGTCCGCCGCACCCGGGCTCGCACCGGCCGCCGGGGCCTGGCGCAGCAGCACGAAACCGAACACGACCATCGAGTCCGGTTGCCCCTGAGCCTCGAGCCCGCGCTCGGCGAGTCGGCGTTGGTAATCCTTGCCGAGCCCGGCGGGCGCCCGCCAAGCGTATCTCCGGCACGTCAGCCGCCCCGATGCGATCGCCGGGTCTCCGGCGAGCAGCGAGTCGATCGCACGCGTGCCGGGCTCCCACACGAAGATTCCGCGCGTCGGACCCGACCCCGCGAACGGCCCGGCGGCGGCGAGCACGCCGGCGGTCGCCATGCGGCCGATGTTCGCCATGTGACCCGCCTGGATGCTGTCGGTGTGCGGCGTGCGCTCGGGTGTCCACGCGGGTCCGCGCTCCAGGATGCCCAGCACGTAAGTAACATCGGTAGTGACATCGGGGGACGATGACGACGCGGCGGCACGAGCATGCCCCGTGAGCACGAGGAGGAGGCAGCACCACCACAGCGCTCGGGTGGTGGACACGGCAGGTTCTCGCACGGGATCCTCGATGGAACGAGTGGAACGTGCCCTCCTGGCTGGCCGGGCGTGCTCACCGGCAGCCTAAAGGAGCCCCCCCGGCGCATGCACGCGCCACCCGCTCACCGCGTCTTTCCCGCCTCCCGGCGCGCTTGTGTGCGCTCCATGCGCCACCTATCCTCGGCCCCGCGCTGTCGCACACGCACTCCATCCATCCTGCTTCCTACCGCAATAGAGCATCTTCCGGGGGTTCACTACCATGGCGATCCAGAAAATCGGCGTGATCGGCTGCGGCCTCATGGGCAGCGGCATCGCGCAGGTCAGCGCCCAGGCGGGCTTTCCCACCATCGTGCGCGAAGTCTCACAGAACGCTCTCGAAAAGGGCACCGGTGCCATCTACAAGTTCCTGCAGGCCGGCGTCGACAAGGGCAAGGTTCCGCCCTACGAACTCGACAAGGTGAAGAAGAACCTGACCGGCACCGTGAAGCTCGAGGACCTCGCCGACTGCGACCTCATCGTCGAGGCCGCGCCCGAGAACCTCGGCTTGAAGAAGGAGCTGTACGGCGCGCTCGAGGGCATCGTGAAGCCGGGCGCGATCTTCGCGTCCAACACCTCGAGCCTGTCGATCACCGAGATGAGCAACTTCTGCAAGCGTCCGGACCGCTTCATCGGGCTGCACTTCTTCAACCCCGTGCCGCTCATGAAGCTGGTCGAGGTCGTGCGCACGGTGCGCAGCGACGCTGCGGCGATCGCCGACGTGAACGCATGGTGCATGGCGATCGGCAAGACGGTCGTCAACTGCGGTGACTCCACCGGTTTCGTCGTGAATCGCCTGCTGGTGCCGTTCATGCTCGACGCCATCCGGGTGTTCGAGCAGGGACTCGCGAGCCGTGACGACATCGACAATGCCATGAAGCTCGGCTGCGGTTACCCGATGGGGCCACTGTTCCTCACCGATTACGTCGGACTCGACACCACGTATTACATCAGCGAGATCATGTTCGACGAGTTCAAGGAGCCGCGTTTCGCGGCCCCGCCGCTCCTGAAGCGCATGGTGCTTGCGGGCCTGCATGGCCGGAAGTCGGGCAAGGGTTTCTACGACTGGAGCACGACCCCGCCTTCGTGAGAGGGTTGACCAGCGCGAGTCATGACGGGCCGGCGCGAAGCACCCGCCGGCCCGTCGTTCACCCGGACAGGAGACTTCCGTTGGCCGCCTCTCCCACTGCTACGGTCATGCCCGCGCCGCCACGTGACAGGCCGGGTGCGCTGATCGCCGGCGCGAGCCTGACGCTGGCGCTGGGGGCGTGGCTGTGGGCGCAGCGTGGCGTATGGGACACCGCGGTCGGGATCAATCACGCCTCGGGGATCATCGCCGCGCTCGCGGACGGCCTGTCGCGCGGCGAGACACCGGGGCGTGAGGTGCAATCGCTCAGCCTGTGCTCACTCTACGCACCGCCCTTCCCCGCACTCGTCGCAGTGGTCCACGAGTCGGGCGCCTCATGGCTGCACGCGCTGCGGATCGCAAGCGTGCTGACCGCAAGCGCGCTCGTCGCCGCGGTCGTCATGACGACCAGGACGCTGGGTGGCGGCCGCGCCGCCTGCGCGGTGGCGGTGGCGGCGCTACTCACCGCGTTCCCGGTCAAGCTCGCGACGCTCGCCGGCCGCGCTGACCTGCTCGCGGCGGCGTTCACGGTGGCGGCGTTTGCCGCCTGGCAGCGCGACCCCGCCCAGCGTGGTTGGGGCGCGCCGGCACTCGCCGCCCTGGCGATGCTCACCAAGCTCACCGAAGTCACGATCCCACTCGCCGTGGTCCTCGCGGCGGTCGTGTCCCGTGATGCAGGCGGGCTGTCTCGCTTCGCGGGCCGCTTCGCACTCTGCGCACTGACCGGTTTCCTCCTGCTGCTGCCGCTGCACGCTCCGGAGTGGTACCGCGAGATCCTCGGCTACATGTTCCTCGCCCCACCGAACGCGTCGCACCCGTTACGGGGGGCCAGCGAGTTGCTGCGCTATGGCGCGGCCTTCTCCGAGATCGCCCTGATCGCGGCCGGCACGCTGGTCGCGCTTCGCACGCGTGACGAAACGGCACGGCGATCGGCGATCGTGCTCGGTTCGGCGCTCGTGATCGCGGTCGGAGTGATGTCGAACCGTGGCGCCGACCACAACCACCTCGTCACCACTCTCGCGCTCGCCGCGGCGGTGACGGGACTGGCTTGGGACCGCGTCCCACGCTCCGCTCAGGTGCTCGCCTTGCTGGTGTTCACCGGTGCGCTGTGGCGGGATGGTCAGTCGTTCGCACGGCAGATGCACCAGCCGATCGAGATCCGCGCGCACATCGTACAAGCGATCCGCTCCGAGCCCGGGCCGGTGCTGACCGAGGACCCGTTGCTCGCGCTCATGGCAGGCCGCACTCCGGTGATCGCCGACGCCGGGGCGATCCGCTCCCGCGAGCGGCGGGGAGACCCGAGAGCGCGGGCGTTGGTCGAGCAGGTTCAGCGGCGGGCCTTCGCGCTGATCGTCCTTCGGATAGAGACCGAGGAACGTGGGTTGGAGTGGTACCGTGACTTCCAGTTCGGGACTGCTTTCGCGACGGCCGTCCAGCAGCACTACCGGAAAACCGAGTGGGTGGACGGCTATTGGCTCTACCGTCCGCTCGAAGCTCTCCCGTGAACGGGTGTTCCCGTCTCGCTCATGAACTCCTTCCCTTCACCCAGTCAGGTCCCTCATGTCCGCCGCGCTCCGCTCACGTTCCCGTGCTCGCTTGAAGCTGGCCGTCCTCGGCGCCGGCCAGCTCGGCGAGACGCTCATCCGCGGCCTGATCGAAGCCGGGCTCACTTCGCCGCGCGACGTCGTGGTGACGACCGCGCACAAGGCCAGTGCGCGTGAAGTGGCGCGCCGGTTGGGCGTGCGAGCGGCGGCCTCGAATGCCGAAGCCGTGCAGGGTGCGCAAGTCGTGTTGCTGGTCGTCAAGCCGCAGCAGGCCATCCCCGTCATGCGCGAGATCGGCCCGCTCCTGAAGAGCTCGCAGTTGCTCATCTCGGCCGCGGCGTCGGTGAGCACGGCGCTCATCGAGGCGCATGTGCGTGCGGGAGTGCCGGTCGTGCGCGCGATGCCGAACACGCCCGCGCTCGTGCGTCAGGGGATGACCGCGATCGCCGGTGGTTCGCGCGCAGGGGCCAAGCATCTGGCGCGGGCCGAGCAGATGTTCGGCGCCGTGGGCGAGACCCTGCTCCTGGACGAACGCCACATGGATGCGGTCACCGGGTTGTCGGCGAGCGGGCCGGCGTTCCTGTACATCGTCATCGAGGCCCTCGCCGACGGCGGCGTGAAGATGGGGCTGCCACGCGCGGTCGCCTTGAAGCTCGCCGCGCAGACCGTGGCCGGCGCTGGCGCGATGGTCGTCAAGACCGGCGAACATCCGGCCATGCTGAAGGACGCCGTGACCACGCCGAGCGGCACCACCATCGACGGCATCATGGAACTGGAAGAAGGCGGTGTGCG
The DNA here is from genome assembly GCA_031408715.1 of bacterium. GTDB lineage: Bacteria > Eisenbacteria > RBG-16-71-46 > RBG-16-71-46 > RBG-16-71-46 > JAIOPA01. The sequence continues at coordinate 20,500 of JANNWR010000471.1, forward strand.
CGTGGCCATGCTGAAGGCCGTGGTGCGTGCGACGCGCCGGGCGACCGAGCGTGCTCACGAACTGTTCGGCGGGACGGCCAAGTAGATGACGGCCGAAGCCCCGACCGTCCGCGCGGGTTCGGCCGCACTCGCGGCGTTCTTCCGCGAGGTGTCGCCGCGCTTGCTCGAGGACGTGCGGGCTTCGGGCGTGCTCGCCCCGACGCCGGCGGCGGACAACGACGCCGTGCGCGAGGCCTTCGTCGCGCGCGAGTGGCTCGCGGTCTCGCTGCACGCGGTGATCCGCGGCGTGGTGGCGAGCGGGTACGAACCCGAGCGCGCCGCCGACATCGTCGACGCGCTGCACGACACCCTGCTGCCGCAACTGGCCGACAGCACCGAGGCGCAGGCGATGCGCAAGCTCCTGGCCGCGCGTTACGGTGGCTATGACGGCATCACGCGCACGCTGGGCCAGGACGGCGCGGCCCACGTCCCCGGCGCGATCGCCGAGGCGTTCGCCAAGCACCTGCGCTCCGCTTCGCCCGCGATCATCGGTGAGACCGTGGCGCCGCTGCTCGAGGCCATGGCCGAGGGTGCGACCCAGGCGCTCGCCGATGTGCCGAGCCCGCACTGGAGCTACCGCCGCTCGAGCCGCTGCGTGTCGTCACCTCACGGCTCGATGCCGCCGGCATCGAGTGGGCCGTGGGTGGCAGCGGATTGCTCGCGGCACTCGGCCTCGTGGACCGCGTCAACGACTGGGACCTGCAGGTCGAGAGCAGCGCCGAACCATTGCAGTTCCTGTTCGCCACCCTGCCGCACTCGTTTCATGGCCATGGCGGCTGCCATGCCGACTGGAAGCTGAGCTTCGAAGAGCAGCACACCGAGATCATCCCGCGCTTCGCGTTCTTCGTGCCGAGGGAAGCCGTCACCGACTCCTCCGGATCCTCCGCGGGATCGGGCACGAGCATCGCGAGTGCATCGCCAGCCTCCGGCGCTTCTCTCGTCGCGCGCATCCGCATGCACGTGAGCGGTCATTGGCGCGGCCTGCCGCTCGCCAGCCCCGAGGGCTGGGCGTGTGCCTACTGGCTCATGGGCCGCTACGACGAACCCGAGCAGCGCGTGCGTCGCGCCGCGCGCGCCGAACTGCTGTTCGGCTGGCTCACGCAGCATGGTGCGACCTCCGCGCGCGTCGACGCGCTGCTCGCCGAGCCGTTGCCCGACGAACTCGCGGCTCGACTGCGCGCGCTACCCCGCTAGCGGCGCGAGCGCCAGACGTCCACCGACCAGCGGTCCCAGGCGGCGGGCAGCACCAGCACCAGCACGGTGAGCGCGAGTCGCGGCATGACGTGCTCGCTGAACGAGTACAGCGGCTCGTGGAGCAGGTGCCCGAATGTCACGATGCAGAGCACCGCCCCCAGCATGGCGAGCCCGAGCGTGCGCCACAGGCCGACCAGGACCAGGAACCCGCCGACCAACTCGACGAACGGGATCGTGAGCCCCATCACCCACAGCGACCACGTCGGCAGGAAAGTGTCGGCGAATGGCAGGAACCATTGCCGCGCATGCTCGCCAGGCGTCTGCACGAACACCTTGTAGATCCCGGCCTGGAAGAAGATCAAGCCGAGCACGACGCGGGCGAACAACACCGCCAGCGCACGGCGCTGCGTGTCGCCTGACGTGCCCCGGGATGGCGCTTCCTGCTGGGGATTCATAGGTCCTCCTGGGCCTGCTGCCTCGAGCCGCGAGCGCTTAGTCCGGCATCGCCACGCGCCGTTCGTGCAGGCCGACGCTGTCGAAGTCGACCACAGCGAAGTGCCCCTTCGCCATGGCGTCCGCGCGCACGGTATCGCCATCGAGCGTCACGAGGTAGATCTCGTGCCAAGAGCCCGTCACGCGCAGCGTCGTGCGCAACGCGTGGTCCCCGGCTGCGGGCTCGGGCAGCCGGCCGATGAACTCGCCATCGGCGAACACGCGAGCGCGGGCGCGGGCGGCCGATGCGATGACCTGCACCTCGACCTTGCCGCGATGCACCTGGAAGTCGCGCACGAGCGCGAACAGTGCATAGCCGAGCGCCAACCCCAGCACGACCCCGCGGAACGGTGCCAGGAACCGGTCGATGCGCTTCGCTTGTTCCGGCATCGCTGTCCTCCCGATCGTGCGCAGTCTCGTGCACGTGAGTCGGCTCCGGCTCGCGTCCGCGACGCCCGAAGCCTCAACCGCGTTCGACCACCCGCTGCATGGCCGTCGCGTCCATACCGTACTGCAGCAGGCCGCCGTCCGTGCGGCGCGCACCCTGACGCTCGTAGAACGTGCGCGCCGGGTTCGATTCCAGCATGTGCCAGTCGACGCGATGACAGCCTCGCGCCAGTGCGTCGGCCACGAACGCGTGGAAGAGCTGATCGCCCGCGCCACTGCCGCGCGCACTCTCCTCCACGAACAGGTCCTCGAGCCACATGCGCTGGTTGGTGCGGAATGACGAGTACGTGAAGTGGTAGAGCGCGTAGCCCACGAGCCGGCCGTCGGAGCGCTCGGCCACGAGGCCGAACAACGCGGGTGGATCATGGAACAACAGCCCGGCCAGCCGTTCGGCCGAGCCGGTCAGGATGTCGGTCATGTGCTCGTAGGCGGCGAGCGAGCGCACCATCTCCCAGACATAGCCGAGGTCCGGCGCCGCCACCGCTCGCACTAGCACCGGCATGGGCTCATGACCATGACTGTGATGACCGCGCGGCGTGCTCACTCGCCGATCACCTTGATGAGCACGCGCTTGTTGCGCCGGCCGTCGAACTCGCCGTAGAACACCTGCTCCCATGGACCGAAATCGAGCTTGCCGTTCGTGATCGCGACCACCACCTCGCGACCCATGATCTGGCGCTTCAGGTGCGCGTCGGCGTTGTCCTCGCCGGTGTCGTTGTGGCGGTACTGGCTCACGGGCGCATGCGGCGCCAGCTTCTCGAGCCAGACGTCGTAGTCGTGGTGCAGCCCGGACTCGTCGTCGTTGATGAACACGCTCGCCGAGATGTGCATGGCGTTCACCAGCACCAGCCCCTCGCGCACGCCGGACTTCTGCACCGCGGCGGCCACATCGTGCGTGATGTTCACGAACGCGCGGCGCTCGGGGATGTTCATCGTCAGGTACTCCGTATGGCTCTTCATGCGCGGCAACGTAGCACGCTGCGAGCCGTCCTTTCGAACCCCTGACGTCCGCCGGGGGTCGCCTTGTCCACCCCTGCACCCGGTGCTAGCGTCGCGCATCTTGAAGACAACATCCCGCGCGAGGCGCCGGGCTCGATCCAGGCCCGCAACTCCTCGACGCTTGCTTCATCCACGACATTCGACGCGAGGAGTAACACCTTGTCCAGCAACGGACTTCCCGACATCGTGATTCTCTCGGGCGCACGCACCCCCATGGCCGAGTGGCTCGGCGGCAAGCGCGGCGACGGCCAGAACGGTGGCGCGCTCGGCAGTATGTCCGCGATCGATCTGGGTGCGGCCGCTGCGCGCGGCGCGCTCGACCGCGCGGACATCGCGCCGGGCATGATCGACCACGTCGTCATGGGCAACGCGCTCCAGACCTCGGCCGATGCGATCTACGGCGCGCGTCACGTGGGCTTGAAGGCCGGCGTCTCGGATGAGTGTCCCGCGCTCACCGTGAACCGGCTGTGTGGTTCAGGCCTGCAGTCGGTGGCCAGCGCCGGGCAGATGCTGCAGTTGGGTGAAGCGAACTGGTGCATCGCCGGCGGCATGGAGAACATGAGCCAGGCGCCGCACGTGCTGCGCGGTGCGCGCGGTGGCATCAAGCTGGGCCCCGGGCCGGCGCTGGAAGACTCGCTGTTCTCGGCGCTCAAAGATAGCTACTGCGGCTTCTACATGGCGCAGACCAGCGACAACCTGGCACGCAAGTACGGCATCACGCGCCAGCAGCAGGACGAGTTCGCCCTGCGCTCGCACGATCGCGCGAACACGGCCAACAACAACGGCCGCTTCGCACAGGAGATCGTGCCCGTCGAAGTGAAGCAGGGCAAGAAGAGTGCGATGGTCGAGAAGGACGATCATCTGTTCCCCGGCACGTCGATCGACCGGCTCGCCGCACTGCCGCCCGCGTTCGGACCCGAGTCGATGGTGACGGCCGGCAATGCCTCGGGCATCGTCGACGGCGCCGCCGCAGTCATCCTGACCACGGGAGCGAACGCACAGAAGGCCGGTAAGAAGGCCCTGGCCTACGTGCGCGGCTGGTCGTATGTCGGCGTCGATCCCTCGGTCATGGGCTTCGGTCCCGCGCCCGCGATCCGCAAGGTGCTGGAGCGCGCCGGCATGAAGCTCGACCAGGTCGACCTGTTCGAGATCAACGAAGCGTTCGCAGGCCAGTACCTGGCGGTCGAGAAGGACCTGGACCTGGACCGTGACAAGGTCAACGTCAATGGCGGCGCGATCGGCCTGGGGCACCCACTCGGTGCAACAGGCACGCGCCTCATCTACACGTTGGTCGTGGAACTGGGGCTGCGCGGCAAGAAGTTCGGCGTCGCCTCGGCGTGCATCGGCGGCGGCCAGGGTATGGCCGTGCTGATCGAACGCGCCTGAGGCACACTCCGCCGGTCACCCGCGGACTCGTTCCGCGAGTGACCGGCAACTGTCCTCGATCGCGAGCGAAGTGGCACGCCATCGTGAGCACGAAGCCCCGGCCCGGATCCACCCGCTGCGCATCATCAGGAGTCGTCCCATGAGCCAGGAACGCGACCTCATCCACGACTGGAACGAAGCCGGCGAGCGCTGGGAGAAACCGGCGTTCAAGGTCCAGTTCGACGACGAGACGCTGCGCGACGGGCTGCAGTCGCCCTCCGTGCGGACCCCGACCATCGAACAGAAGATCGAGATCCTGCATCTGATGGCGCGGCTCGGCCTCGACACCGCGGACATCGGCCTGCCCGGAGCCGGGGCACACGTCGTGCGCGACGTCACGCGACTGGCCCAGGAGATCGTCGACGCCAAGCTGCCCATCGCCGCGAACTGCGCGGCACGCACGATGGTCCGCGACATCGAACCGGTCGCCGACATCCAGCAGAAGACCGGGCTGCCGATCGAGGTGTGCACGTTCATCGGCTCGTCCCCGATCCGCCAGTACGCCGAGAACTGGACCGAGGACATGATGCTCGCGCACACGCGCGACGCCATCACGTTCGCCGTGAAGCAGGGCCTCACGGTGATGTACGTGACCGAGGACACGGTCCGGGCACGGCCCGAGACTCTGCGCCGGCTGTTCCTGACCGCGATCGAATGCGGGGCCAAGCGCCTGTGCCTGTGCGACACGGTCGGCCATGCCACGCCGACGGGTGCCGCGAACCTGGTGCGCTTCGCCAGACAGGTCGTGCTCGAGAGCGGCGCCGACGTGGGCCTCGACTGGCACGGCCACAGCGACCGCGGGCTCGCGGTCGCCAACACCATCGCCGCCATCCGCGCCGGAGCGACGCGCGTGCACGGCTGCGCGATCGGCATCGGCGAGCGCGTCGGCAACACCGCCATGGACCAACTGCTGGTGAACCTGAAGCTCATGGGCTGGATCGACAACGACCTCACTTCGCTGCCCGACTACTGTGGCAAGACCAGTACCGCCACGGGCGTGGCGATCCCGGTCAACTATCCGGTCGTGGGTGCTGACGCGTTCCGCACCGGCACCGGCGTGCATGCGGCGGCCGTCATCAAGGCATTCAAGAAGGGCGACCACTGGCTCGCCGACCGCGTGTATTCGGGCGTGCCCGCCGACATGGTGGGCCGCCATCAGGAGATCGAGGTCGGCCCGATGAGCGGCGAGAGCAACGTCGTGTTCTGGCTCGAGAACCGCAAGCTGGCCGCCACACCGGAACGCGTGCAGGCCGTGTTCCAGCGTGCCAAGTCGGTGGATCGCGTGCTCACCGACGACGAGATCCGCGCAGTGCTGGCCGCCCTCGATGAGACACGGGTGTCGTGATGGCGCTCCCCTCCCTCCGCTCCCCTGTCCGCGCATCCTGCGTCGTGCTCACACTCGTGACGCTGCTTGTGTGCGCGATCGCGGCGCATGCCGCACCCGCGGCCAAGCCCACGCTCGCGAAGCGCCCGGCGGCGGTCGCCAAGCCGGCCGCAGCAGCCACCAAGCGCCCGATCGACCTCGCCACGCAGGCCCGCGTGTTCGAGGAACAGGGCAACTACGCGAGCGCGCTCGTCGCGCTCAAGACCCTGCGCGGCATGCAGGGCCCGGACGCCGATGTCGAACTCGCCATCGCGCTCGACGAGGCCCGCACCGGGCTCGTGGACTCCGCGTGGGCGCGGCTGCACGGTCCGCTGCTCACCGCCGCACTCGGCGACACGGCAGGTCTTGTCCGGCGCACGGAGTACCCGTTCCAGCGCGAGGGCATGTGGGTGAATGGCTCGTTCGACGGCTGGTACTGGTACGTGGCCCGGGCGCGCGCCGAACTGGCGTACGCGCGGCGCGACTGGAAGGAAGCGCTCAGCATGGCGAGCCGTGCTGCCCAGGCACGACCGTTGTCGGGCAAGGAAGCACTGTTGCTGGCGCTGGCAGCCGGTCGTGACGGCGATGCCGCGTTCAGTGAGGCGGCAGCAGCGTGGGCCTGCTACCTCGAACCGTGGCTGCCCGAAGCGCAGTACGTGGCTGGGCTGTGTGCCTGGAAGGGCGGCCGGCGTGCCGAGGCCCGCGCGCGACTCGAGGCGGCGGCAGCGCTCGACTCCAACTGGCGTGACCCCGCGCTGGCGCTGACACGGCTGCGGTTGCCGGGCATGTCCGCCGACTCGCTGCCCACGCGCTTCCTGACGGGAGTCCGCTCCTGCGCCCTGCTCACATCGGCGAAGCGGCCCAAGCAGGAGGAGTTCGTGCAGTTCGATTCGCAGCCGACGCTGGTATACAACCCGCAGACGCCACCGTCGGACTCGCTGCGTGCGGAGATGAAACTGACGAAGCCCGCGCAGGTTTTCGTGCAGGTGCTCGTCGATGAGACCGGCCACGCCGTACTGGCCGAGCTTCCCTACGTCACCGAAGCGCAGGTGCCGGCCGGCGTGATCAACCACGTCATCGGCGAGATCGGTACCTGGCGCTTCTTCCCGGCGCGCAAGTTCGACAAGCCGCAACGCGCCTGGGCCTCGGTCGAGTACGTGCTCAAGCCCTGATGCCATCCCGCTCCACCACCCCTTCTGAAGGTAGCCCCATGTCCCGCTCGTACGACATCGCTGTGATCCCCGGAGACGGCATCGGCCCCGAGGTCGTACGCGAGGGCCTGCGCGTGCTGGACCGCGTCGCCGCGCTCGAGGGCTTCGGCGTCAAATCCACGCACTACCCGTTCGGCGCCGAGCACTACCTGAAGACACAGGAAGTCATGTCCGAGGATTCGTTCGCCGCGGTGGCGAAACATCAAGCCATCCTGCTGGGCGCGATCGGCGACCCGCGCGTGGCACCGGGATTCCTGGAGTTCGGCATCATCGCGAAGCTGCGCTTCGGGCTCGACCTGTACGCCAACATGCGGCCGGTGAAGTTGTACGACGAAGCGCTCACACCACTGAAGGGCAAGCGGCCCGAGCATCTGGACTTCATGGTGGTGCGCGAGAACACGGAAGACGCCTACGCCGGCATGTGGGGGCAGTTCAAGAAGGGCACGCCCGACGAGGTCGCGACCCAGGAGATCATCTTCACGCGCAAGGGGGTGGAGCGCGTCATCCGTCACGCGTTCGAGACCTGTCGCGCGCGCAATCAGCGCAAGAAGCTGACGCTGCTCACCAAGGCGAATGCGGTGCGGGCGATGGAGCTGTGGACGCGCACGTTCGCCGAGGTCGGCGCGGAGTACACGGACGTCACGCGTGAACATCAGTACATCGATGCGGCGTGCATGTTCGTGGTCACGTCGCCCGAGCAGTACGACACGGTGGTCACCAGCAACATGTTCGGCGACATCTTCACCGACCTGGGCGCGGCCCTCGTGGGCGGGCTCGGCATCGCCTCGAGTGCCAACCTGCACCCCGGCAAGATAAGCCTGTTCGAGAGCATCCACGGCTCGGCGCCGCAGTTCGCGGGCCAGAACCTTGCGAACCCGCTGGCCACGATCATGGCGGTGAGCATGATGCTCGAGTACCTGGGCGAGAAGGCCGCCGCCACGAAGATCGAGGACGCGGTGGTGCGCCTGCTGCGCTCGCACAAACTGCCGAACCTCGGCATGGATTCGGGTTTCGGTACCGATCAGGTGGGCCAGTTGGTACTGGATGAACTGGCGGGAGCCGGCGCGAGGCGCTGAGCGGCAGCGAACACCCTTCCTGTCTCCAAACCGCGCGGCCCCCGGCCGCACGCTTGGTGCTTTGCTGCCCCCCCGGCGCATGCGGCAGTATCGCGCGATGCGCTCCTCCGAGGCCCCCGCCCCGCTGTGGCCCGCCGAACTGGCGAGGCTCCAGCCGCAACTGAGACTCGCCGGCGGACAGCCCGGGCGCGAACACGCGCGAACCGCATTCTGGTGCCTGCTGGTCCAGGTGCTCGAGCGCTTCCTGCGCGGCTACGCACGCCGCGCCAACTCCTCCTGGGACGATGAGATCCAGGACCTGGCTTCCGAGAAGGCGTTAGGTCTGCTGCTCCGGGCAGAATCCGGGGCGTGGGATCTCTCCGGGCGTCATTCCGGCGAGATCGTCCGGTACCTCTCGCACGCGGCGCGGAACGGGTGGCTCGACCATGTCACCGCGACCCGACGGGAGTCCAGCCGGGGAGATCTCCCGGGCGATGTCGAAGCCATGGAAGAGTGGATGGACGTAGGCCCATTGCCATCGGAGCGCGCGAGCGCGCCCTCGGCGGAGGCGTCCGTGGAGGCAAGCGAACTCGCTGCGGCACTGCGCGATTGCGTCACCCAGTTACCCGAAAGGGACCGGCGGGTGTGGTTCTACCGGGCGTTCTACGAGATGAACAGCAAGGACATTGCCGAGCATCCACAGATCGGGCTCCGTACGGACCACGTCGATGTGATCAACCAGCGTGCGCGCGAGGGACTGCGCCGGTGCATGGGGAACAAGGGTCATGATCTGACCGAGTTCCCGAAGGAGGCTTTCGTGCGGTTGTGGGAGGTGCTCGAGGACATGGCTCGCGAGGGCGAAGGGAACATGCCGGCAATGCGAGAACCCCAGGACCCTGGAGTCCCGTCATGATCGAGCGAGGACACGCGAACGACGATCGGCTGCTCGACCTGGTGAACGGGTTGCTGCCCGCGATCGACCGCGAGCTGGTGCTGTCCCACGTGCGCGACTGTCCCGCGTGCGCTGAGCGCATGCGCGTGTTCGCCGCGGCACAAGCGCGCTCGCACGCGCGCGCCGCCGGGACACTGGCCGCGCTTCCGCACGCACCCGCGGTGGTTGCCATCGGCCCGACGCCCATCCGCAGCGCCGTTCACAGGTGGCCGCACCGGTGGCTCGCCGTCGCCGCGGCGTTGATCGTGGTGTCCGTGCCACTGGCGGTGCGGATCTCGCAGGGCCCAGGCACGCTCCGGCCCGTCGCGGCGGCTCCACTCCCGCTCCCCGACGCCAGCATCCTGACCCGCGACGCGGACGCCTCGGAGATGGATGCGGCGGTGGCGCGCGGACTCGCGGCTTACGCACGCGGCGACCTGGCCGGTGCGCGGCGAACACTCGCCGCTGCCACGGCGACCGGACCGACCGAACAGGTTCGGCGGATCTACCTCGGGAACTCCGAACTGCTCACCGGGGATGCCCGGCGCGCGGTGCGCACGCTGCGCGGCGTGAACGCCGCCGTCGTGCCGGAACCGTGGCTCGGCGAACTACAGTGGTCGCTCGCGGTCGCGCTCGCCACCTCCGGCGATTCGGCCGCGGCGGATTCGCTGCGCCGCCGGCTCGCGCTGCGCCCGGACTCGATCGGCGCAAGGGCACGGGCGGGCTGGCAGGAGCGATGAGGGTGTGATCCCCCTCGCTCCCACTAACGGCGGCGCACGTATGAGCGTTCGTGTCCGCTCACGACGGCGCCTCCTGCTCGCATGCGGATGCGCCATCGGCCTGCTGTTCGCGTCCTGCCGGCCCGCCTTCGAACTCCCGGAGTCTCCCGCAGCGCACGCGCGCGCCACGGCGCTTGACGCAGCCATCGCATCCCGGCGTGCTCAAGGCGACGTGACTGGTGCGCTGGCGCTCGCACGCGAACAGCAGCGGGTCGCGAACTCGGAGCGCGACACACCCGCATGGAGGCGTGCGGACGCCGAGCGCCAGATGCACACGCTGTCGCGGATCGCGTCGCTGCCACCCGCCGCGAGGTCCGAGCTCGCTCGCGCCGATGCGATGGCGTTGGCGGCCGACTCCCTGCTCGCGGGAGGAGACGCCGTGGCAGCAGCGGCCGCGCGCTCCGGCTCGCTCACGACCCGCGTGCGCTGGCTCGGGGACGGGCATGAGGACTGCGCTCGCATCCGCAGTGCGCTGGCGCGCGCCAGCTTCGCACTCGGCGACGTGCCGCGCGCGATCGCACTCGACCGCGAGGCGCTGCGCGCTCGACGACAGCGGCTCGGCACGCGCCACCCCGAAGTGGCCGAGAGCCTGGATCAACTCGCGGTCGACCTGAAGACCGCAGGCGGGGACCGGGACGAACCGCTTCGGCTCTATCGCGAGGCGCTGGCACTCCGGCAAGCTCTCTTGGGTGCAGGTGCATCGCCGACCATCGAGACCCAGCTGCATCTGGGCAACCTGCATCGGGCGCGCCACGAACCCGACTCCGCGCTCGCGGTGTTCCAGCGCGTGCTCGCGCTCGAGCACGGAACGAACACGCTCGGAGACGAGCGCATGGCCGCCACGTTGTTCTCGATGGCGATGACCGTGACACCGCTCGGGGACTGGGAGCGCGCGGAGCCGTGGTTGCGCGGCGCGACCGAGCGCTGGCGGGCACTCGGACCTTCGGCGCGCCAGTCGCTCGCGCGCTCGCTGGGCGCGCAAGGACTGACCCTGCGCCACCTGGGACGCAACGCGGAAGCCGAGGAAGCACTGGCCGAGTCGATCCAGCTGTTCGAGGACCTGCGCCGGGAGACCCGGCCGGGAACGGCCTCCGCGGTCTCGATCCCGCTCGTGAGCTACGACCTGCTGGCCGCCGTGCAACTGGAGCGTGGCCGCGGAGCTGAAGCCTGGCGCTCACTCGAACGCGGGCTCGCTCGCGGACTCCTTGAAGAGCTGGCGCGCAAGCGCGCGATCGATACCACGGGCTGGTGGCATGACGCGCTCCCCCGTGTGCAGCGCTCGCTGCCGGACGACGCCGCATTGATCGGCTGGCTCACGACGCGCCCGGGGGCCGCGCGCGAGGAGTACCCATTCTGGGCTTACTGCATCCGCTCGCAGGGCCGCGTGCGCTGGTGGCGCGTGGACGGCCCGGCCGCGGGTGCTGCCGCCGACGGCGACCTCGATCGCATCCGGCGGGAACTGGTGCGCGCGGCCTCGTGGCCATTGCGCGTAAAGGAGGACGCCGTGATCCGCGAGTGGGAGCGCGCGGCCTACGATCTGCGGATCGCACCGCTCGAACCCGGGCTGCGCGGTGTGCACCGGTTGATCGTGGTTTCGCCCGATCTGCTGCACGGCACTCCGGTCGAGAGCCTGATGGACTCCAGCATGACGCCGCTCGCCGAGCGCTTCGTCATCTCGTATGCGCCCTCGGCGCTGCTCTACGCCGCTTCGCAACAGAACCGTGCCGCCAGACAAACGCGCCGCCCGTGGCGGGCGCTGCTCGCGGGCGATGCCGGACCTGCGTCGGGCCGCGACGCGCTGCCGGCACTTGCGGCGGCTCACCGTGAGATCCGCGAACTCTCTGCGCGGCTGCTGACGCCCACGGTGATCTTTGGACAAGATGCCGCGGCGAAACTCGACCGCATGGCGAGCGCGGGCGAACTGGCCGAGTACTCGCTCATCCATTTCGCGACGCACGCAGCGATCAAGGAGACCTGGCTCGGGGAGTCCGCGCTCGTCCTCGCTCGCGACACGACGGGAGCCCCGGGCAGCGGGCTCATCACCGCCCGGCAGATCGCGCAGCACTGGCGGCTGGATGCCGATCTCGTGACGCTGGCCGGGTGCGAGACGCTGGTGGGTCCGGCTGCCTCGAATGAAGGCTTTCAAGGGCTGCAACATGCGTTCCTGTGCGCCGGGGCTCGCCATCTGCTGGTGAGCGCCTGGCGGGTGGACGATGACGCCACGGCGCTGCTCATGAGCCGCTTCTACGAGCGCTTGCTGGCCGCCCCGGGGGATGATGGCGGTTCACGCGAGGCCGAGGCGCTGGCGGATGCACAGCGCTGGCTGCGGGCGTGGCGCGCCCCTGATGGCTCGCGGCCCTACGCCCATCCGGCCTACTGGGCCGGCTTCGTGCTGGTCGAAGGCGGTGCGGCCGCCCCGTCGCGGCCATCTGCCGCGGCCACCTTGGTTCGTTAGGAACGCCGGCGCCGCCAGAACGATGGTCGGTGACCCCGACCATCCGCCTGGGAGTGCCCCTGCGAGGCGCGCCCGCCCACCACACGCAAGGAGGCCGCATGCGCCCCGGCCGCACGACCCTGTTCGCTCGCCAGTTGCCGTTCGCGGCCGCGCTTTCGCTCATGCTGTCGCTGCCCCGCGTGGCGGCCAGCGCGGCGCCCGTGCCCGATGCGACGCCGGAGCCGTGCGCGGCCGAGGTCCAGCTGGACCTCCTGCTCGCCCGCGACCCCGAGATGGCGGCGCGGCGCGAACTGACGGAGGCCTTGATCCGCGCGGCCCAGGCGAAGGGCATGCTGCCGACGGGTGCCACGGCGTCCAGCAACATCGTCTACACCATCCCGGTGGCGGTGCACATCGTGCACAGCGGCGGCATCGAGAACCTGAGCTACCCGCAGATCCAGAGCCAGATCGCGGCTATCAATCGCGACCTGCAGAACACGCCCGGCAACGTCCCACCCGCGACCGACTGCCAGATCCAGTTCTGCCTCGCATCCCAGGTTCCCTTCGGCAGCACGGTGCAGTGGGCGAGTGTGCTCGAGCCCGGCGTGACGCGCACGCAAAGTGCACAGTCGATCGTCGACATCAACAACGACGCCGCGCTCAAGGCCGTCGACTACCTGCCGTCGGATCGCTACCTGAACGTCTGGGTGGTGAAGCGCATCGACAACGGCAGCCAGCAGGGCCTGATCCTCGGTTACGCCACGTTCCCCGGCACCGTGCTGCCGACGCTCGACGGCATCGTCATGGACTACCGCGTCATGGGTGCCAACGGCATGGGGTTCGGCAACTTCTCCAGCACGCTGCTGGCCTCGAACGATCAGGGCAAGGTGTTCGCGCACGAGGTGGGCCACTGGCTGGACCTGTTCCACACGTTCCACGGCGGCTGCTCAGTGGGCGATCAGGTCCTGGACACGCCGGTCGAGGCGAACAACCACTGGGGCTGCCCCTCGGGCTCGCCGACCACCGTATGCAGCAACACGAACGTGACCGCACCCATCCACAACTTCATGGAGTACACGAACGACCCGTGCCGCTGGGAGTTCACGCCCGGGCAGAAGGTGCGCATGTTCGCCGCGATCAATAACTTCGCCATGCGCTCGAAGCTCGTGAGCCCGGCGAACCTCGTGGCCACGGGCGCGTGCCCGCCGAACCTGTTCGCGGTCATCAACCTCGGCACGTCCCAGGCCTGCGCGGGCGTGCCGGTCGCCTGCTCGGGGCCGCCGTGCGGCACGTGCACGTACACCTGGAACTTCCCGGTGGCGCCGTTCACCGCGAGCGGCCAGAACACCAGCGTCACGTTCAACACGCCGGGGACTTACACCATTCAGCTCACCATGTCGGACGGTTCGAACAGCAGCACCGCCACGGCGACCATCTACGTGAACGCGTGCACGGCGATCTCCGGCGCGTGCACCAACTGGGTGTGGTCGACCGGCTGCCGGCTGGATTTCGCGAGCGGCACGCCTGTGCCCGTGCTCGGCACCCTGAACGCCGCCTTCGAAACCGCCTCACAGGTTTCCGACCCGTCCGGTAACCTGGCGTTCTACACCGACGGCAGCAAGGTCTGGCGCGCGAACAACACGCTCATGCCCAACGGCACCGGATTGATCGGTGGCAACAGCTCGCACAACGGCGCGCTCGTGGTGCCCATGCCGGGCTCCTCGACCAAGTACTACATCTTCCAGGTCCGCCAGTTCGAGGACGGCGAGCAGAACGACCCGCTCCATTACACCGTCGTGGACATGGGCCTCAACGACGTGGTCGTGGCGCAGAAGAACGTGAACATCCCGCTGCCCGGCACCCCGCGGCGGCTCATCGAGGGCATGACGCTCGTGCCCCACTGCAACGGCACCGACTGGTGGCTGATCACCCACGGCGCCGATGCGATCAACGCCAACAACGACTGGAACAAGTTCATCTACGTCACGCTCATCACCGCCACCGCTGTCGGCCCTTCGCAGTCGTTCCCCATCGGAGTCGGAGGCTTGGGCGGCCCGTACTCGGCCTGGGGCGCTATCACGGCGTCCAAGGACGGCTCCATGATCGCGGTCGTGCAGGCGAAGGCCCAGGCCATCGTCATCTACGACTTCAACCGTGCCACCGGCACGCCGAGCGTGCAGGTCAACACCGGGAACATCGACGCCAATCACGACGTGGCGTTCAGCCCGAACGGCAACATCCTGTATTACTGCTACCAGAAACCCGGCTTCACGGATCGCTGGGGGCTGCGGCAGTACAACCGGTTGAACGGCCAGATCCGCACGCTCACCACGCCAACCTCACCCGGCGGGGACCTGGACGTACGGCTCGGGCCGGACGGCAAGATCTATGTCGCGCCGCAACTCTCCAACACACTGCACTGCGTGAACAACCCCGACGTGTTCAACACACTCAACCTGAACGAGTGTGGCTTCAATCCGAACTCGATAGCGCTCGGCACCGGGCCGTCGACCACATTCTACGCCACGCTGCCGAACATCCTGCCCGTGTGCAGCGCCACCCCGCAGGCCGCAGCGTTCTCGATGAAGGTGACCAACTGCTTCACGGTCGCGTTCACCACGCCGAACTGTGGCCCGTGGACCTGGAACTTCGGCGACGGGAGTGGCACCTCGAGCCTGCCCGCGCCGACGCACGTCTACGCGCCCGGCACCTACACGGTGACGCTCACGGCGCCAAGCGCGTTCCCGACCGTGATCCAGAAGATCATCACCATCGGCAACGCCCCCATCAGCATCGCCGGGCCCAGCATCGCGTGCGGCGGCCCGTTCAACTACACCGCCGTCGGGCCCTCGAGTTACGTCTACACGTGGGTGATCACGGGCGGCTCTCCCGCCACGGCCACGGGCAACAACGTGTTCGTGAGCTGGGGACTCAACTCCGGTTCCGTGCAGCTCACCGCTCTGGACCCTGCCACGGGTTGCACCTCGACCGCGTTCCTCGGGGTCGAGGCGTGCACGGACTGCACGCCCCCGCCACTCGACATGGTGGCGTGGTGGGCGCTCGATGAAGGCTCCGGCACGCTGGCGCAGGAGCTGGTGGCGGGCAACGACGGCACCGACGCCTCGGCCGTCTCGCCCGCGAAGGTCGCCGGCGCGGTCCTGAATGCGCGGCAGTTCGACGGCGCGACGGGCGTCGTGCGCGTGCCGAACATCGCCAAGCTCAACCTCGGGCTCAACGACCTCACGATCGACGCCTGGATGCAGACCTCGAGCATCTCGCCGCTGCTCGGCATCGTGGAGAAGCGCCTGCTCTCGCCCGATCGCGGTTACGCGCTGTACCTGAAGCAGGGCAAGCTCGCGCTCCTGCTCGGCGACGGCTCCACCATCACCGAGTACTGGGCGAGCACCGCCAGCGCGATCAATGACGGCGCGTGGCACCATGTGGCGGCCACCGAGAACCGGGCCGACAACCTCGCCGGCACGAAGCTCTACGTGGACGGCGCGCTGGTGGCCAGCTTCCCTGGCTACCCCTCGACCGCGAGTATCACGAACACCGAGAAAGTGGTGATCGGCGCGATGGAGCCTTCCGCGCTGCCCACCGGCTGGTTCGCGGGCCGCATCGACGAGGTGGAGATCTTCAAGCGTGCGCTGACCGGGGCCGAGATCGCCAAGGTCTGGGGAGCCGGACCCGCGGGCAAGTGCAAGGAGTTCGTGCGCGCGCCCAAGCTGCAGACGATCTGCAACGGGCAGACGTCTGTGACGGCCAGTGTCAAACTGTGCAATCTCGGCAGCTCCACGCAGCTGTTCAACCTGACGTTCGCGAGCGCGCCCGGTGTGGGCTGCACCGGTCCGGCGCTGACCGCGTTCCAGATGATCGGCTTCACGAACCCGATTCCGGTGTCGGCGGGCGCGAACAACTGCGTCACCGTGCCCGTGAAGATCACCCGGCCGTCGGGGCTCGTGAACGGCCTGACCTCGTGTTACAAGGCGACTTCCACCAACTTCAACACGGGCGTCGCGCATCTGTCCAAGGGCTCGGTCTCGGCCAACGATCTGCTGTGCGTGAAGTCCTCGGACACGGGTGGCGGTTGGTCCGGATTCGGCGTCCCGCAGACGTTGCACTGGACACTGACGAACACCTCGCCGGCGTTCCTGACGATGCCGACGCTGGTGACCGCGGAGCCCGCGGATGACGACGAGCCTCTGCCCAACCAGGCGCTCGCTCTCGGGGGCCTGCCACCCGGGACCCCGGTGTTCCTGATGCTGTCGCTCGCTCCGGGCGAGAGCACCACGGTGGCCGTCGACGCGCAGTTCGAACTGGAGCGGCCGTTCCGCTTCTATGACATGACGATCCAGGTCGACGCCGACTTCAACGGCGAGTTCGACGCCTTCAGCAGCAGCTCGCTCCTCTACAACGAGCATCCGCCCGTCACCGTGGACGTGCCGAAGCCAACTCCGGCGACGGAGGTGCGTCTGCTCGGAGTGACGCCCAACCCGTTCATGCGCGCCGCACGGGTGAACTTCGAGATGCCGCAGCCGGGATGGGTGCGGATCTCGCTGTACGACGTCACCGGCCGGCGAGTGAGTCCGGTTCGCGAAGGTCTCGCGGCCGCCGGTCGCCAGTCGTGGCCCCTGGACGCGGCACGACTGCCGAGCGGCGTGTACTTCGTACGCATGGAGACGGCGGGATACCGGAACACCGCGCGGGCGGTGCTGCTGCAGAACTGACGGATGACCCGGATTGTGCGGTGAAGATCATTGTCGCCCCCGAGCGTGTCCGCCCCGCTCGGGGGCGACCCGTCGACAGACCGCCCGCTTGAGCCGATGCCGGAAGTCGTTGGACGGAGGCCCGAGGAAGCTACTCCCCGCTCTCGTCGTTGTGGTCGGTCATGCGTTCGAGCCAGCGATACCCTTCGAGCACGATGAGCGCCATGACCGAGCCGATGGCCGCGAGCGGATAGGCGTGCACGCCCACCGCTACGCCGATGGCCGCCACCATCCAGATGCTCGCGGCCGTGGTGAGTCCGAACACGAAGCCTTCCGTGCGCATGATGCTGCCGGCACCCAGGAAGCCGACGCCGGTGACGACACCATGCACGATGCGCGTCGCATCGAGGCTCGGGCCGCCGAACGCCGCCACCGCATGCTTGGTGGTGAGCACGAACATCGTGCTGCCGAGGCACACCAGGACGTGCGTGCGCAGGCCGGCGGGCTTGCGGCCCATCTGGCGCTCGAGCCCGACCAGCGTGCCCAGGATGAGCGACACCACCATCGGGATGAGATCGTTGTGCAGGACTTCCATGTGCCTGCCTTCCCTTCCGGCTAGCTGCGCTTGAATGCGGCGGGACGCTTCTCGATGAAGGCGTTCAGGCCTTCGTGCATGTCTTCCGATGACGCGAGGATGCCGAAACGTCCGCTCTCGAAGCGCAGGCCCTGATCGAGCGGCAGCTGCATGCCGCGCACGACGCACTCGAGCGCGGCTTCCACCGCGAGCGGTCCGTTCTTGAGGATCGCCAGCGCCAGCTTGATCGCTTCGTTCAACAGTTCAGCCTGCGGCACGACGCGGTTCACGAGTCCGATGCGCTCGGCTTCCTCGGCCTTCACATTGCGCGCCGACAGGATGAGTTCGAGCGCACGCCCGGGGCCCACGAGGCGCGGCAGGCGCTGCGTGCCACCGTAGCCCGGAATGATGCCGAGCTTCACTTCGGGCAGGCCCATCACGGCGTTGTCCGATGCCAGCCGGATGTGGCAGGCCAGTGCCAGCTCGCAGCCGCCGCCGAACGCGTAGCCGTTCACGGCCGCGATCACCGGCTTGGGACTCCTCTCGAGCTGGTCGACCACACCCTGACCGAAGCGCGAGATTTCTTCCGCGGCCGCAGGGCCGAGCGGCGCCAGCTCATTGATGTCGGCGCCCGAGATGAACGCCTTCTCGCCCGCGCCCGTCACGATAAGCGCACCCTGCGTGGGGTCGGCGATGAACGCCCGCGTCGCATCGCCGATCTCGGCGAGTGTGTCGCGATTGATGGCGTTCATGACCTGCGGGCGATTGATGAACAGCACCGTCACGGCATCGCGCCGTTCGATGCGGATGTTCTGGTAGGTCGGCAGCGTCGACGTGCTCATGGTTCGGACCCCTGATTCCTGTGACCGAGTCGGCACCTGGAAGGGCGCCAGCGGAGGCATGGCCGGAGCTGGAAACGGCCGACTATAGGCCCCGGGCGAGCCGACCAGCAAGCGCTCGAACCCGGCCGCGCATTCGGCCGCGCATTCGGCCGCTCATTCGGCCGCGCATTCGGCCGCGCATTCGGCCGCTCATGGCAACCGGCTCATTGCATCCGAAAGTCGACCAGTTGCTCCTGCTCGCGCGCCATGGCGCCGTTGCGAGCGTCGCGCGTCTCGTGCAGCCGGCGCACCCAGCCGTTCGGCGCCTGCTCGTTCCCCCACACGGTCGTGCGACCGGCGAACGAGCTGTCCGGGTGCAGCGTCTTGGTGACGCGGACCCAGCAGTCATACGTGCGGCCGTGCACGCGGACCGGCTCGTGCAGACTCTTCACGGTCTGCATCGACAGCCCCGGAGCGCGCACGATACGGCCATCGCGGTATTCGATCACCGAACCCAGGTCCAAGACCTTCAGCACACGAACGCGCAGTGTCGTGTCGATGGCCTCCCAGCGTTTGCTGCGCGTGGTCCACCCTCGCACCGCATGCTCGTCGCCCCAACTCGTGCGCTTCTCGTTCATGATCACCCGGCAGGGCACCCGCACGCCGCCGAGCGACAACTCCTGCCGGGTCATGAAGCGGTCCTCACCCCCGGGCTCGAACGCACCGTCGCCCGCCAGCGCCTCGCCCGGTTCGTGGTCCTCCCACACCCGGCCTGATTCATCGATGTGGCGAAACCAGATGGTGCCGCCATCATTGCGTACGAGCGTGGTCGTGACGCGCGACACCTTGGGTTCACCGAGCACATGCTTCCACGCTTCGACGATCGCCCAGCTGCCGGTGCGGGCCTGAGTCCAGGCGAGCGGGGCGGCCCCGAGCGGCGTTGCGAGCGCGGTGAGCACGAGTGCTGAGAGCAGCGCACCGCGCACGCCGCTTCGGCGGGCGCTCGAGTCGCGAGCGTGCCGGGCCTGAGTTCGGGGCCGTGACCAGTCGGAGATCATCCTTGTCGGCATCGGCGGCGACTTGGCGCGCCTTGAGATGGACGCGACGCTTGGCAGGGCCACTTCCCCCAGAACGCGCGAGAGCCGCGCGAGCTGCAACACTCGCGCGGCTCCTGCACGAGGCGACCGTGGCCCCATGGCGGGGCTGCACTCCCTGCCCGGCTCCACTACACTCCAGCGTCCGCTCGAACCCCCCCACCCGAGGCCTCCCATGTCCGAGACGCTCCCGCCGGATTCCGGCGACTCCGCGCCGCGCGGCGACTTCGAGTTCATCTCCGAACTCTGCTCCGTCGTGGCTGAGCAGGCCGAGCTGCAGCCGATCCTGGATTGGATCGTACACAAGACCACGCGGCTGCTGAGTACCGAGGAGTGCAGCATCAAGCTCATCACCGCCAGCAGCGAGGTCGCACGCACGATCATGTTCGACAACCGCCGCGGCGGGCTCGAGGCGGGCACGAGCACGTGGTCACCGATCGTGAAGACCATGGTCATGGGCTATCTCATGTCACAGCCCGGCGAACTGGCGACAGCCGATCTGCCCGCCGATACGCGCTTCCCGGCACTCAAGAGCCAGCAGACTCCGATCCGCGCGCTGTTGGCACTGCCGCTCAAGGTGGACGGCCGCATCACCGGGATGATCTCGGTGAGCAACGCGAGCCCCGGCCGCGTGTGGAGCAAGCAGGACGTTCAGATGCTCGGCATCATCGCCAGCCACTCGGCGAGCGTGGTCGAGAAGGCGCGCCTGCGAGTCGAAGCCGAGGAGAAGCGCCGGCTGGAACTGGAGCGCGACGCCATGGAGAAGGAGCTGCGCCTGGCGCGCGACATCCAGATGCAGCTGG
>JANNWR010000472.1:0-1855 GCA_031408715.1 bacterium
GCTGCTCGGCGCACACCCACCAGCCGGGGCCGTCCACGACCAGCGCATATCGTCGTCCCTGGAGCCCGGTCACGGTGTCGTGCAGGTCCTGGAGCATCGCGTACGTGTGCTCGTTCGTGCGGATGCCACGGCCGCCGGGGAGCACGCCGGCCAAGTCGTGGGTGAGAAGCGGCGCGGTGGCTTCGTGGTAGATGTGGTCGCGCCGTGCGGACCACCAGTTCGCTGCTACCAGCAACAGCGTGAGTGACGCACACGCCGTCGCCATGCGCAGCGCGGCAGCCCGGCCCTTGGGTTCGATCGCCGCAAGCGTGCCGAGCCCGAACACCAGCACCAGTGGCCCACACACGAGTGCGGGACTGCGATAGCCGAGTGAGACGGCCGTGCACCATGCGAGCGCCAGCGCGAATGCCCAGGCGAGCACGCCGGGTGTGAACTCGCGGCGCACAAGCTGCACCACCAGTGCGCCCGTGGCGAGCCCGAACAACAAGAACGCCTCGCTCAGGATGAAGTGAAACGCGTCGGCGTCGAGCGCGCTCCCGGCATATGCCACGCCGGCCCAGCCGACCACCATGGCGCCGTATCGAGTCACATTCGCGCCGCGACTCTGCGATCGGGCCACGAGCCATGCGAACAGGGCGCCCAGCGCCAGTCCGCTCGCGAACCAGCCTTCTTTCACATAGGGCCGCAGGCCGCTCTCGAACAGGCCGGTGACGGCGGTGAGTTGCTCGCGCATGGCGGGTGCGGCCCCACCTGCGGCGAGCACCACGGCGTACACAAGCGGGGCTGAGAATGCCGCGAGCCAGGCGTCGGGCCGGCGCGCACGGCCGCGCAGGAGCACGCCGAGGAGTGCGAGAGGCAGGAAGTTCTGCTTGCAGATGGCCGCGGCCCCGATCAGCACGTGGCCGAGGAGCTGCATCGAGCGGTGTTGGGAGCCACTCGCGAGCAGCCCAAGCGAGGCCAGCGCGATGGCGTCCACTGTGTACCAGGCCATGGGCGGGAACGTGTGCGTGGAGAACATGAACGCGAGAGCTGCGAACGGCAGCACTGCCACGCGGCCGAGGCGCACGGGCAGGCTCTCGAGCGTGATGGTGAGCCACGCCCAGCAACCGACGGCGACCTCGAGCCAGTAGAGGAGCCGTGAAATGAGGAACGTGCGTTCGCCACCGATCAACAGGTCCACCACGTGCAGCAGCGCGCTGCCAATCGGCCTGATCGAAAGAAAGTCGCGATGCGGGATCTCGCCCGAGAGCAAACGGCGGCTCTGGGCGAGCACGAACCCATCGTCCGTCAGGTTGAAGCCCAGCGGGCTCAGCAGGAAGTGCGCCGCGAGCGCGAAGGCGAGCATGACGCCGAGTGACCAGAGTCGCTCGCTCGTGCGAATGGCGTTCGCGCCACCTGCTCGGGGTGCGGCCTCGGGGACTGCGCGCGGGCGCTCGGCCGCAGCGCGGCCACCATGCGGCGAACGGGGTGCCAGACGGCCTCCTCGACCGTGGGAGTGGAGACTCCGCGAGCGTGACTTGCGGGGAATCGCTGGTCGGGAGGATACGGATAGCGGGGGCTGTCGCCAACCTGACGGCGTGTTTCAGCGCCCGCGTCGCGCCCTACGGGCGTACACGCCCAGGCAACGGTCCTGCACCACCCGGTAGCCGGCGGCGGCGAGTCTGGCGGCAGCTTCGTCGTGGCGGATGCCGGTCTGCAGCCACACCACAGCCGGGCGCTGTTCGGCGGGTAGCGCCAGCAACTCGTCGGCGATGCCGGGGATGGCGTCGCTGCGGCGGAACACGTCGAGCACGTCGATGTGGCTCGGCAGTTCGGCGATCGAGCCCAGTGTGGGCTGACCCAGAGCTTCCTTCAC
>JANNWR010000473.1:0-37047 GCA_031408715.1 bacterium
GGTGGGAGCTCGTCCGCGAGCGGCGCACGCGACCGGCGATCTCGGTCCAGGGCGGCGTTCTCTGGCCGACTTCTCGGCACCGAGCGATCGCCGAGGGCGTCACGAGCACGTCGCTTGGCCTGCTCGTGACCAAGGACATCATCCGAGGCGAGTTCTCGTTCAATGTCATCGGCACGCGCGTCGGGCTTCCCGCGACGGGCCGTGTGCTGGACACCGCACAGCTTTCGGCCGCGGTCGAGTGGCACCTCACGCCGGACCTCGATCTGGCGGGCGAACTGCTCACCACGCGTGGCTTCGGCCGGCTGCGCGGCCACTCAGGTCCCACCGCGCCCGGTGGCGTCGGTCTCAACGTCGCAGGAGCCGGTTCCGGTTCGACGGAAGGTACACTCGGGCTGGCGCACTACTTCAGCAAGCGCTTGAAGTTCGAGGAGGGCTTGGTCGTGCAGACCGACGGGACCTGGCAGGTCGTGGCCGCATGGGAGTGGGACTTCGGCGAAGGGCGCTGACTCGCGCCGCACGGGCACGAACGCACCAGCCCTTCGATCGGTTCCTGTGGATCCACACCCCTGAGGATTCTCGCGCGTGGCGCTTGCACTACTGCTCGCCGCAGCTGATGCCCGCGAGCGCCTCGTCAAAGCCCTGTTCGCCACTGATCTCAGCGCCGCTCACCACCTCGCGCAGCTCTCCACTCCACCATCACCACCGCCGCCAGGATGAGCGCCGCACCGAACCACCAGCGCAGCACGAAGCGCTCGCCTCCGAGTGTGAGCGCAAACACCAGCGCGAACACCGGCTCCAAGGCGAACAGCAGGGCGATGCGTCCAGCCGGTAGCGTCTGCTGCGCGTGCACCTGGAACACCGGCGCGAGCGTGCTGCCCGCGATCGCCAGATACGCGAAGTCGCGCCAGCCCGCGGGGCCCAGGCTACCGAACGCGACCCGCAGGTCGCCCGCGAACGGCGCCATGATCAGTGCCACCGTGCCAGCCTGAACCATGGCTACGGTGAGCGCGTCGATACGGCCGGCGAAACGCGCCACCCAGACGATCTGCAGCGCATAGAGTGACGCGCCAGCGAGCGTGATGAGTTCGCCGCGACCCAGGTGCAACGCGCTGTCGAGCGACATGAGCGCGGAGCCGCCGAGGGCCAGCGCGAGCCCGGCGAACAGGATCGGCGACGGACGCTGCCGCAACAACGCCCACGCGTAGAGTGCGGCGAACAGCGTTCCCGCACACGTCAGGAACGCGGACGATCCAGCCGACGTCCATTGCAGCGCGTACGCCTGCAGGAAGAACGCCCCGACCATGAGCAGGCCATTGCCGATGCCAAGCCCGAGCTCTTTGCTCGTCGCTGCGCGACGGCGAACCAGCGCCAGTACCCCGAACACCAGCGTCGCGATCGCGAAGCGCCCGAACACCAGCGCCTGCGGCGTCATGGCGCGCACGCTGTCGCGGATGGCCACGAATGTGCCGCCCCACAACAGTGTGGCCGCGACCATCGCCGCCAGGGCGGCGCGTTCGCGGGCGCGAGGGTTCACCGTCATGCGCGGGCCTTGGCGCGGGGCCCCGAACAAGGACACACCGAACCGTGCGAAGCGCAGGCAGCGGCGGTCGCGGACCGGCTCACTCGCGGCCGCGCGGCGGCTTGCGCTTGCGGCGCGCCACCGGTTCGCGTGTGTGCGTGAGCGCGTACGACAGGCTCTCGAACTCCATGGTCATGTCGACCGTGCGCAGCATCACGTTGGCCGGCACGCGCAGTTTGCGCGGCGCGAAGTTCAGGATGCCATGCACGCCCGCGGCCACCAGGGCGTCGGCGACTTCCTGTGCGGCTCGCACCGGCGTGGCGATGACGCCGATCTCGAAGCCGTCTTTGGACGAGAGCTGTGAAACGTGGCGGACGACCAGGCCTTCGAGCGTGCGGCCGACGCGCGACGCGTCGGCATCGAACACCGCCGCGATGTCGAAACCCTGGTCGCTGAAGCCGCGGTAGCCCACCAGCGCCGAGCCGATGTGCCCCGCTCCCACCAGACAGGCCTTCCAGCGCCGGTCGAGCCCGAGCAGCGTGCGGATCTCGTCGCGCAGGTGCTCGACGTGATAGCCCAGGCCGCGGCGGCCGAACGACCCGAACGACGACAGGTCCTTGCGTACCTGGGCCGAGGTGATGCCTTCGCGCTCAGCCAGCAGGTGCGACGAGATCATCCGCTTGCCCTCGGCGGCGACTTCTTCGAGCACGCGGTAGTAGTTCGACAACCGGCGGACGGTGGGTTCGGAGATATGCGACATGGGACCCCGCTCGTGAAATATTTCACGATGAACGGCCGAGCGAGGGCCGCGGAGGATCGCCTCCGCGGCCCGCTCGTGCGACTCAGGCTTCGGGTGTCTCGCCGTTCACTTCCGTGCCGCCATCGTCATCTTCGGAGACCACGCGGGTCACGCCGCCGACCATGTCCGGCAGCAGGTTCCCGCTCTCCTCGGAACCCTGCAGGTTCACCAGTCGCACGCCCTGCGTGTTGCGGCCGAGCACGCTGATGCCGGCGACCGGGATGCGGATCAACTGACCCTGCTTGGTGATGATCATGAGTTCGTCGCCATCGACGACCTCCTTGACCGCCACGATGTTGCCGTTCCGCTCGGTGGTCTTGATGGTGATGATGCCCTTGCCGCCACGGTGCGAGACGCGGTACTCGGAGATCTCGCTGCGCTTGCCGTAGCCGTGCTCGGTCACCGCCAGCAGCGTGGCCTGGCGCTTCACGCCCACCATGCTCACGACTTCGTCGTCGGCATCGTCCAGGGTCACCGACTTCACGCCGTACGCGGTGCGGCCCATGGCGCGCACTTCGTCCTCGTGGAAGCGGATGGCGAGGCCCTTTTTCTTGGCCAGGATGATGTCCTGGGTGCCGTCGGTGATCGTCGCGTCGATGAGCGAGTCGCCGTCTTCCAGCAGGACGGCGTTGATGCCGGCCTTGCGCACGTTGCCGTAGGCCGACAGCACGGTCTTCTTGATCAGGCCCTTCTTCGTGGCGCACACGAGGAAGTGCTGGTCGTCGAACGTCTTGACCGCGACGACGGCCTGCACGCGCTCCTCGCGCGACATGCCCTCGAGGTGGTTGATGAGCGGGCGGCCCTTGGCGGTGCGGCCGGCCGACTCGATCTCGTGCACCTTGAGCCAGTAGCAACGGCCCTTGTCGGTCAGGAACAGCAGATAGGCGTGCGTGTTGGCGATGAACAGGTGCTCGATGAAGTCGTCTTCCTTCGTGCGGGCCCCGATCACGCCCTTGCCGCCGCGGCGCTGCGCGCGGTAGGCCGAGATCTCCTGCCGCTTGATGTAGCCGGCGTGCGAGATCGTGATCACCATGTCCTTCTGTTCGATGGTGTCTTCGTAGTTGATGTCGCCCTCGTCCGCCACGATGTGCGTGCGGCGCTCGTCGCCATACTTGTCGCGGATGCGGCGCACCTCGTCCTGGATGATCATCAGCATCTTCTGTTCGCTGGCCAGGATCGACTTCAACTGCTCGATCACCTTGATGACTTCCAGATACTCGGCGACGATCTTGTCGCGCTCGAGGCCGGTCAGGCGCGCCAGACGCATCTCGAGGATGGCGTTGGCCTGGATCTCCGAGAGCTTGAACGACTTCATGAGGCCTTCGCGCGCCATCTCCGTGTCTTTTGACTTACGGATCAGGGCGATCACCTCGTCCAGATGGTCGAGCGCGATCTTGAGGCCTTCGAGGATGTGGGCGCGGCGTTCGGCCTCGGCGAGGTCGAACTCCGTGCGCCGGCGGACGACTTCGCGCCGGTGCCGCACGTACTGGTCGAGCAGGCCGCGCAGCGTGAGCACCTGCGGCCGGTTGTCGACCAGCGCCAGCATGATCGCTCCGAACGACGTCGACAGCGGCGTGTGCATGAACAACTGGTTCAGCACGACCTTCGGGTTGGCGTCCTTCTTGAGCTCGACCACGATGCGCATGCCGTCGCGATCGGATTCGTCGCGCAGGTCGGAGATGCCGGCGATCTTCCCTTCGCGCACCATCTGCGCGATCTTTTCAAGTAGCGACGTTTTGTTCACTTGGAATGGGATTTCGGTGACCACCAGGCTCATGCGGCCGCCCTTGCCCTCTTCCACCTGCACCTTCGAGCGCATGCGCATGCTGCCGCGCCCGTTCAGGTAGCAGTCGCGGATGCCCTGCGTGCCGTAGATGATGCCGCCGGTCGGGAAGTCGGGACCCTTGACGATCTTGAGCAGGTCCTCGGGTGTCGTCTCGGGCTTCTCGATGATGGCGATGATGGCGTTGCAGACTTCGGTCAGGTTGTGCGGCGGGACTTCGGTCGCCATACCGACGGCGATGCCGGAGCAGCCGTTCACCAGCAGGTTCGGCACGACACCCGGCAGCACGACCGGCTCCTCGCGCGTCTCGTCGTAGTTGGAGCGGAAGTCGACCGTGTTCTTCTCGAGGTCGGCCAGCAGCTCCATGGCGATCGGCGTGAGGCGGGCCTCGGTGTATCGCATGGCGGCCGGCGAGTCGCCGTCGATCGAGCCGAAGTTGCCCTGACCGTCGACGAGCGGGTAGCGCATGACCCAGTCCTGCGCCATGCGCACGAGCGTCGGGTAGACGACGCCTTCGCCGTGCGGGTGATAGTTACCCGACGTGTCGCCGGCGATCTTGGCGCACTTTCGGAAACCCCGCCCGGGGGCGAGGTTCAAGTCGTTCATCGCGACCAGAATGCGGCGCTGGGACGGCTTCAGGCCGTCGCGCACGTCCGGCAGCGCTCGCGAGACGATGACCGACATCGAGTAGTTGATGTAGCTGGTCTTCATCTCTTCTTCGATCTGGAGATTCACGATCTTCGATCGGTCGTTCAGAGCCATCTCGTCGTCCCTCGGTTTCCCGCTGCGCCACACCCGGTCCGCATCCTGCGAGCCGTGCGGCGCGCGATGCCGTCACTCCTTCGGAGTGCCCTGCCAACGCCACTCGAACGCCGCCGTGGCCCAGTTCGTCGAGCGCCCCGGATCCGCCGCCGTGTTCACGAACAACCGGCGGGCCGCCAGCGCGACGCCGACCGCGTGACCATGCGAGACCGGCACGACGAATGTCGCCGACGTCGATGCCGTCACGCCGCTCACCGCACCGTTCACCAGCCCGCGCTGGTCGCGCTCCTGCCGTCCATATCCGAAGCCTGCGCCCCACATCAACCCCAGGCGGCGGCTGCGGTGAAGCCGTGCTTCGACCTGCCATTCGCCACCGTAGGCCCAGCGGTGCAGGTCGGCCACCGTGCCGAGCGCACCGCCGCTGTTGGGGTCGCGCAAGGTGCCGAGCCCCGTGCCCAGGTCCTCGGCGAACAGCGCGCCCCCGAAGCTCCAGCGGCCGTCGAACGGGAACAGCAGCCCGAACGACCCCGCGCTGCCGCCGGCGCCGGGCGTGCCGTTCGGCGACAGCGACACCCCTGCCGTTGCGACCACGACCGGCGACTCCGCGCGCGCAACGCTCGCGAAGCCCGCCGATGCGGCGAGCACGGGTACGAGCACGGCGAGACGGAGGTCCCAGGAACCGCGTTCGCGCGCCCGCATCAGATATCCAGGTTCTTCACGAACAGCGCGTTCTCTTCGATGAACTGACGGCGCGGTTCGACCTGCTCGCCCATGAGGATCGTGAAGATGCGGTCGGCCTCGACCGCGTCTTCCGAGTTCACGCGCACGAGCGTGCGGGTCTCGGGGTTCATGGTCGTCTTCCACAACTGATCCGGGTTCATCTCGCCCAGACCCTTGTAGCGCTGCACCATGACGTTCTTCTTGCCGATCCGCGCGATGGCCTCTTCGCGTTCCTTGTCATCGAAGCAGTAGATCTCGTCCTTGCCCGCCTTGACCAGGAACAACGGCGGCTGGGCGATGTAGATGTGGCCGGCATCGACGAGTGGCCGCAGCTCGCGGAACAGGAACGTCAGCAGCAGGGTGCGGATGTGCGCACCGTCGACGTCGGCATCCGCCATCAGGATGACCTTGTGATAGCGCAGCTTGCTGATGTCGAACTCGTCCTTCACCCCCGCGCCGAGCGCGGTGATGATGCTGCGGATCTCCTCGTTGGCGAGGATCTTGTCGATGCGCGCCTTCTCGACGTTCAGGATCTTGCCGCGGATGGGCAGGATGGCCTGGAAGCGCCGGTCCCGGCCCTGCTTGGCCGAACCGCCAGCCGAGTCGCCCTCGACGATGTAGATCTCGCAGTCCTTGGGATCGTCGAACGAGCAGTCCGCCAGCTTGCCCGGCAGCGAGCCGCCATCGAGGATGGTCTTGCGCCGCGCCAGGTCGCGCGCCTTGCGCGCGGCCTCGCGGGCACGCGCCGCCGAGATCATCTTGTCGACTATCTTGCGGGCGACTGACGGATTCTCCTCGAAATACTCGCGCAGCCCCTCGCCCACGACGGTCTCGACCGCACCCTTGATCTCGCTGTTGCCGAGCTTGGTCTTGGTCTGGCCCTCGAACTGCGGGTTCTGCATCTTCACCGAGATGACCGCGACCAACCCTTCACGGACGTCTTCACCGCCGATGTCGGCCTTCAGGCTCTTCATGAGCCCTTCCGACTTGGCGTAGTTGACGAGCGTGCGCGTGAGCGCCGAGCGGAAGCCGCCGACGTGCGTGCCGCCCTCGATGGTGTTGATGTTGTTCACGAACGACAGCAGCGTCTCGGCGTACGTGTCGTTGTACTGCAGCGAGATCTCGACGGCGACGTTGTCGCGCTCGCGCGAGAACACGACCGGCTTGTGCAGCACCTCCTTGTTCGTGTTCAGGAACTTCACGAACTCGGTGATGCCGCCCTTCGCGAAGTAGTCCATCTTCTTGTCGGTGCGCTCATCATGAAGATGCATCGTGAGCCCGCTGTTCAGGTACGCGAGCTCACGCAGCCGCGAAGCAACGGTGTCCCAATGGAAGTCGACCGTCTCGAAGATGGTCCCGTCGGGCTTGAAGCGCACCGTGGTGCCGCTGCCCTTGTCCTTCTTGTCGGCCGGCTTCGTGGCCATGGGCGCCGTGGGTGTGCCGCGGTGGTACTCCTGCGAGTACAGCTTGCCGTCGCGGAGCACCTCGACCTTGCACCACTCCGACAGCGCGTTGACGCACGACACGCCGACGCCGTGCAGACCGCCGGACACTTTGTAGGAGTCGTTGTCGAACTTGCCGCCGGCATGCAGCGTGGTCATGACGACTTCGAGCGCCGGCTTCTTCATGGTGGCGTGCATGTCGACCGGGATACCGCGGCCGTTGTCGCGCACCGTCAGGCTGCCGTCGGTCTCGATCGTGAGCCAGACTTCGTCACAATGTCCGGCGAGTGCTTCGTCGACAGCGTTGTCGACGACTTCCCAGATCAGGTGGTGGAGTCCGCGCACACCGATGTCGCCGATGTACATGGCCGGACGCTTGCGCACCGCCTCGAGACCCTCGAGAACGGTGATACTGGTGGCATCGTAATGGTGACCCTTGGGCTCCGCCGTCAAAGTGGCATCTCCTTCTTTCGTGCTCACCGCGTGTTCCCTCCGCGGGCCGGCGCCAGACGGACGTCACGAATGACGTCAGCGCCCAGGTGCCGGTTCAGGTTGCGCACGAGCTCGGGTTTCAGGAACCCCAACTCGTGCATCCAGGCCGATCCATCGACCTCCACGGTCAGCGTGCCATCGTGGAAGGACACCGCGCGGGCATGCCCGGCGATGCGCGCTCCTGCGACGGCTGGCCAATCCGCGACGGCTCGCCAACCCACCGCGGCCTCTGCGAGCCCATACTGACGCAACAGGCCCGAAAGCAGGTCCGCGATCGGCGTCATGCCCTTCATCCAGCATCCGGCAGGCGCAGCGGCATGACGAGACAGAGCAGCTCCTCGTCGGCCTGCGCCAATGCGCCCACGGGTTCCACGATGCCCGCCGACAGCGCCGTCTTCAAGCGGAACACGACTTTCTCCGTGGGAATGTTGCGAAGCGTCTGCAACAGATAGCGGGCGTTGTAACCGATATCGAGATCCTCGCCCTGGTACTCGGCGTCGACCTTCTGCTCGCCCGCGCCGAAGTCCGCCGTGGCCGACGACACCGCGAGTTGGTTCGTCTTGAGCGAGAAACGCACCTGCTGCGTGTTGCTGTCCGCGTGCGCGGCGACGATGTCGACGGCCTCCATGAGGTCCGATCGCGTCACCGTGAGCGAGCGCGGATTGTCCTTGGGGATGACCTGTTCGTAGTTGGGATACGGCCCTTCGAGCAGGCGCGCTGTGACCTGCACGCGATACTCCCCCACCTGTGCGACGAATCCGGCGTGGCCTTTTCCGTCGGCGATGCGGATCTCGACCGGACTGGTGGCTTCGGCCGAAGCGCGGCTCATGGTCGCGAGCGCGCGGGCCGGGATGATGACGCCTTCGCGCGTCAGGTCACCGAAAGCACCCTTGCACGTCGCGCGCGCCAGGCGATGGCCGTCCGTGGCGACGAACGCCATGAATGCCGGGCTGCCGTGAACGAACACGCCGTTGAGGCTCGCGCGCGTGGTCTCTTCCGAGACGGCGTAGGACGAACGCTCGACCAGGCGCGCCAACGTCTCGCCCGGCAGCGTGACCTTGAGGTCGCCCTTCAGTTCGGGCGGCGTCGGGTACTCGTCCGACTTCTGTACCGGGAATCGCGACCAACCCTTGCCATCGCCATATCCGGCCTCGAGCTGGTTCTTCTCGAGACGCAGCGTGACGGCACCGCGCGGCATCTTGCGGACGACTTCGTTGAAGTGCTTCGCGTTCACGGCGAGTCGGCCGGGTGCTGCACCCAGGCACGGCACGGTGACGCTGGTCGTGAGATCGAGATCACTGCCCGTGACACGCAGGCTCTTCTGGTCTGCTTCGAGCAGCAGGCAGTTGAGCAGCGGTTGGGCACTCTTCTGGGGAACCGATCCGAGGGCTCGGGCCACGGCGAATGCCAGATCGCCCTGCTGGATGGTGAGGTCCATGGGTCACTCCCTGACGGCTAGGAACATCATGTCCGGCCTCGGTTTCCGCCACTCCCGGACCGGACCATCGGGGGGCGTTTCGAGGTGCCGGTGCATTCTAGGCATGACCCTTGCCG
This sequence comes from bacterium, assembly GCA_031408715.1. GTDB lineage: Bacteria > Eisenbacteria > RBG-16-71-46 > RBG-16-71-46 > RBG-16-71-46 > JAIOPA01. The sequence continues at coordinate 9,072 of JANNWR010000473.1, forward strand.
AAGGCAAGCGAAGAACCGCCTGGAGGCCGGCTTCTAAGTCTTTTTGTTTCAATCAATAAGCATCTAGTAACCGTAGGGGCTGTGGACGGCGTTCATAACCCACGGAAGCGGCCCTCAGAACGTGTCCTGGAAGCACCTTGGCTCGCTTCACGGCGGTGTGTACAACCCCCGCCCCTGTCCACCGACCAGGGTGTCCCCGGGAACCACCTGCCCGCGATTCCCGGCTTTCCACGCTGAACCCACAGCAACCCACACCCGGCTTGTGGGGAACCCCGTTACCCCATGGTCGTGACGGGGTTCAGGCCGCCACGACCGAGAACAGCGCGTTGACCTTGTCGCGGAACGCGTCATCCGCCTGGATGCGCTCGGCCACCTGCCGGCAGGCGTGGATGACCGTGCTGTGATCGCGGCCGCCGAAGACGCGGCCGATCTCGACCAGCGACATCTCCGTGAGGTGGCGCATGAGGTACATGGCGACCTGGCGCGGCATGGCGATGGCCTGGGTGCGCCTCTTCCCCACCAGCGACTCGGCGCGCACCCCGAAGCGCTCGGATACCGCGGCCAGGATGCGCTCCGGCGTGGTGTTCTCGGGTTCGGGCTTGATGTATTGCTGCAGGACCTCGTTCGCGAGCTCGGGCGTCACGTCGCGATGTGTGAGCGAGGCGACCGCCATGAGCCGCACCAGGCAGCCCTCGAGGTCGCGGACGTTGCCCCGCACGCGGTCCGCGATCAACAGCACGACGTCGTCCGCAAGCCGCAGCCCGCCGGACTCCTGCTCGCAACGCTGGCGCAGGATGGCGATCCGGGTTTCGAGGTCCGGCTGCTGGATGTCGGCGACCAGGCCCTGATTGAAGCGCGAGATGAGCCGGTCCTCCATGCCACCGATGTCCTTGGGCGGCTTGTCGGCCGTGACCACGATCTGCTTGTGGGCGTCGCGCAGGGCGTTGAACGTGTGGAAGAACTCCTCCTGCGTCGACTCCTTGCCCGCCAGGAACTGCACATCGTCGACCAGAAGCACGTCGACGTTTCGGTACTTGTTGCGGAACGCCAGCGTCTGGCCATGTTGGATGGCCCAGATCATCTCGTTCGTGAAACGCTCGGCGGACACGTAATACACGCGCGCATCGGGGCGCAGGCGCTTCACCTCGTGGCCGACGGCGTGGAGGATGTGCGTCTTGCCGAGGCCGGAATCACCGAACACGAACAGCGGGTTGTAGACCTCGCCCGGCCGCTGCGACACCGCCATCGAGGCGGCGTGCGTGAAGCGATTGCTGGTGCCGACCACGAACGTGTCGAACGTCAGCCGCGGGTGCAGCTGGCTGTCGAGCCACTCGCGCACCGGCAAAGGGCGCGGGGCCTGGGGCGTGGCAGCACTCGCTCGCGGCGCGGACAGCGTCATGGTGCCCGGGGGCACGGGGACGGGCTCGCGGGGGGCGAAGCGGATCTCCGGGCACGCTCCCAGCACGTCGGCCAGTGCGCTGCGGAGCGTCGTCAGGTGGTGCTCGTGGATCCAGTCCACGAAGAATGCGTTGGGAACTTCGAGTTCCACGTGCTGAGGGTTGAGTTCACGCGCCAGGATGGGGCGGAACCATGTGTCGAAGGCCTGGGGGCTCGCGAGCTGCTGCTGCACGTTGACGAGGACTTGCTCCCAGACGACCGCGACCTGATCAGGGGAAGCGGGCAGGACGGCCATTTCCAACATCCTTGCAGAGATGGTTCGTGCCGTTGTCCACAGGGCTGGGAGCCTTCGCAAGTGACTGCGCTCTCGGCTTCTGGCCGTCTGGACGGGGGCGGCGGATGCAACGGGGACGGGGGTTGTCCACATCCGTGGACGAACCTGTAAGCCATTGTGAGACAATACTGTAAGCCTGTTTCTCCGACCACTGTCCACACACCGTCCACATCGGCCTTCGTCGGTTCCGCTGCGAACCCGCCCGAAGGGGCGATCCAGCCTTGGGACAAGTTCCGCAAGGCCAGTGATGGCAATCTTTTGTGGGTTTGGTCGGATCCAGCCGGCAAGGCGGTCGGGGGGACCTGGCTCGCGGCGGACCGACAGGCTAGCACCCACCCGGGGGGGCCACAAGCCGTGAGTGGCAACATCGTAGACGCTTGGGCCACAAGGATTTATGCGGCCGGTTGCGGGCCGCTCGGATCAGAACGGAAACAGCACTCCGAACGTGATCGCCATGTCGTCCCTAACCTCATCGCTGACCGCGAGTTGGGCCTCGGCCAGCAGGCGCATGTCGGGGTTGGGATGGAACTCCACCCCGAAGCGCAGCGGCATCGACGTGTCGTTGTTGCTGGCGTTGTCGACGTCGAACCGCGAGATCAGCAAGGAGGCATTGCCGTATCCGATCCAGCGCCCGGTCGAGCCCAGCGTACGCGACACGGTGAGCTGCGGGCCGACCGACAGGATGGTGAAGTTGTCGGCGCTCTCGACGCCGATCGCACCGCCGAGGGCCACGCTGAGCGGGAACGTCTCGCCCTGCTTGGCCAGCTGGCCGCGGAAGTCGCCACCCAGCCGCACGGACGTCCGCGTATTGTTGTTGACGTCGATGCGCGACAGGCCGCCCTGGAAACCGAAGTCGAGGTTCGGGTAGAACGACAGCCGCAGCTGCCCGGAGAGCGTCGCACTGCTCTTGTCGAAGCCGAGGTAGGCACCGCCGAGCCGGGCGTTGACCGGCACCACCGTGGCCTCGGAGAACGCACCGTGCACCTGGGAGCGAGCCGGTGTGGCGCTGGTGGCGAGCGTGAGCGCCGCGAGGGCGGCGGTCATCATGAGCGCGGCGGCTGGCCGCATGGCGGCGCCGAAGTTCTGCTTCTGCATGTTCTGCCTTCCTTCCATCCATCCGTGTCGAGCCGTGACGTTCGTCCTTGAACGCGGGAAGCGTGCCTCCAAGCTGCCCGCTGCGCCGCGCCCGGTCAAGTGCGGGGCGCGTGGTGAGGTTGCGCCCGGGCGTGCGCGCATGAGACAAGCGCGGCATGAAACTCCTGAGCGATTTCGATGGCGTGTGGACGTATCCCGATGAAGAGGGCGCCGCGCACGGCGCTGCGCTCGATGCCGCGCTGATCGCGATGGCGGGGGAGAGCGATCGCGATGCGGTGCGCGACTGGATCGCGGGTGCGCGCCATGCGGTGCGTGCCGAGCCGACGCGCTGGGGCTGGATGCTGGCCGGGCGGCTGTCGGCGTTCGCCGACGAGGACCCGTTCACCGAGCATGGCGCGCTGTTGCACTACCTGCACGTGCGCCGCGACAGCGATCCGCTGGCGGCGCGGTTGTGTGCCGCGGTCGAGGGCACGGGCGAGTCGCTCGAGTCGTTCGGCGGCAGGCAGCACGTCGCGGGCGTGAAGCAGGTCGAGGCACGCCGCGGCCCCGGGATCACCGTGGCGGCGGCCGACGCCGGCAGGCGCATGCTGGCCGGCGGCGTCGAGATCGTGGTGGTGTCCAACTCGGGTACCGACAAGCTCAAGTCGTGGTTCTCGCACGCCCACGTGCCGGCGCGCGTGCATCCCGAGCGCGCCGAGCACGAACTGCGGCTGCGCGGCTCGGCTCGAAAGTTCGTGCTCGACGCGACTCGCGAGGACGCGATCGCCGCCGGTGGCATGCATATCGAAGTGGCGCGCCCGCACTATGAAGAAGTGCTGCGCGAGGAGGCCCCCGACGCCGTGGTCGGCGATGTGTTCTCGATCGACCTGGCGTTGCCGCTGGCCCTGAAGCGCCGCGAGCCAGCATGGAAGCACGTGCGGTTGTTCTGGCTGGTGCACCCGTACTCGCCCCAACGCATGCAGCGTGAGCTGGCGAAGCTGCCTGCGGGCGAGGTCGAGGCCGTGACGGGCGGGCTGCCGGCGGTGGCGGAGCTGTTGCTGGGGTGAACCGGCCTCGGCACGGGCGGAACCCCGTAACAGCCATGTAACATAGTGGCAACAAAAGGGTTCCATTCCGGCGTGGTAGGCTTCGGCGGCAACCCGCCCCATTCCCCGAGGTATCGCCGCCACGCAATGCGTATCCTCCTGTTCCGGCACGCCCCAGCCGAGCGCCGAGATGAAGGGCTGTGGCCAGACGATCTGGCCAGGCCACTCACAGCCCGCGGCATTCAGCGCGCACGGCGCTCGTCGCGCGCGATCGTGCGCTTGGAGCCGGGGATCACGCACGTCTTCTCGAGTGGTGCACAGCGCGCCGACTCGACCGTGCGCGAACTCGTGCGTGCGGCCGGCGGGGAGCTGAAGGTTGAGGTACTGGGTGCCCTGGCGCCGGGGGGTTCGTGGCGGGAGGTGCTGCGCGTGCTCGCGCGACACGAAGAAGCAAGCGTCATCGTACTGGTCGGCCACGAGCCCGACCTCGGCAAGCTCGCAGGTGTGTTGTTGTTCGGTGCCCCGACATCGTTGCCACTCAAGAAGGCGGGTGCGGCCGCGATCGAGGTGGAGTCCCCGGCCGCGGGCGTGGGCCGGTTGCGGTGGTGGTGGTCGCCGGGTGCGCTGCGCGCTCTGGCCAAGCAGAAAAGGAGCCGCACCTGAGCCCGAATAACGCCTATGGACGCATGCCGTCGCCTTACCCGGGCAAGCTGTTCATCGTCGAAGGCATCGACGGTTCGGGCAAGAGCACGCAACTGTCGCTGCTCGCGCAGTGGCTGCGCAGCGAAGGCCACCTGGTCATCTTCAGTGAATGGAACTCGTCGCCGATCGTGCGCGCCACCACGTCGCGCGGCAAGAAGCGCCAGTTGCTCACGCCGCTGACGTTCTCGCTCATTCATGCGACCGACTTCTCCGACCGTGTCGAGCGCGACATCGTGCCCGCGCTCAAGGCGGGTGCGATCGTGCTCGCCGACCGTTACGTGTACACCGCGTTCGCGCGCGATGTCGCGCGCGGCGTCGACCGCCAGTGGGTGCGCTCGCTTTACCGCTTCGCGGTCAAGCCGACGCTCGCGATGTACTTTCGCGTGCCGCTCGAGGTCGCGCTTTACCGCATCCTGTCGGGCCGGCCCAAGCTCAAGTTCTACGAGGCCGGCATGGATCTCGGGCTGCACACGAACCCGACCGAGAGCTACAAGTTGTTCCAGGGCCGCATCCAGGAGGAGTACGAGCGCATCGTCGAGGAGTACGGCCTCGAGACGATGGATGCGACCCAGCCGGTCGAAGCTCAACAGCGGGCGCTGCGCGAACTCGTGAAGCCGCATCTGGTCGGCATTGCGAGCGACCCCCACCGGGGTGCTGCTCGGGAGCAAGAGGAGAACCGCGCATGAAGCGTTTCGAATCGTATGGTCAGGGCATTCCCGGCACGCCTCTCGAAGACCTCGCGGGCTGGCTCATCGTCGTCGAGGGCACCGACGGTGTCGGCCGCACGACGCACGTGAACAAACTGCGCAAGCACCTGGAGCGCCTGGGCTATGCCGTCGCCGAGACCGGGTTCACGCGCTCGGACCTCGCCAGCCGTGGGATCCGCCGCGCCAAGATGGGCAACACGCTCGGCGCCAACGCATTCAACCTGTTCTATGCGACCGACTTCGCGGACCGCCTGGAACAACAGATCGTGCCCGCGCTGCGCGCCGGCTTCGTGATGATCACCGACCGCTACACGTATTCATTGATCGCGCGCGCCATCGTGCGCGGCGCCGATGCGAACTGGATCAAGCAGGTGTACTCATTCGCCTTGAAGCCGGATGCGGTGTTCTACCTGCGCATCGATGCCACCGAACTCGTGCCGCGCGTGCTGGCCGACGGCCCGTTCGACTATTGGGAGTCGGGCATGGACGTGCCCATGGGCGAGGACCTGTACGATTCGTTCGTGAACTATCAGGGGCGCATCATCCAGGAGCTGGATGGTCTGGCGCGCGAGTACGGGTTCCATACCATCGACGCGACGCGCGGGGTCAGCGAGATCGCGGACGAACTGTGCGAACGCGTCACGGCGATCGTGTCGAGGAAGGTCGCGGGATCGGTCGGGTGAACCTCGCGACCGCCGCGGCGGCCCCGTCGCGGCTACGTGCGCTGGCCGGGCGGCTGAAGGAGCTGGCGGCCGCAGTACACCGGCGCGAGCCACGCGGACTGCACGATCTGCGCGTCACGTGTCGGCGGCTCGAGGTCGAGTTGCGGCTGTGGTATGCGCGGCGTGACGTTGCCGAGGCGCGTGAGCAGGTGCGCAGATTGCGCCGTGCGGCAGGGCCAGCGCGCGAACAGGAAGTCGTCGCGGCCTTGCTGCGCGCGGGACGCTCGGGCGCGCGCGCGATCCCGCCCGCCGTGCGCGCGCCATGGATCCGCGCGCTCGAGGCCGCCGTCGCGGAGGCGATCCCTCATCTGCCCGGCACGCAGGCGTGGGCTCGTCTCGACGCTCAGCTCGAGCACGCGGCAGCTGTGTCCACGCGCGAGGGGGACGCGGCGCGCGCCTTGCGCGCGCGGACACGCTACCGCCGCTGGCAGGCTCAGGCGCGTCGCCGGCTCGCGGCCGGGCTGGCCTCCGGCGACATCGAGCCACTGCACCGCGCCCGGCTGGCGGTCAAGCGCTGGCGGTACGCGGAGGAACGGCTTGCAGCCGCGGGCGCGCGGCTCCGTCGGCGGGAGTTGCGGGATTGGCAGCGCCGGCTGGGGGACCTGAACGATCGCGCCCTGTTGATCGAGTTCGCGGCACAGTCGGGTCCGCAGGGGCAGCCGTACGTGCGCCGTCTGGAGTCGCTCCGTCGCGCGGCGGTGCGACGGCTTCCGCAACCTCGCGCCGGGCTTTCGAGCGTTCGGCGACCGCAGGCTTGAGTTCGACGGTGCCGCCGAGCAGGCGCCCCAGGTCGGTCGCGCGCCGGCGTCCCGCCCACAACTCGAGCTGTGCGTGGCGGCGGGTGTCCGCCACGATCAGGAAGCGGTCCTGGCGGCGGCGAACGACGAGCGAACGCACCAGCTGGTAGTGGCTGCGGTCGAGGCCTTCGGCCACACGCAGCATGGCCGAAAGCCACTGCACCGTGCGGCGCCGGCGCTTGCTGAGCGACGCGTAAACGTCGTCGCGCCGCTTGCGAGGCCGCGCTCCACCATGGTGCTTGGCGACGGTTGCGACGACGGCGATCTCCTCGGCGGTGAGTCCGCGCAGTCCGCCGTGCCGGATGACGTAGGCCGAATGCTGCGCATGACCGTCATAGGCGACCGCCGAGCCGACGTCGTGGAGCAAGGCCGCATAGTGCAGCCATTCGCGCTCCCGGTCGCCGAGTCCGTGCCACGGCTGCAGCTCTTGGAACAACTTGAGGCTCAGTACGGCGACGTGTTCGGCGTGCCGCCGGTCGGCATCGAAGCGCCCCAGCAGCCCGAGCACGCTACGCAAGCGCAGGCCGCCCGCCGCCTCGAGCGTGCTGAGCTCGCCAGCGTGCCGGCGGAGCCAGTCGGTGACCAGCCCTTCCCGCACACCGTAGTCCGAAAGCGTGATCTCGCGCGCACCTGTGAGGCGGAGGACCTGCTCGAGTACGATCGCGCCCGGCACCAGGATCTCGGCGCGCGCCGCGTCGATCCCCGGCAGCCGTTCGCGCTGGGCGCGCGGCATGCGTTCGAGCCGGCGGTTCAGGTCCGCGAGCGAGCTCAGTGTGAGTATGTGCCCGTTGAGTTGCGGGAGCGCATGGCCGTGCTCTTGCAGATGCGCGAGCTGGGCGAGCGCATGAATCGAACCCGAGGAGCCGTAGACGGCCGCGGGTGGCGGGCCCTCGAAGCTCTCGAGCGCGCCCTTCAAGAGTTTGCGCACGTGCCGCCGCAAGCGCTCGAGCTCGTCGTCTCCGGGCGGATCGTGGCGCAACAGTGTCTCGGTGAGCCGCAACGCGCCGAGTGGCAGGCCTGCGACGCGGAGCAGCTCGGGCCCCTGGACATGAACCAACTGGGCGCTGCCACCGCCGATGTCGACGATGAGCGCGGGGCGCGAGTCGAGCTGCAGCGCGGCTTGCACGGCCAGATGGATGAGGCGGCCTTCTTCCTCGCTCGGGATGACGCGCGGGGCGATGCCGGACTCGCGGCGCGCGAGCTTCAGGAACTCGCCGCCGTTGCGCGCCTCGCGCACGGCCGCGGTGGCGGTGCACAGGATGCGGTCGACCGAATGCCGTCGCGCGAGCTGCACGAAGCGCCGCAGTGCGGCGGCGGTGCGCTTCATGGCGGCATCGCGCAGGCGGTTGTCGGAGAACGAGTCGCGGCCGACCTGTACGACCTCGCGCTCACGGTCGAGCACGGCGAAGCTCTCGCCGTGCTTTGCTTCGGCGATGACCATGTGGATCGAGTTGGTGCCGACGTCGATGGCGGCGATGCGCATGCTCGGGGTCTCCGGAAATGGGACGCGGAGATTGTATCGGCTTCTGGCGGGCAGATGTTCTCGTTCTTGTTCGCGTTCTTGTTCGCGGCGGTGCTGCGGTGCTCGGGGTGACTCCTGCTGCGGGCACCTGCGGGTTCCCGGCGTGAAGGGGTGGGTCTGGTCTAGTGGGGGCCCCGACTGCCCCATACGACCAGACCCACCCCTTCACGCCTTTGACCACGAAGGGGTTCGCGGGAAAGGCTCCTCTCTGCGTGAGGCTGGCGCGGCGATCCCATGCGATCAGATCCACCCCTCGCGCCAGTAACCACGAAGAGGTCCGCGGGAAAGGCTCCTGTCTGCGTGAGGCTCTTGTTCGTCCTACTTCGCTCGCACGTAGAACGCGGATGCCCACGGGGCGATGGTGTGGAAGCCGAGGCGTTCGTAGAGTGCGAGTGCGGGCCGGTTGATGGCGTTGCAGAACAGGCAGACGTGACGCGAACGCAGCTGCAGCCGCGCGCACAACTCGCCGAGGGCGCGGGTGGCGATGCCCTCTCCGCGCAATGCGGGCGGCACGTACACGCCGGAGATCTGCACGGCTTCGGGTGTGAGCGCGCTGATGCCGGCGCGGAAGCACACGCCGCGCGCGTCGCGCCACAACCATGTCCAGCCGTCGCGGCACTCTTCCTCGACGCGCCGTGCGTAGGCGACGGGGTCGATCTCGCGCGGGTCCTCGAGCAGTTCCTCGGTCCGCAGATCGGCCCCGGCTTGGTAAAGGAACGCGTAGTCCTCGCGTCGCGCGGTGCGCAGCTCGGGGGCCAGCGTGCCCGCGGTGCCCGGGGATCGGTCGAGCTGCAGGTAGACCTGCTCGCGCTCGAGTCGCAGGACGGCTTGGTCGCCCGGAAAATGCTCGCGCAAGGCCGCCAGCGCGTCGCGCGGGCCGATGACCTGGATGCGTTCCTGTCGCGGTTCGCCGGTGGCCGCAACGGCCTTCGCGATCATCCGATGCGCGACATCGTCGTCGCCGGCGGGAAGCACCGCGCCGGAATGCCCGCCCACGAACCACAGCGCCGACAGCCGCCCGTCACGACGCACGCCCCACCAGCTGTCGTGCGGGCGGGCGAGCGCGTCGCGCAGCGCGAGCGCGATCAGGTACACGTTCAGCACCGGATCGTCCTCGAGGAACGACAACACCTCGGGAACGTCGCGCGGGACCAGCCGGTCCAGGACCGGAGAACCAATGCCGGGATGCAGCGCCATAGTGGAACGAGAGACACTAGAGGACCGCACGCCCCGGGGCCAGTGGCGGGGCGGCCGGCGGGCCTTTCGGCCCAGCATGCGGATTCGAGTGTGACGAGGCGGCCTGAGACGAGGCTGCCGATGTAACGGAACCGAAACAGGAATCCGGCCGCTTGGCGTGGACCCCTTCGCCGCCCGGCCTTAGCATCGTGGGTCGGAGGTGAACCCGTGAGCGAGTTGGTGATGGTGATCGAGGACGAGAAGGATATCCGCGACCTTGTTCGCTACAACCTCGAGAAGGCGGGCTATCGCGTCGCTGCGGCCGCGGACGGCGAGGAAGGATTGCAGCAGCTGTTCGCCTCAAGGCCCGACGCACTCGTGCTCGACCTGATGCTGCCGGGCGCTTCCGGCCTGGAGATCCTGCGCGAGGTGCGCGGCGAACCCACCACGCACGACCTGCCGGTGCTCGTGCTCACGGCGCGCTCGGCCGAGATGGACAAGCTGCTGGGTTTCGAACACGGCGCCGATGACTACCTGACCAAGCCGTTCAGCCCGCGCGAGTTGGTGGCGCGCGTCAAGGCGTTGGTGCGGCGCGCCAGTCCTTCGGGCATGTCGCGCTCGATCGTCTCGGGCGCGCTCACCGTGGACCTCGACGCCCGGCAGATCCGTCTGGCTGGGCGTGCGCTCGAGCTGACGCCGCGCGAGTTCGACCTGTTGGCGTTTTTTGCGCGCCATCCCGGCCGCGTGTTGTCACGGGACGAGCTGCTGCGCAAAGTCTGGGGCTACAACTACGTCGGCGAGACGCGCACGGTCGATGTGCACGTGCGCCGTGTGCGCGCCAAACTGGGTGACGCAAGCACCAGTATCGAGACCGTGCTCGGCTCGGGTTACAAGTTCGCGCCGCCGGCCGAGCCCGCGTGAATCTGTCGCTGCGCGCACGGCTGCTGGTCGTCCCCACGATCGTCGTGGTCTGTGCCGTCGCACTGCTCACCGCGCTCGAGCATGGCGCCCAGCGCCGCTGGCTGATCCAGCGCGAACAGGCCGTGCTGTCGCGTACGACGCTCGAGGTGGCCCGGAACGCCGACGCGGACGTGGCGGGGTGGGGTGCTGCTGCGGAGTCGCTCGACGTGCGCCTGTCACTGCGCGTCACGGTGATCGCGCGCGACGGGCGCGTGCTGGCGGATTCGCGCGCCGACACCTCCCACATGGAGAACCATGCCACGCGACCCGAGGTCGCGGCGGCTCTCGCAGGCCGGACCGGCTTCGCCACCCGGCGCTCCGAGACCGTGGGGGTCGAGTTCCTGTACTGCGCGGTCCCGCTGGAGCGTTCGGGCGCCGCCGTGTTGCGCCTGGCCGAACCGCTCGAGCTGGTGGGTTGGCTCGCGGATTCTTTGACGCGCGTCTCGGTGGCGGCTTCGGCGGTCGCGCTCCTGGTGAGCGTGCTGGTGCTGGCGTGGGTCAGTGGCCGGTTCGCACGCCGGCTGCGGCGGCTGCAGCGCGTGGCACGCCGCATCGGCGAGGGCGACGCGAATGCCCGCGCCCAGGAGTCGCCCGACGACGACCTCGGCCAGTTGGGGCGCGCCCTGAACCACATGCATCGCGAACTCGACGCGCGCCTGGAAGCCCTGCGCAGCGAGCGGGATGCGCGCGAGCGCATCCTCGCGCACATGAGCGACGGCGTCGCGCTGCTCGACGACGCCGACCGCGTGGTGCACGTGAACCATCGTTTCGCGGAGCTTCTGGCCGTACCCCTGCGGCCCGAACCCGGGACGCCGTTCACGACCTTCACTCGCGTTCCGGATCTGGCTGAACTGGTGGCCGCTGCGCGGCGCGATGGCCGGACGGTCGAGCGCGAGCTCAAGCCCTGGACCACGCGCACCCAGCCGATGCGCGCCACCGTCACGCCACTCGAGGGGCCGGGGGCCGGCCCCGTACTGCTCGTGCTGCACGACCTGTCCGAGAGCGAGGCGCTGCAACAGATGCGCCAGGACCTGGTCGCGAACGTGTCGCACGAGCTGCGCACACCCCTGACTTCATTGCGCGGTTACGCCGAGACGCTGCTCGAGGGCGGCCTCGATGATGCGGAGCATCGCGAATCGTTCGTGCGCATCATTCGCGACCAGGCGATCCGGCTGCAGGCGCTGGTCGAGGACCTGCTGTCGCTGGCCGAACTCGAACGCCCGGACCGCACGCTGCGTCGCGAGCGGCTCGACCTGCGCGAGCTCGCCGTGGATCAGGCCGGTGCTCAGCGCGATGCGGCGCGCGCGGCCGGGCTCGAGCTCGTGCTCACGCCCGGCGAGCCGGTGTGGGTACGCGTCGATCGGGTCCGGCTGGCGCAGGTCATCGCCAATCTCGTGGATAACGCCATCAAGTACACCGAGCGCGGCGGGATCACCGTGTCACTCGGCGTCACCGCGGGTCGCGCCTGGTGCGAGGTGCGGGACAGCGGCGCGGGCATCCCCGCCGACGACCTGCCACGGATCTTCGAGCGCTTCTACCGGGTCGACAAGGCGCGCTCGCGCGACAAGGGTGGCACCGGCCTGGGGCTGTCGATCGTGAAACATGCTGTCGCGCTGCATGACGGTACGATCCTGGTCGAGAGCCGCGTGGGGGAGGGCAGCGTGTTCCGATTCGAGCTGCCCGCCGAGCCTGCGCACTGATCCCGGCGCGTCCAGCGGCCGGACGCAGGTCGTTTCGTACCAGAGAACGACTGGCGAGATGTCATGACGGGTGCGTGGCCCCGCGAGCGACACGCCATTTCGTCACAGAAGCTATTCAGATTTCGTAGGGCGGTGGGTGCCTGCTTCGGGCGGCATGGAACCAGTTCGCGCATGCACCGAACTTCTGCATCTTTCCCGCGGCGTCATGCATCCGATACCGCGCGTTCACAACGAGCGTGCTTCACTGTGTGAGTGCCCGCCATCGATGCGTCCCGCACCCGAGAACCCTATGGATTCCACGATCGCCATGGATACCCCCGCCCGCGAGTCCGCTGAGCCGCTGACCCTGAGTACCCGCAAGCGCGGCCGCCCGCTCGAGATGTCCGCAGACGAAGTGCTGCGGCTGATCCGCGACAAGCAGTCGGCCGGAACGCTGTTCCGGGTCCACCGCGAGCAGCCGGCGCTTTACGCCCGCGCCCGGCGGCTGTTCGGCACCTGGGCCCGCGCCCTGCAGCTGGCCGGCCTCGATCACGCCCAGGCCATGGCCGAAGCACGCCGCCGTTCGCTCGAGACCCGCCGCCGCACGCGCAACGAGCCTCGTGACCGAGCCTGAATCCAGCCACACTGCCGGTTTGTAACACCGCCGTAACGCGGCGGATGGCGGCCCGAAACCGCCTTCGCGAGAGCATGGTGGCGGCTGGGAGTCCGCCCGCGATCCCGGCCGCATGCGCCCCACGGTTCCCAACCTCCCGTGTCGCGGCGCCGACCGATTCTCGAGCCGTCTGGAGGACGACTTGAAGCGTTCCGCCCCCGCTCTCGCACTGCTCCTCGCCACGACCCTCGCGCTCACGAATCCGCAGCCGGTTCGCGCCGAGGACAATGCCGCCGCCGACAGCACGGCGGTCACCCGCGCCGAACTCCAGGGCCTGTTGGACGGACTGAATGAGCAGTTGCTGGTGCTGCAATCCGACACCGACAAGCTCAAGCGGTTCAAGTTCTCGGGCTACCTTCAGGCCCGGACCGAGTTCAGTGAGGCGAGCAACGACTCGGTCAAGGTGAGCGGCTCACCCGCCGCGCTCACGACTCCCAACAACACGCGCTTCTACATCCGTCGCGCGCGCGTCAAGCTCACGTACGACTCGAGCCCGCTGTCGCAGGCGGTCGTGTACTTCGATGGCGGCCAGGACCGCACGATCCGACTGCTCGAGGCCTACGTCACGCTGCTCGACCCGTGGACGCCGAATCATGACCACCAGCTCACGGTCGGCCAGTTCAACGTCCCGTTCGGATTCGAGATCGAACGCTCGTCGAGCGTGCGCGAACTGCCCGAGCGGTCGCGCGCCGAGAACGTGCTGTTCTCGGGCGAACGCGACCGAGGCATCAAGCTCGAGAGCCAGTGGACGATGCAGCTGAAGACCACGCTGGCGGTGCTGAACGGTGGCGGTATCAACAGCTCCGACTTCCCGAACACCGATCCGACGCGCGCCAAGGACGTCACCGCGCGCGCGCGCTGGTCGCAGGGCAGCTGGGACGCGGCGGCTTCGTATTACTGGGGCCGTCAGGTCACCGCGCTCACCGGGCCCGACGTGTGGACGGACAAGACGCGCGTCGGCTTCGACGCCCAGGGCTTCTGGTCGCTGCCGAGCATCGGCGGCGGCTCGCTGCGCGGGGAGGTCTACAGCGGCCAGGACGTCAATGCCGACTCGCTCAAGTCACTGGTGGTGAATCCCACCACGGCGAATCCGAACCGCCTGCTCAAGGCCGGCGCTAACAGCGGCCATCTGGCCACCGACGTGCTCGGTTGGTACCTGATGGGCGTGCAGAACTTCGGCGACCGACTCCAGGCCGTCGTGCGTTACGACGCCTACGACCCGAACACCGATCGCGACCACGACCAGTACGCGCGACTTGGTGTCGGGCTCAACGCCTTCTACGATGGCTTCACGCGGTTCACGGTCTCGTATGACGCCATCACCACCGACGCCCCCGCAGGTGCTGGCCGGTTCACGGATCCGCACGACAACCTGTGGACCATCCAGCTCCAGCACAAGTTCTGATCTCCGGAGGTTCTGTGAAGCGCATACTCGCCACGCTCTGCACACTCGCCCTCGCCGTGCTCGCAGCCACCCCCGCTTCCGCGGGCCGGGGCATCACCGTGAAGGGTTCCGACACGATGGTCATCCTCGGTCAGCGTTGGGCCGAGAAGTTCATGAACGCCAACGCCGGCCAGGTCATCATGGTCACGGGCGGCGGTTCGGGCACCGGCATCGCTGCGCTCATCAACGGCACGACCGACATCTGCCAGTCGTCGCGCGCCATGAAGCAGGACGAGAAGCTCAAGCTGCGCGACCGCTACCAGACGCTCGGCGTCGAGATCCCGGTCGCCAAGGACGGGTTGTCGGTGTACGTGCACGCGTCCAATGGTGTGAAGCAGCTGACCATGGATCAGGTCAAGAACATCTACCTGGGCACGGTCACCAACTGGAAGCAGGTCGGCGGCAAGGACGCGACCATCATCCTGTACGGCCGCGAGAACAGCTCGGGCACTTACGGGTTTTTCAAGGAGCACGTGCTCGGCGGCCGTGACTTCTCGGCGCGCGTGCAGACGCTACCCGGGACGGCCGCGGTCGTGAACGCCGTGTCCAAGGATCCCAACGGTATCGGCTACGGCGGTGCTGCGTACGCGAAGGGCGTCGTCGACGTGGCGATCCAGAAGGACGCCAAGAGCCCGGCGGTCATGCCGAACGCCGCGACCGTGCACGATGGCAGCTACCCGTTGTCGCGCGAACTGTACTTCTATCTGCGCAAGGCGCCCGCGGGCGACACCAAGAAGTTCGTCGACTGGGTGCTGTCGCCCGACGGCCAGAAACTGGCGTCCGAGGTCGGCTACTTCCCGCTCAAGTAGAGCGCGCACGCCATTGAACGTGAGACCATGAGGCCCATGCCCGCCCCGGACCGCGACGGACACCTTGCTGTGGGCGCGCCCCACGGCCCACCCACGGGCCAGACCGTGCATGCGCGCAGCAGTGTTCGCGCCGCGCAGATCCGGCGCGAAGCGGTCATCGAGTTCGGACTGCGGGCATGCGCGTTCTCGGCGGTGGCCGCCCTGGTGTTGATCGTGGTGTTCGTGTTCAAGGAAGCCTGGCCGGTGTTGTTCGACGCCGAGACCCAGAAGGAATCCAGCCTGCGCGGATTCTTCGCCACGCCGCTGTGGCAGCCGGTCGGGGACATTCCCAAGTACGGGCTCATGCCGTTGCTCACGGGCACGTTCAAGGTCGTGGTGATCGCCATGTTGTTCGCAGTGCCGCTGTCGGTGCTGGCCGCGGTGTTCAGCGCCGAGTTCGCTCCGGTGCGTGTGCGCGAAATACTGAAGCCCGCGATCGAGATGCTCGCCGGCATCCCGTCGGTGGTCATGGGGTTCTTCGCGCTCATGGTGCTGGCCACATGGCTGCAGGGCCTGACGCATTCCCCCATGCGGCTCAACGCTCTCACCGCCGGCATCGCGCTCGGTCTGGGCGTGATCCCCACCATCTTCACCGTGGCCGAGGACGCGTTGCGCGCGGTGCCGCGCTCGTTCCGGGAAGCCTCGCTCGGCTTGGGTGCGACGCCCTGGCAGACCGCGTGGCATGTGTCGTTGCCGGCGGCCTCGGCGGGTGTCGCGGCCGGTGTGCTGCTGGGGCTGGCGCGCGCGGTCGGCGAGACGATGATCGTGCTCATGGCGTCGGGCAACGCCGCCATCACTTCGGGCGATCCTCTGGACTCGGTGCGGACGTTGTCGGCCACCATCGCCGCCGAGCTGGCCGAAGTCGTGGTTGGCAGCCCGCACTACTCCACCTTGTTCTTCCTCGGCGCCCTGTTGTTCACGGTGACGTTCCTGATCAACGTCGCCGCGGGTGCATTCGTCGAGCAGCTGCGCAAGCGGCTGGCGGGCGCATGAGCGACGCGACACTGGATCCGATCCGCGATCCCCTGAGCCACGCCAGACCTTCGCGCAGGCATGGCCCGGACGTCGTGGGCGCGTCGTTCACGACGCTCTCGGGACTCGCGGCCGTGCTCATCGTGTTGATGGTCGTGATCATCCTGGGCGAAGTGGTGTGGAATGGCTGGTCGACGGTCACGTGGGAATTCCTCGCGGGCGTACCGCGCGAAGGCATGACCAAGGGCGGCATCTTCCCGGCCATCTACGGCACGCTGCTGCTGGTCGTGCTGATGGTGCTGGCGCTGGTGCCATTCGGGGTCGGTGCGGCGGTGTGGCTGCATCTGTATGCCGCGCAGAACTCGTGGTTCACGAAGACCGTGCGCTTCGCGGTGCACAATCTGGCCGGCGTGCCGAGTATCGTGTACGGCCTGTTCGGGCTGGGGTTCTTCATCCAGTTCCTGGGCCTGAACATCGACCGCGCTCTGGGGCTCGACGTGGTGTGGGGCCAGCCGGCACTGATCTGGGCGGCGCTCACGCTGGCGCTGCTCAACCTGCCGGTGGTCATCGTCACCACCGAAGAGGCGCTGCGCACCGTGCCGCGCGACCAGCGCGAAGCGTCGCTGGCGCTGGGAGCGACGCGCTGGCAGACGGTGCGCCACGTGCTCGTACCGCAGGCACTGCCCGGCATCCTGACCGGGGCGATTCTTGCAGTCGCGCGCGGCGCGGGCGAAGTCGCGCCCATCCTGTTCACGGGGGCGGCCTACTTCCTGCCGTTCCTGCCCCATTCGCCCACCGACCAGTTCATGGAGTTGGGCTACCATGTGTTCGTGCTCGCGACGCAGTCTCCGGACATCGACGCCACGCGGCCGCTACTCTACGGCACCGTGCTGGTACTGCTCATACTGACGTTCCTGCTCAACCTGACCGCGATCCTGCTGCGCGCACGGCTGCGCGCACGGCTCCTGGGGAGAGGTTAGACGTGACCGTGGAATCACCCGAGACGAAGCCGCTCCTGACTGCGAAGCCGCATGTGCCCGAACGCGCCGCTGCGGCCGCCCCAGCGGCGTCCAACGTCCGGCTCGCGGCGCGCGACTTCCATCTGTACTACACCGCGCATCATGCGCTGAAGGGCGTGTCGCTCGAGATCCCGAGCGGGAGCGTCACGGCGATCATCGGGCCCTCGGGCTGCGGCAAGAGCACGCTGTTGCGCTCGTTCAATCGCATGAACGACCTCATTCCGGGCGTGCGCACGATGGGACACTTGGCGGTCTCCGGGATCGACGTCGGCGCGCGCGGCACCGACGTCGTCGAGCTGCGCCGCCGCGTCGGCATGGTGTTCCAGCGCCCGAACCCGTTCCCCAAGAGCATCTTCGAGAATGTCGCGTTCGGCCTGCGCATGATCGGCATCCAGAACCGCGAACACCTGGCCGCACGCGTCGAGCAGGGACTGCAGCGCGCGGCACTCTGGGACGAAGTGAAGGATCGGCTCGACCGGTCGGCGCTGCAGTTGTCGGGCGGCCAGCAGCAGCGGTTGTGCATCGCGCGCTGCCTCGCGGTCGAACCCGAGGTCATCCTCATGGACGAGCCGGCGTCAGCGCTCGATCCGACCGCCACGGCCCGCATCGAGGAGCTGGTGCTGGAGTTGAAGGGCCGCTACACGATCGTGGTCGTGACCCACAACATGCAGCAGGCCGCCCGCATCTCGGACTTCACGGCATTCATGCTGCAGGGCGAGCTTGTCGAGCACGACGACACGCGCAAGATCTTCACCAGTCCGCGGCAGAAGCTCACCGAGGACTACATCACGGGGCGTTTCGGCTGATGCGCTGGACGGGGGCGTGATGCCCGCGCTCGCCGGCGCTCGCCCCGCGAGCAGTTGCTGAAACGGATTCCTGCGCCGCCGTATGATGTTCCGGGGGGCTTCCGCGCCCGCCCCGGTCTCGTTCCAGCATCTCTCCAATGTCGCGTCGCGCCGATTCTCGGGAGAAGGCCACCATGCAGCGTCACTTCGATGACCAGATCGAGACCCTGAAGCAGCAGCTTCTGCTCATGAGCGGCCGCTCCGAGGGCATCGTGCGCAAGGCCGTGGAGTCCCTGACGCGTCGCGACCCCGCGCTCGCCGACGAAGTCATCGCCGACGACAAGGTCATCGATCGCATGGAGATCGACATCGAGGAAGCCTGCATCCAGTTGCTCGCACTTCAGCAGCCGCTGGCGCGCGACCTGCGCCTGATCACGTCCGCACTCAAGATCTCCAACGATCTGGAGCGCGTCGGCGATCACGCCGTGAACATCGCGGGTTGCACGAAGGTGTTGGTCGGCAAGGAGCCCCTGAAGCCGCTGGCGGATCTGCCGACGCTGGCCGAGAAGTCGCTCGCCATGCTGCGGGACGCGCTCGATGCGTTCGTTCGTGCGGATGCCGAAGCCGCGCGCCGGCTGGTACTGCGTGACGACGAAGTCGACGAGCTGAACCGCCAGGTGTTCGCCGAGCTGCTGCGCCGCATGGTGGCCGACCCGCTGCAGGTCGAGCGCTGCATGACGCTGGTGCTGGTCAGCCGCAATCTCGAGCGCATCGGCGACCTGGCGACCAACGTCGCCGAGGAAGTCGTGTTCATCGCCGAGGCGCGCATCATCAAGCACCACGCGGACGAAGGCCTCGGGGAGTTCGGCCGGGCCTGATCATCGCGGCGGCAACGGCACGCGTCACGCCGCTCGCGAACTCAGCGTGCCTTCGCGGGTGCCGGCATGAGCATGGGCGTGCGCGTGCGCCGGACCCGTGGCCAGGCGGCCGCCATCCACGCCACGAACGCCACGCACGCGAGCGTCGCCGCCAGCATGTGCTGCAGCGTGGCATGCGCCGGGTCGAGCGGCGGGCCGAACACGCGCACGACTGTGGCCAGCGCCAGTGCCACAAGAGCGGTCGCGCTCAGCAGCAAGCGCTCCTCGGACATGGCGTGTCCGCCATGCGAGACCACCACGCGTGTGCCGATGCCGAGCGTGAGCAGCATATAGCCGCCCACGAACGCCACGTGCCACGCCTCCACTCGGAACACGGGGAATAGCGCCGCTGCGGTGAAGCCGAGCGCCACACACCAGCCCGCGGTCCACAGCGCCCACGACAACCGGTCGCGCCGGCCGGGCAGCCGCCAGACTTTCCAGGCGAGCAGGGTGCTGGCGAGTGCGGCGAGCGCGCGCGCCCACGACGCCGGCGTGCCGAAGCCCGCGAACTCCAGATTGACCGCGATCACCAACAGTGCCGCGATCGACAACACGAACGCACGGCGGCGCGGTCGGTCGCCGGCGCGCGCCACACCGAAGATCTCGAGCGGGCTCTTCATCATCGCGAACGTCGGTACCAGCAGCCCGCCCAGCCCGAGCACGAGCGCGGGCAGCATGCCCAGCGACACGCAGCGCAGGCCGGCGCGTTCGGCGCTCAGTGGCAGGACGCTGAGCGCCACCAGTACCTGCACCACGGCGCCCGCGAGCCCGAGCGCCATGCCGGTGCCCACGAGCAGGAACTCCTCGGGCGGCGCGGCCGCACCCGGACGCACGCGGCGCGCCACGGTGAACGCCAGCGCCACGAGCGCGGCGAGATACGCGAACGGTGCCGCAGGCAGGGCAAGAGTGCGCAGCACCACGAACGCCGCCACCAGAGTGCTGATCACCACGAGCTCGGCGCGGGTGCAGCGCGCGCCGTGCGTGAACGCGGGCATGGCGGTGAGCAGGAAGCCGGCGATGAACGACAGCTCGAAGCCCTGCACCATGAGGGCGGCATGTTCGGCTCCCGGCCACCACGGCAGCACCGCCGCCGGCCACCACGGTGCCTGGCTGGCGGCGAACAGCACCCACGGCAACAGCCCCGCGAGCGCGGCGGCGATGCCGATCGGGAACAGCACGCGGTAGGGGTCGGGGACGCGCTTGGCGCCTGCGGGTGGCTGCGGCTTCACTTCGTCCTTGTGGACCAACTCCATGGAGAGCCTCTGCGGCTGTGGGCCGCGATGGGGGATGGCGGCCTGCCGCCGTGCTATTCCATTGTCTTCGAGAAGCGTCGCGTGGCGAACGTGAAGAACGCCACCGCGAAGCCCGCCAGCGCCAGTGCTTGCGGCCAGACTTCAAGCAGCCCGTTGCCCTTGAGCACGATGCCGCGGACCAGTTGCAGGTAGTACGTCAGCGGCAGCAGGTCGCCCACCAGACGTGCGGCGAATGGCATGGCCTCGCGCGGGAACATGAAGCCCGACAGCAGCACGTTGGGCAGCATGAACAGGAGGGCGGTCTGGGTGACCTGCGCTTGATTGCGTCCGAGCGTGCTGATGAACAGCCCGAGCCCGAGGTTCGCGGTGATGAACAGGAACGTGGCGGCGTAGAGCGCGAGCAATGGCCCGCGGACGGGCACGTGGAACACCAGATGCCCGGCGATCAGCACGGTGGTCATCTGCACATAGCCCACCAGCACGTAGGGCGCGATCTTGCCGAGCATGATCTCCCAGCGCGCCAGCGGCGTGACGATGAGCTGCTCGAGCGTACCGGTCTCGCGTTCGCGCACGATGCTGAGCGCGGTGATGATGATGAGGATGTTGGACAGGATCATGCCGATGAGCCCCGGCACGATGAACACCGCGCTGCGCAGCGCCGGGTTGTAGAGCGGGCGCACGCGCACGTCGACCGGCAGGCGCGCGCCGAGGTCGGCTCCGGTGCGTGCGGCGACGATCGCGATGTTCGTGCGCTGGCCGACGAGTTGGGCCGCGCCGATCGCACTCTGCGATGCGGTCGGGTCGCTGGCGTCGACCAGCACCTGCACGCGGGCGGTGCTGCCGCGCTTCAGTTGGCGCGCATAGTCTGGCGGGAACACGATCGCGGCACGAGCCTCGCCGCGATCGACTGCGCGAATGGCTTCGTCGTACGAGTGCACTTCGCGCTTGAGGACGAAGTTATCGGTCGCCGTCAGCTTCTGGACGAACTCGCGGCTCTGCTGGCTGCGGCTCTGGTCGAACACCACCGTGGGCAGGTGGCGCACGTCGGTGCGCACGGCGAATCCGAAAATGAGCAACTGCATGACCGGCACCGCCAGCATCAGGCGCAGCGTCGCCGGATCGCGCCGCATCTGCACGAACTCCTTCTTGACCATCGCGCGCAGGCGCTCGAGGTTCATGAGCCTCCTCCGGGCAGCGCGGCAGAATCCGATTCCTGAAGTGCGACGAAGATGTCCTCGAGCGAGCCGCCGTGCCCGAACTGGAGCTTGACCTCGGCCGGCGAGCCCAGCGCGACGACCCGGCCGCGCGACAGGAACACCAGCCGGTCGAAGCGCTCGGCCTCGTCCATGTAGTGCGTCGTCACGATCATCGTGACCCCTTCGGCGGCGCGCTCGCGGATGATCGTCCAGAACAGTCGCCGCGCCGCCGGATCGACGCCGGCGGTGGGTTCGTCCAGGAACACCACGTCGGGGGCGTGCATCATGGCGCACGCCAGCGCGAGCCGCTGCTTCTGGCCGCCCGACAGCACGCCCGCCAGCCGTTCGCCGATCTCGTCCAAGCGCATCACGCGCTTGGCCCACGCCACGCGGCCCGCGAGCGTGGCACCGAGGTTGTACACACCGCCGTAGAACTCCAGGTTCTCGTCGACGGTGAGGTCGCGATAGAGGCCGAAGGCCTGGGACATGTAGCCGATGCGGGACTTGACGCGCTCGGGTTCACGCCCGACGTCCGCGCCGGCCACGAGCGCAGTGCCTTCGTTGGGGCGCAGGAGTCCGCACAGCATGCGGATGGTCGTGGTCTTGCCCGAGCCGTTGGGCCCGAGGATGCCGAAGATCTCGCCGCGATGGATATTGAACGAGACGTGGTCCACGGCCGTCATCGCGCCGAAGCGCTTGACCAGGTCGCGCACCTCGACGACGTCGAGCGGCGCCTCGGGACTCATCGCGCCGGCATCATCGGGTTGACATCATGGCGTTGGCATCATGGCGTTGGCATCATGGCGTTGACATCATCGTGTTGACATCATCGCGTTGGCATCATGGTGTCGGCCGGATGCGGGCGTCCGCCGGCAGGCCGGCCTTGAGCGCGCCGCCGGAACGCGCCAGCATGAGCTTCACGCCGAATACGAGGTTGGCTTGTTCTTCTTCCGTGAGTGCGGTGCGTGGCGTGAACTCCGCTTCGCTCGCGATGCTCACGACGTGCCCGGCGAACGGCGTCTTGACGCCGATGGGCCGAACCTCGGCGGTCGCTCCGATGCGCAGCTTCGTGAGTTGCGGGGCCGCGACATAGACGCGCATCCACAGGGAATCAGGGTCGCCGAGCGTCAGCACGGATCCGGACGGCGGCACGATCTCGCCGGTGTTGAAGTTGACGAGCAACACCACGCCGCGGCGCGGCGCGGTGAGCACGAGTTCGTTGGCGCGGCTGCGCGCGCCGGCCAGTTGCGCGATCGCGGCGGTCGCGCCCTGCCTGGCGGCGGAGACCTGGAGCCGGCGGAAGCCATCTTCCTGGAGCGCGACCTGTTCGTGCGCGGCCGCCGCTCGCGCCCGAGCCGCGTCGCGCGTGGCGCGGGCGCGGTCCAGTTCGGCGGGTGCGGTCACGCCGCTCTTCGTGAGCCGCTCGGTGCGGTCGAAGGACAGCTGTGCCAGCTGCAGGTCGGCATCGGCGGCGCGCGCGGATTCGCGCGCGATGATCAGTTCGGCGGGCCGGGCGCCCTGCTGAAGGTCGCGAGCCTGCGACTGGGCCCGTTCGGTCTGCGCGGTCTGTGCGGCGAGTTCCGCGGCGATCTCGCCACGGTCCAGCACCGCGAGCGTATCGCCGGCGCTGACTGTGTCACCCTCGACGACGGCGATGCGCAGGAGCCGGCCGCCGACCAACGATGCCACGTCGACCTCGTCCATCTCGATCGTGCCCGAACCGCGGATCATGCCGCCGTCACGGGAACAGCCAGCGGCCAAAAGGAGTGCGACTGCGGCGAACCAGCGGTGCAGCGGCGCGCGCGCGCGCATGATCAGCGCCGGACGTCGGGCAGCAGCAGGTCGATGCGGCCGACGAATGCCGCACGCAGTGCTTCCGGCTCGTGCAGGCCGGCGGCGCGTACCGGCTCGGGCGCGGGTGCGCCTTCGAACACCCGTCCCGACACGACTTCGAGCCGGCCGTTCACGCGTACGACGTGCGCGCTGTCGACGAGCGCGGCGTCGTAGGGTTCGCGCGTGACGACGGCAAGATAGCCGGCGGGCAGGCCGATGACGCGTGCGGCCTGCGCGGGCTCGAGCAGGAACGCGAACGGCCGGCGCAGACGCGAGAAGCGCTCGCGCGCCAGTCCGGCATCATGTCCGTAGAGTGACGGATCCAGACTCAGTGTGTTGACGACCAGTTCGGCGCCAGGGCGCACGCCATCTCCGGGATCCGAAGCGGTCGCGAGCACGGGCACGCGCAGCCGCCCGGCATCGCGCGCGATGTCGCCATCGAGCGTTTCGCTGGCCGGGGCCGGTGTACCGTTGGCCGCCGCGACATCGGTGATGTTGAAGCCCGCGCGCAGCCGTTCCCAGGCGCCGAACATGGATTCGTGGTCGGCGCGGCCATTGCGGCCGCGGCTCTTGACGCGGGCCCAGGCCCGGTAGAGCTGCTCGTACTCCGAGTCACCCAGCGCGATCGCGATGCGCGCGGCGACGTCTTCGCCCGGGACCTTGCGCCCATGCTCGATGTTGAACAGGAACGACGTCGCCAGTCCGCCGGCGGCCTCGGAGAGCTTCTTGTACGACAGGCCCTGCGACATGCGCAGCGCGCGGATGCGCGCGGCGACCGGATCGTCCGCGACGGGCGAATCGGAAGTGCTGCGAGCCTTCGTGGTGGTCATGGGGGCCAAGTTAGCGCGTTCTCTCTTGAGGTGCCAATTGTGTGTGGCCCAGGGGGATGCGTGGCCTCCAAGGATAGCAGACCCCGGCACAGACAGACCTTTACCTACTGCAGCTTTGTGCAGTAGGTTCCGGGACCCGAGTCGATCTTCGGACCCGCCCCTGGTGAGGACTTGAGAACATGACCAGTCTTCCCGTTTCGCATGAGGAGCGGAAGCGCTTGGGTGCGTGGTACACCACCGAGAACCTCGTGCGACCGCTCGTGAATTGGGCCATTCGCTCTGCTCGAGATCGCGTGATGGATCCGTCCTGCGGTGATGGTGCATTCCTGCTCGCATCGGCGGGGCGTCTCCGCGAGTTTCATTCGCGGTCAAGCCGGGCTCACTTGTTCGGGTTCGACCTCAGCCAGCGCGCCATCGAGGTTTCCCATGCGGGGCTCGCTGAGTCTGGTTGGGAGCCGACAAGTCAGACGCTTCGCACGGCAGACTTCTTCACGGTGCATCCGCCACTCGACGTGGAGTCGAGTACGGCAGCGGTCGACGCGATCGTGGGCAACCCACCTTACATCCGCTATCAGTCGTTCTCGGGACGCGTGCGTGCGCTCGCCGTCTCCAGGTGCAAGCACATGGGCGTGGACATGGGCGGCCTCGCCTCCTCGTGGGCGCCCTTTGTCGTGCATGCCTCAAGTTTCCTGCGCAAGGGCGGACGGCTTGCGCTCGTGCTGCCCGAAGAGATGGTCCACGCCAACTATGCGGGACCTGTTCGCAAGTATCTCCGAGAGAATTTCCAGCGAACCGCGATCATCAGTTTCGAACAGCACCTATTCCCGGAGACCCAGGAGCGGGTCGTGCTTCTCGCGGCGGACGGTTACCTGTGCTCACCAACCGGCACCCTGCAGATCAGGCGCCTGAAGGATCCGACTGAACTCGAGGATGTGGAAGCAGCCCTCGTAGGCGCGGACGTATTCCCCCCGGGGGATGATACTGCCGAAAAGTGGCAGCCCGGCGCGCGCGACGAATGCCACCAGATTCTCAGACATCTCGAGTCCTCGGGACTGTTCGTAAGGCTTTCGTCGCTGGGGAAGGCGGGCATTGGTTACGTCTCGGGTGCGAATGACTTTTTCGTGCTCTCAAGCGAGCGCGCAAGAGCCAAGCAGATTCCGCCCGCGCGTCTCACCCCGACGTTGACCGCCGCGCGCCACTGCGCGGGGGCAGTTGTTCGCGTGGCTGACATGGACAGCCTCGTCGAGTCGAACGAACGAGTGTTGCTCCTCGTGGTTGGGCGGAACGCTGGCGCTTCAGTGCAGGAGTACTTGCGTGAAGGCGAAGCCGCCGGCATTCCTCGACGCTACAAGTGCCGAGTGCGCGAGCCTTGGTATACCGTGCCGGGGGTGACTACCCCAGACGCCTTCATGACCTACATGTCGGACGAAGGCCCTCGCTTGGCACTCAATGAGGCCGGCGCAAGTTGCTCGAACACATTGCACGCTGTGCGCCTCCATGGGGTCCCTCAAGAGCTTCGAAGGGCGTTTGCGTGGAGCTTCTATGGGTCGGCAACACAGCTTTCGGCGGAGCTTGTCGGTAGGCCATATGGCGGTGGCGTCCTCAAGCTCGAACCCTCCGAGGCGGACCGGGTGCTGGTTCCGAGCGAGCGCTTGTTGCGGTTGGCTGCCAGCGGCCCCTCGTTGTTTCGCGAGGTGGATCGCGGAATTCGTGATCGACGCCGAGTTGAGATTGAGTCGTTGGTGGACGAGTTGCTCCTGAGAGAGCACGCTGGTCTTTCCGAAGCTGATTGTCGGGTGCTCCGAGAGGCGCTGCGCGCGCTGCGCGCGCGTCGACTTCGGGCCCCGCGAGCTGAGTCGATCCGTCCTCAACGCATAGGAAGGCCGCGCATGGCCGAATCCGCATGAGTCCAAAGCTGAGCCCGATGGTCATGGAGCGTGCTTCTTTGGGAATGTTCCGTGCGCTCTTCCAAGCGGTGCTCGACAACAAGTGGTCAAAGTGGTCCCAGGCACGAGGCGGCTTCCTCGACGCAATGTGGGCTTTCGATCAGCTCGTCGAGACAGGCGGGGCGACCCAAGGGGAAAACCAGAATGGCAAAGGGGATTTCTTTGGCGACTTGATATGCGCCCTACTTGAGCACTGCTCGGACAAAGAGCTTGTCTCCCGCCCGGGCACCCCGGGCAGGGTCTTCCCAAAGCACCATCTTGACGCAGCCTATCCCCCCGAGGGGCGGGTGAGGGTCCTCTTGGAAACCAAGGTGGCCGGGGCACCCCCCTCCTCGCGAAACAAGCGAAGCCAGAAGAATCCGCTAGGCCGCAACGGAAGCGCCGACCTGGACAAGCGAATCAAGGAGGCCGCGTTCAAGACCATCGATCTCAAGGCGGAGTCCGGCCGCCAGGGTGGTGCCGGCGCGGGGCCACAGGGGGACTTGATCGATTGGCTCCGCCAAACGGACCCAAAGTGCTTCATGTTGATGGCGGTTCGTGTTGTGGATGACACCGACCTCGAGCGCACGGTTCGCTTGGCACAAGCCGCACATGAACTCTCGGATGGCTGCGGATTGATTGCCTACAGGCCTCGGGTGAATTGCTACGAGTCAGCCCCTGTTCCGCGGCAGATGGACCTGGACATCGTGCTAACGCGGATCTGCGAGCAGCTCAGACACCTCGCCTGAACCCGCACGGGTGCATCCGTCCTCCCGGAAGTGGCGCTTGTCCACGAGCCTACTCGCGCTGCGTCAGGGCTCCAATAGACTCAAGTGTCCTCCCAACCAACCCTTCTTCTGGAGGTTCCATGCCACGCCGATTCCTCTTGCTCGGGATGGCGCTATTGCTGGCCGCACCCGCGTTCGCGGCCGGCAAGCCCGCGGCGAGCAAGCCCGCCGCTGCGCCACCCGCGTTGTCACCCGCCACCTACCCGGTCGAGCGCTACACGCTCGACAACGGCCTCACCGTGATCCTGCACGAGGACCACACGGTGCCGGTCGTGTGCTTCTGGCAGTGGTACAAGGTGGGGTCTCGCAACGAGCGTCAGGGCATCACCGGGCTGTCGCACTTCTTCGAGCACATGATGTTCAACGGCTCCAAGAACGTGCCGCCCAAGGAGTACGACCGCCAGCTCGAGTCGCGCGGGGCCTACTCGAACGCGTTCACGAGCCGCGACATGACCGCCTACTACGAAGAAGGCGGCAAGGAAGCGCTCGACAAGATGCTCGAACTGGATGCCGACCGCATGCGTGAGCTGTCGTTCCTGCCCGACCTGCTGAAGAGCGAGATCGAGGTGGTGAGGGAAGAGCGCCGCTTTCGCACGGACAACTCGGTGCCCGGGCTCCTGGACGAGGCGTTGTATGCCGCCGCGTTCCAGGCCTCGCCCTACCACTGGCCGGTCGTCGGCTGGATGAAGGATCTCGAACGCATCACCCGCGACGAGATGCTCGAATACTTCCGCACCTACTACGCGCCCAACAACTGCATCCTGCTGCTCGTCGGCGACTTCGACGCAGCCGACGCCAAAGCGAAGCTGGCGCACGCCTTCGGCTCGATTCCACGCCAGACGCCGCCGCCCGCGCCGGTCAACTCCGAGCAGGACCAGAACGGCGAGCGCCGTGTCGACGTGCGCTATCCGTCCGAGACGGTGTCGTTCCAGGCCGGCTACAAGGCACCCTCTGTGGCGAGTGACGACATCTGGGTGCTCGACGTGCTGTCGAACGTGCTGTCGGGCGGTGAGTCCTCGCGCCTGCATCAGGCACTGGTCTACGACCAGCAGATCGCGTTGTCGGTGAATGCGTCCTACCGCGCCGGAAAGGAGCCCGGGCTGTTCGAGATCTACGTCGAGATGAAGCCCGGCAAGGGCGTCGCCGAGGGCGAGAAGGCGCTTTACGCCGAGCTCGAGAAGCTCGCCACCGACGGCCCGACCGAGCGCGAGCTCCAGAAGGCCCGCAACCAGGCGGAGTCCGGCTTCATCGGGGCTCTGAAGACCAACAACGGCGCCGGCCAGACGCTCGGCTTCTACGAACACGTCCATGGCGACTACCGGAAGATGTTCTCGGCCATCGAACGCTATCGCGCCGTGACCGCGGCCGACTGCCGG
>JANNWR010000474.1:0-3986 GCA_031408715.1 bacterium
CCCCCGCGGACGCACGTGCCGCGACCAGAGTCAGCGTGCGTTCCCCTTCGGCGGTGGCGACGCGGTAAGGACCCACGCCGATCGCGTCGCGCCACGCTCCCGAGCGCGACTTCCACGGAGTCGAGACACCGGGCAGGCTCAAGCGCTCGAGCAGCGCGTGGTCCGGGACCGCCAGACGCAGCACGACGGTGCGCGCGTCCGTCGCGGTGATCCCGAGCGGCGGCAGCGGCTTGCCCGCGCGCACGCCGGCCACGCCCGCGACCGCGCCAAGGACCCAGCCACGCGTGGCGTGATCGGTACGCGCGAGCCCGGAGCGCAACGCCGTGACGACATGCGCGCTGGTGAGTGGCGTGCCGTCCGTGAACGCTAGACCCTCACGCAATCGAAGTGTCCACGTCAGGCTGTCGGCGCTGACCGCACACGAGTCGGCCAGTGCGAGCCGCACCCGGCCGGTGCTGTCGCGCTCGGTCAGTCCACGCGACAGATGACGCTCCAGCGCCCATCTCAGAGCGTCCGGTGCACCATCGGGATCGAACGCCGGCTGCTCCCGCCCCGCGAGCCAGTGCACGACGCGAGATTGCGGTGCTGCTGGGCGGCTGCATCCCCCGACACCGAACACCGAGAGCGTGACGACCATCACGGCGACAACGAACATCCCGACTGCGAGCGTGCGCGCGGGCATTCGCCGGACAGCCGGAAGCGCGAGGGAGAGAGCGGACATGGATCCCCATCATAGCGGCCCGGGCGCAGCGGGCAACTGGCCGACAGCGGCGCGCGAGCGCGCATGTTAGTTTGTGCCGCATGAGCCCGCTCCCGACCGGCGAGACCCGCACCCCCGATGTGCTCGGGCTCGACCGCCTGCACGCCGAACAGCGCGATGCGGTCACGCATGGAGAAGGCCCGCTGCTGATCGTCGCGGGGGCCGGCACCGGCAAGACACAGGTCGTGACGCATCGCATCGCGTGGCTGATCTCGAGCAAGAAGGCCCGGCCCGAGCAGATCCTGGCGCTGACGTTCACCGACAAGGCCGCAGCCGAGATGGAGTCCCGCGTCGACCTGTTGGTGCCCTATGGACTCGTGGGTTCCACCGTCGCCACGTTCAACGCATTCTGCGACCGCCTGGTGCGCGAGCACGCCGTCGAACTGGGGCTCACCTCGCGGCTGCGCGTCGAGTCGCAGGCCGAGATCCTGGTGTTCCTGCGGGAGCGATTGTTCGAGCTCGGGCTCGAGCGCTACTTGCCGCTGGGACAACCCGACGCGCACCTGCGCGCGCTCACCAGTCTGTTCGACCGCGCGCGCAATGAGGACATCTCGCCGGCGCAGTACCTGGCGTTTGCGAAGACTCTCGCTGTCGCGGCGGGCGGCGACGACGAGAAACGCGACCGCGCGGCTTCGGAACTCGAAAAGGCACGTGCCTACGGCAAGTTCGAGGACCTGCTGCTCGGCGCCGGCCGGGTGGACTTCGGTTCGCAGATCCGGCTCGCGCTGCGTCTGCTGCGCGAACGTCCGCATGTGCGGCGCGAGATCCAGGACCGCTGGCGCTGGATCCTGGTCGACGAGTTCCAGGACACCAACCACGTGCAGTTCGAGTTGGTGCGCCTGCTCGCCGGGGACCGCCGCAACCTCACCGTGGTCGGGGATGACGACCAGAGCATCTACCGGTTCCGTGGCGCCAAGATCGAGAACCTGCTGCAGTTCCTGGACGTCTACCCTGATGCGAAGCAGGTGCTGCTCAAACGCAATCACCGCTCGGGCCAGCGCATCCTGGACGACGCGCATCACCTCATCAAGACCAACGACCCCTACCGGCTCGAAGCGCAGCGCGGCTGGGACAAACGCCTGCTCGCGCAGCGCACCGACGAACTCACCGGCGAGATCCTGGCGGGCAAGGTCGAACACCACACGTTCGCCTCGGGGCGCGACGAGGCCGAGTGGGTCGTCAGCGAGATCGCAGGGGGGCTCGAGTCGGGTCATGCACAAGCGCGTGACTTCGCCATCCTCGGCCGCGCGCACGGACACCTGGACGCTTTCGCACTCGCGCTCAAGGCTCGCGGCGTGCCATTTCGCCGCGTCGGCACGCGCGGGCTGTACACCCGCGCGGAAGTGCTGCTGTGCCTCAACATGCTGCGCACCATCGGCGACCCGGACAGCGGTGCGGTGCATCAGGTGCTGGGCGACCCCCTGTTCGACGCCGACCCCGTGGACCTGGCCCGGCTCGGCCAGCGTGCCAAGCGCACGAACCGCGGCTTCCTGACGCTGGCGGTGCGTGCCGCCGAAACCGGCTCGATCGATGGCGGGCTCGGGGATCGTCCGCCGCTCGCACCCACGACCGTCGATGCGGTGCGGCGCTTCGCGACGCTGCATGCCAGCCTGTGCGACGCTGCGGTGCGCCGACCGACGAGCGAAGTGCTGTACCAGTTCGTCACCGAGAGCGGGCTGCTGGCCGCACTCACGACCGACGAGAGTGCGGCAGCACTGGAACGTGTGCAAAACCTCAACAAGCTGTTCGGGATCGTGGCGCGCGTGGGCCCGCTCCTCAAGGCGGACCGTGTGCCGGCGTTCATCGAGCACATGGACCTGCTCATCGAACTGGGCGACGACCCCGCGGCCGCCGAGATCGAGAGCGACGACGATGCCGTCGCGCTGCTCACCGCGCACGGTGCCAAGGGGCTCGAATACCCCGTCGTGTTCCTGGTCAACCTGGTCGAGCAGCGCTTCCCGCCCTATCGCAAGCCCGACGAGATGGAGTTCCCGCCCGAACTGCGGCCCGCTCCGCGAGTCGGTGAGGTGACGCCCGATCCGTCCGACGAGCACTATCGCGAAGAGCGGCGCCTGTTCTATGTCGGCATGACGCGCGCGAAGGACCGGCTCGTGCTGACGAACGCACAGGACTACGGTGGCAAGCGCGCGGCCAAGTTGTCGCGCTTCGTGGTCGAGGCGCTCGATCTGCCCGCGCCGCCCAAAGGTTCCAGGGCGGTTTCCGCGCTGCAGAGCATCCAGCGTTACGCGCCGGTCGCGGAGCCCGAACCCGCCCCGATCGCGCCCGTGCCCGAGGGCACGCCGTTGCTGCTGTCGCACGCCCAGATCGACGACTGGCTCACCTGCCCGCTCAAGTACATGTTCGCGCACATCGCGCATGTGCCGCTGGCAGGCGACCCGTCGTTCATGTATGGCAACGCGGTGCACCACGCCATCAAGATCTGGCATCAGCACCGCATCAAGGGTCTCCCAATCGACGTCGAGGACGTGGTCTCGGCATTCGATTCCGCTTGGAGCTCCGAGGGCTTCCTGACCCGCGAGCACGAAGAGCGCATGCAGGCACAAGGCCGCGATGCGATGCGCCGCTTCGTGGCCCGCGATGCCGCAGCCGCGGTCACACCGCTCGCGGTCGAGACCGAATTCAAGTTCAAGGTCGGCGAAGATGTGGTGATCGGACGCTGGGACCGGATCGACGAGCGCGCGGAAGGCATCGTCCTGGTCGACTACAAGAGCTCCGAGGTCGACGACGCCGAGAAGGCCGAGAAGCGCGCCGAGGAGTCGCTCAAGAACGGTCAGCTCGGTCTTTACGCGCTGGCCTACTTCGAGGCCCGACAAGTCATGCCCGCGCGGGTCGAGTTGCAGTTCGTCGGCACGGGTCAGGTCGGCGGTGCCGAGGTCGACCCCGAGCATCTGGAACGCGGCCGCGAACGCGTCCGCGAGGCCGCCGCGGGCATCCGGCAGGCGCGCTATCCGGCCAAGCCCGACCAACGGAGTTGTGGGTATTGCTCGTACCGCATGTTCTGCCAGTACAGCGCCGTGCGCCGCGCATGACGCCGGACGCGGCGCGAGAGCGCCTCGCGACAGCTCCGCGCCGTTGCTTCGCCGCGCTGCTCCCACCGGAAAGGTCGTGCTTCTGATGACACCCGATGTTCACTCGACTAATGACGAGTCCCCCGCGGCGCTGCGCGACGCCGCCTGCGCGTTCGCGCGTGAGGCCGGCGCGATCC
>JANNWR010000475.1:0-2234 GCA_031408715.1 bacterium
AGCGGCCGCTGGCGTCGGTGGTCGTCGGCGGGCTGGTCACGTCTACGTTGCTCACGCTGTTTCTGCTGCCCATCCTGTACCGCTGGCTCGAGCAACGGGATGCCGAGGTCTGAAGGAGGCACCGATGAAGCGGGTCGAGGCGTATATCCAGCCGTTCATGCTGACGCGGGTGCTGCACGAGTTGCGGGAGGTGCATGTCCGAGGCCTGACCATCTCGGACGTCCGGGGCTTCGGGCGCGAGAAGGACGAGAGCCACCCGCATCACGCTTCGGACTATGCGGTCGATTTCACGCCCAAGATCAAACTCGAGATCCTGTGCCGTGATCCCGACACCGATGGCCTTGTGGAAGCCCTGCTGCGCGGCGCGCATACCGGTCGAAAAGGTGATGGCAAGGTGTTCGTGACTGACGTCGAGGCCGTGCTCAGCATCCGGAGCGGGGAATCCGGCGACGAAGCGATATGATCTCGCCGTCACAGGGACAGGAGGGACGGTGAGCGAAAAAGCAGGTGTGCTGCGCTTCAAGGTCCACGGACTCGACTGCGCGGAGGAGGTGGCCGCCCTCCGTCGCGAGGTCGGTCCCGTGATCGGGGGAGAGCAGCACCTGTCGTTCGATGTGCTGGGTGGCGTCATGACGGTGGCTGCGCCGATCGCAGCGGCCACAGTTATCGCCGCGGTGGCACGTACGGGAATGCGGGCGGAGGTGGTCCACGCCACCACACCCGCGAGCGGACTGCAGATCCACGACGACCGGCGCGAGCGGGCGCTGTTCACGATGCTGAGTGGTGCCTTCATGCTCGCCGGTTTCACCGTCCACGCGGTGCTGGCCGGCGGGTTATGGCAGGCGCTGGGGGGCGAAGGGTTCGGCGGCCGCCACGCCGTGCCGCCTGCTTCCATGGCACTGTACGCGCTCGGGATCGTGTGCGGTGTGCGTTTCGTGCTGCGTAAAGCATGGTATTCGCTCATCCGGCTGCAGCCGGACATGAACCTGCTCATGGCCGTCGCCATCCTCGGGGCGATCGCGCTGGGCGACTGGTTCGAGGCCGCGAGCGTCGCGTTCCTGTTCGCGTTCTCGCTGGCGCTCGAGGCGTGGAGCATCGGCCGCGCCCGGCGTGCGGTCGCGGCGTTGCTGGACCTCAGTCCGCCCACGGCAAGGGTGAAGCTCGCGAGCGGAGAGGAGACCCGGCCGATCGATGCCGTGGCCGTGGATACGGTGTTCATCGTCCGGCCTGGGGACCGCCTGCCGCTCGATGGCGTCGTCGTGGCCGGCAGCAGTTCGATCAACCAGGCGCCGATCACGGGCGAGAGTGTGCCGGTGTCAAAAGAACCGGGCTCCGAAGTGTTTGCCGGCACGATCAACGGCGACGGTGCGCTGGAGGTCCGCAGTTCACGTGCGTCGGGCGACACCACGCTCGCCAAGATCATCCGACTCGTGCGCGATGCGCAGTCCAAGCGGGGCAACGCCGAGCAGTGGGTCGATCGCTTCGCGCGGCGCTACACGCCAGCGGTCATGATACTCGCGCTGGCGTTCGCGCTCGTCCCGCCGCTGCTGTCGATGGGATCCTGGAGCGAGTGGGTGTATCGGGCTCTTGTGCTGCTGGTGATCGCCTGCCCGTGTGCGCTGGTGATCTCGACTCCGGTCAGCATCGTCGCCGCGCTCGCATCGGCGGCGCGTGCGGGGGTGCTGGTCAAGGGCGGGCTGTTCCTCGAGATCCCGGCGCGCTTGAGGGCCATCGCGTTCGACAAGACCGGCACCGTGACCGAAGGCCGCATGCAAGTCGCCTCGGTGGTGCCGTTGAATGGTCACACCGAGCTCGAACTGCTCGAGCGCGCGGTGGCGCTGGAGGGCCGCTCCACTCACCCACTGGCGCGCGCCGTGCTGGCGTATGCCGCCCAGCAAGGGATCACTGCGGCGGCCGCCGAGGAGGCCGTCCTGCTGCCCGGCAAGGGCGTGACCGGGCGCATCGCCGGGCGCGAGTTCTGGCTGGGCTCACATCGCTACCTGGAGGAGCGCGGACAGGAGGAACCCGCTGTGCACGAGCTTATCGAACGCCTGTCCGGCTTCGGCAGCTCGGTCATCGTCGTGGGCAACGAGCGCCATGTCTGCGGTGTGATCGCATTGGCCGACAAACCCCGGCCGGGGACGCAGGACGTACTCGCTGCGCTCCGCGCACAGGGTGTCGAGCGTCTCGTGCTGTTGACCGGCGACAACCAGGGCACCGCTGAAGCCGTGAGC
>JANNWR010000476.1:0-4314 GCA_031408715.1 bacterium
GAGACCGGTGTCACCGAGACGGCCGATCCGCTGGCGGGCTCGTACTACGTGGAGCACCTGACGAACCGCATGGAAGAGCAGGCCGAGGACTACTTCCGCCAGATCGACAGCATGGGCGGCGTGGTGCGCGGCATCGAGCAGGGCTTCTTCCAGCGCGAGATCGGCGCCGCGGCTTACACATACCAACAGGAGATGGAGAAGAAGCAGCGCGTCATCGTGGGCGTCAATGAATACGTCGATCCCGACGAGAAGCTCGACATCCCGATCCTGTACATCGGCGAAGAGGTCGAGATCGAGCAGAAGCGCTGCATCGCCGAGGTCAAGGCGGCGCGTGACAACGCCCGCACGACGGCAGCACTGACCGCTCTCACGGCCGCCGCGCGCACGAAGCCGGGCGAGGCGAACCTCATGGAGAAGATCCTCGACTGTGCGCGTGCCTACGCCACCGAGGGCGAGATCCGCGGCGCGATGCGCGAGGTGTTCGGCGACTACACTGAACCGGCGGAGTTCTAGACATGACTCCGGGACTCACGGGCGGGTTGGTTGCGATCGCGGTCGTCGTCGTGCTGGCGATGCTGATGCGGCGTGGCAAGTCGGATGACAGCATCACGAACCGGCCGTCTTACCCGGAGCCAGCGCGCCGGCCCGGCTCGGGTTCGGAAGACGAGCAGGATGGCGATGCTCTGGACTCGGACGAGTCGGACGATGGGTCGAACGATGAATCGCAGGACGAGTCCGATGGGGACGAGGGCCACATCATCGCGGTCACGAGCGACGGCGAAGCGCTGGTGCCGATGCACCACGCGGTCTGTCTGGTCCCGCCCGAGGAACAGGGCGAGGAGTGGAAGGTCGGCGCCGGGCTCAAGGCGGCGAATCGCCGCGGCGAACTGGCATTGTCGATGAGCTTCCAGGCCGGCGAGTTCACCGGCGTACGCGTCACGCAGGGTGGCGGCGAGTACGAGGGCCCGTGGCGCATGGAAGCGCTGGGGCGTGAGGGCGAGTACATCACGTTCTCGTTCGAGACCCGCGAGAGTGCCGAAGCCGCCAAGTTGCTGTTCGAGCGCATGAAGATCGTCAAGCTGGGCGAGGACGAGGACGGCCATCCCATGCCGCCGTCCGCGGAACAGTTCAAAGAAGCGCGCCGCGTGTACCAGGAGACCGAGGCTGCGCTCGAGCTTCCCGACGACGAGGACGCCCGCTGAACATGCGTTCCCCGGTACCGCCCGGCAGTACCTCGGGTGATCCGCTCGGCGCGCTGTGGGTGGCGCTGGCGGCCGCAGGACTCGGGTTCTGGTTCTGGGTCGGGCTGCCATGGGCGCCGCACAACGAGTCGTTCGACTGGGTCGTGCAGTTGGAGACGCGCACGTTGTGGGCGACGTTGTTCGAGCAACTACCGACAGTTCTGAGCCTGCGTCCACTCGGCACTGGGCCCGCATGGCTGCTCTACCGGCTCGGTGGACACGATGTCGCGTTGGTCGAAGTGCTGAACGCCGCGCTCGCCTTGCTGGCGTGGGCCTGGGTGGCACACGGCGTGCGCGAGAAACGGTTGTTCGCGCTGCTCGCGCTGGTGGCCGGCGGAGTGTTCTTCACGGGCTACATCTGGGTGTTCCACCTGCACGGCATCTTCTACGGGCCACTGTTGTTGTTCGTGGCTGCTATGGCACGAGCGGCCCGCAGTCCGCTGGACCCACGAGCGCTGCTCGGAGTGTTCGTTGGCGCCCTGCTCACCGCGCTCGCGCACCCGTATGCGCTGCCGCTCGCCGTGGCATTCGGGCTCGGAGCGGTGATCGAGACCCCACGGCTGCGCTCCCGGGACGGAGTGTGGGCGCTTGCCGTCGTGCTCTCGGGTACGGTCGCGGCGTATCTGCTGCTGGTGCCGGATCACAACCGCGGCCTCGTGGGCAACCCGATCGCCGGGCTCGTGACGTCGTATCGCACGCTCGAGGTGAACGCGGTGGGTTCGGGACTCGCGGGCATCCTCGCGGCGTGGACCGCGACGCGCGCGCTGCCCGGTGCGATGGGTAACGCGGGCGCGCTGTTCACGCTGTTGTTGGCGGGAGCGGGTGTGGTGTCCGGGGTTCCAGTGCTGCCGCTGTGGATCGCGTGGGCAGGCTTGAAGAGCGTGCGGCGCGGTCGCTGGGCGATGGCCGCGCTGCTCGCGGCCGCCGCACTCCTGCCGATCCCGAATCCCACGGGCTCGCCGACCTACGCGGTCTTCGCGGTGTTCGTCGCCGTGTGCGCCACGGCCGCGGACGAGGGCACCAGCGAGAGCAGACTCCAATGGTTGAAGGCGTGGCACGCGGGCGGAGCACTCGTGCTGATGATCGGGCTAGCGACGGCACTGCGTGCGGGGCTGCCCGTGCCCGTGCTGTCGCAGCTGGCACGCCCGCTGTTCGCCGAGGGCGAGCGCACGCGGCAGTTCGAGGTGGTGGTGCGCGAACTCATGGCGTCGCCGTGGCGTTCGGCACCCGCGCGTTTCCTGCACCCGGCCGCCAATCCCACCGACGTGGATGCCATCGACCGCCGCTTCCGCCCGCCCACGGATGACATCCATCTGGCGACCTGGCTCGACTGGAAGCGCGGCGGGCCGCCCAGTGGCGCCGACACGCTGGTGCTGACCTTCGGGGGCGAGACCGCTGCGGGCATGGACACAGTGCTGATGGCGCGTGGCCGATATGCCGGAGACGCGCTAGTGTTGCGCCGCTCGTCCGCCGCCCCGCGTGCCGTTCCGGGTGCGGACACCACAGACTCGTCAGGTCACTGAGTCGCTGATCCCCGGGTCGCAGCCGCGGCCCTTCGCCGGAGGAAGCATGCAACGCAAGATCCGAGTGCTGGTGGGTAAGCCCGGGCTCGACGGACACGATCGTGGCGCCAAGGTCGTTGCCGCCGCGCTGCGTGACGCAGGCATGGAGGTCATCTACACCGGGCTGCACCAGACGCCCGAGCAGATCGTCGAGGCTGCGGTGCAGGAGGATGTTGATGTGGTCGCGCTGTCGGTGCTGTCGGGCGCGCACATGACGCTGTTCCCCGAGATCCTCACACTCATGCAATCGCGCGGCATCGGTGATCGGTTGCTGACCGGCGGCGGCATCATCCCGGGCGACGACATGAACACGTTGCTCGAGCGCGGCGTCGGCAAGCTGTTCGGTCCCGGTACCAACACGCAGGACATCGCGCACTACATCCGCGACTGGTACGCGGGCGTGCACGGTGCCGACGCGTTGCCGCCGTTGCCGCCGCCGCCCGCACGGCCCGAACCCATGGTTCGCGCCGGCGAGCGTCCGGTCGCAGCGCCCGCGGCCGATCGTCATCACGCCCGCATCGCGTCGTCTGCCGTGAAGAAGGCGGCACCGCGGAAGGCCGCTGCCAAGAAGACCGCCAAGAAGGCTGCCAAGAAGGCTGTGAAGAAGGCTGTGAAGAAGGTCGCCAAGAAGATCACGAAAAAGGTCGCGAGCAAGCCCGCGCCCAAGAAGGCCCCGAAGAAGGCCCCGAAAAAGGCCCCAACGCAGGCCGCCAGGAAGCTGGCAAAGAAAGCCGCCAAGCGGCCAGCTCCCAAGAAGTCCGCTCCCAGGAAAGCGGCCGCGCGCGGCAAGAAGTAGTCCGCGCGCTCCCATGAGCACGCCGCGTCTGCTGGTCGCGCTGGATGGCAGTCCGCTCGAAGGTTCGAGCGTGCACCGGCTGCTCGCGGCCGTGTGCAGTGGCGCACGCAGCGCTGGCGGTCGCACCGAGCACGTGCGCATCTACACGCTGCAGAACGTGAAGCCCTGCGTGGCTTGCGGGGTGGACGCCACGCCGGGCTATTGCATCTTCCATGACGACATGGACCGCGTGTACGACCTGCTCGAGCGCGCCCATGCGGTGGTCGTGGGCTCGCCCATCTACTTCGACACGGTGAGCGGTCCGCTCAAGACTCTGATGGACCGATGCAACTGCATCACGCCGCTGGTCACACTCGCCGACGGCACGCAGGACTGCATCGCCAAGTGGCCGCGCACACGTCGCGGGGCATTCGTCACCGCCTGCAGCCAGCCCGGCCGGCACGCCATGGCGGAGCGCAGCGTGCGCGGGTTCCTGAAGTGGGTGGGAGCGCAGTGGGAGGAGACCGTGGCCTGGGAGCACGAGGACAACGACCTCGGAACCGTGTCGCAGCCGCTGCTGGCACAGGCTGAAGCGCTCGGGCGGAGGCTGGTGGAGAGTGCTCCGCTGACGGCCGATGCCCAGAGCTGAGGTTTCCAGCAGGGTCGGCGCGGGAGAGCGCCCGCGCCAACGACGAGCATGCCGGTGGATCGAGGGACCATGATTCCAGGAACCATG
>JANNWR010000477.1:0-2659 GCA_031408715.1 bacterium
GCTCCGGAGCGCGCGCCGAATCGTTCACGGCACGCGGCCACGCCGCCGGTGTGGTCGGGATGATGGTGCGTCAGGACGATCAACTTCACCCGGCGGCCTTCACTCTCCAGATGTTCCGTGAGCGTGAACAGGTCGCGCAGGTGTTCGGGGTCACCACTGCCGGGATCGACCAGTGCCATCTCGCTCTCGCCGATCAGGTAGGCATTGGTGTAGAGCGCGGGCGGCAGCGGCTTCGTCGGCATCGCGTGCAGGATGACGCCCCACTGCAGCTCGACACGCCGCACCGGGGTCACGGCACGAATCGGCCCCTCGGCGATGCGTTCCGCCAGACCGTCCTCTCCCTCGGCGAGCGCGATGAGCGTCCACAGGATGGGTGCCGCGAACGTCATGTGGCCATGCCGGTAGCGGTCGAGCGCTTGCAGCGGCCGCACCCACTCCCCACTCGCCAGTTCACCGGGGATGATGCTCGGTTCCTGCCCGGCGGGCAGGAACGCCAGAAAGAAGAGTGTATCGAACCGCACCGGCGCGAACACCGGTGTCTGCCAGCGGCCCGCGAACGTCAGTGTCTCGGGTGCGAGCGACCAGCCGTGCGCCTCGGTCACCTGCTGCAGCGTGGCGCGACCCTCGAGCAACTCGGTGCGCGCCGCCGCGATCGACTCAGCGCTCGCCGTACCCTGCACGCCCACCAGCACGCCCGTTTCCTCGAGTGCTTCACGGATCGCACACACCCGCGCGGCACGCTCGAAGTCATCGCTCACGCTCGCCACTGGAAACGTGCTGTCGGCGGCGTCCACCTTGCCGCCCGGAAACGCCATGAAGCCGGGCTGGAACGGCACGGCGTCGCTGCGCCGCACCCAGTACACCTCGCGCTCGGGCCCGTGGCCGCGCACCAGCACGACGCATGCGGCGTCGCGGAACGTCTTGGGCGGAGCGCTCACTTCTTCTTCGCGCGCTTCTTGGACGTTGCGGCCTTCGCGCTCTTCACTGGCTTCGCGGCCTTCACAGGCTTCGCAGCTTTGGCAGCCTTGCCGCTCTTCACGGCCTTCGCCCCCGTCGCGCTCTTCGCGCGCTCCGCGGACCGCGCCCGCCTCGCCTCCGGCGAGTGCGCCTGCTTCGCGATCGCGATGTACTTGTCCATCGGCACCGCGGCCACGACCTCAGCGATCGGGGCGAGCGCCAGCTCTTCGAACTTCGTGAACCGCAGGCAGCCCTTCCCCATGTCGAGCTTCTTCCCCGCCGCCTTGAACCCCGAAGCAAGCTTCGCCTGCAGCACCGGGTTCATGTACGCGCACACCAGATGGAGCGAGATGTGGCTCTTCTGGTTCACGAGTCCCACGTACATCAGAGGGTGACCGTTGTACGTGTCGGGGTACACCGCGAGCGGCACCGACCAGGCGATCCATCCCCCGCCGCTCACGCTCTCGACATAACCCTTCGGCAGGTGCTTCCGGACGTGCGCACGCACGGCCTCGAGCGCCGTGCGGCGATCGTCAGACAGCGATGCGAGGAACACGGGCGCGGTCGTGGCAGGGTTCTTCATGGGCGACTCTCCGCGGGTCACATGGGCAGGCAGCTAGGCGGGCACGGTCCACGATAGCGCGATGGGCCGCTCGG
Source organism: bacterium (assembly GCA_031408715.1). Classification (GTDB taxonomy): domain Bacteria; phylum Eisenbacteria; class RBG-16-71-46; order RBG-16-71-46; family RBG-16-71-46; genus JAIOPA01. Next base: position 1,615 of record JANNWR010000477.1, read on the forward strand.
GCGCCACGAGGGCCGCACACCGGGGGCTGCTGTCACCAACAGCCCCCGGCCGTGCTACACCGTCTGCTTGCGCGACTCCGCGATGGCCTTGCGGATCAACCCCAGCGCTTCGTCGATCTCGGCCGTCGTGATGTCGAGCGGCGGACGGAAGCGCAGGCTCCTGTGGCCGCAGCCCAGGATCATGAGCCCCAGCTCGTAGGCCTTGTCGGCGACACGATTGCGCGTCTCGGTATCCGGCAGGTCGATCGCACACATCAGGCCACGGCCGCGCGCGTTCGAGATCACGTCGGGCATCTCGACCGCCAGCGCCTGCAACTTGCCCAGCAGGTGTGTACCCACGGTCGCGGCGTTCTCGACCATGCGCTCTTCCTCGATGATCTGGAGATAGCGCATGCAGCGCACCATGTCGACGAGGTTGCCTCCCCACGTGCTGTTGATGCGGCTCGACATCTTGAAGACATTGTCGGGTTCCTCGTCGATACGTCCGCCGCCCAGCATGCCGCACACCTGCATCTTCTTGCCGAATGCGAGCAGGTCGGGTTGCACGCCCAACGTCTCGTGCGCCCAGAACTTGCCGGTCAGGCCGACACCGGTCTGGACTTCGTCGAAGATGAGCAGCGCATCGTGCTCGTGCGCGATGGCCTTCAATGCGACCAGGAACTCGGTGCGGAAATGATGGTCACCGCCCTCCGCCTGGATGGGCTCCAGCAAGATGGCGGCGATGTCGTCCTTGCGCGCGGCGAACGCCGCACGGATCTCGGCGAGCGTGGTGGCCTCGGCCTTCTGCACGCGCTCGAGTTCGGCGGCATCGACCGGGAAGCGCAGGTGCGGGTTCGAGACGCGCGGCCAGTCGAATTTCGCAAAATACTGGTACTTGCGCGGGTCGGCGGTGTTCGTCATGGAAACGGTGTAGCCCGTGCGGCCATGGAACGCCTCACGGAAGTGCAGGATCTGGTGGCCCTTCTCTTCCAGCAAGCCCTTGCGGAAGTTCTGGCGCACCTTCCAGTCCATGGCGGCCTTGAGCGCGTTCTCCACGCCCAGCGCG
>JANNWR010000478.1:0-2436 GCA_031408715.1 bacterium
CGCGCCTTCACGGTCGCGACGAGCTTCGAGATGGCACCCTTGGCGTTGCCGAACGGCGTCGAGCAGCGCGGCTCGCAGTAGAGCTGGTTGTCGATGGCGGCGAAGCCGGGATTCATACTGCGCTTGATCACGATGACGTAGAGCGCCTTGTCGGCGTCCAGGATCGGCCTGCGATGGATGAAGGCACGCTTTTTCGCTCTGCGGCTCCGGGTTCACGACGTTGTTGGCACCCATCCCCAGTGCCAGATCGGCGCGTTCGAACATCAGGAGCGTCTATTGGCCCGCTTCCGGCCGGCGCGCAGGGCCACGGCGGCGATCAGCAGGGGTTTGATGCCGCGTTTGCGCGTGTCGGCAAGCTTGCGCATGGCGATGTACCGCACCTGGCGGCCGTCCCCCTCGAGCAGTCCTGCGGGGTCGTCCAACTCGACCCCATGCTCGAACAGCAGCTTCACATGGTCCGCGAACGGGAACAGGCCGCAGAAATAGCCCGCGTCCGGGTGACGGTAGGCGATCGCGCACCAGCCGGCGTTCACGTACTCGCTCGCCTCGGGCACGGCGGCCATGACGAGCCGGCGCAGCTGCCCGGTGAGCGCTTGGATCCCGGGCGGGTAGCGTTCAAGCAGCTTCTCCGGGGTCAGTGACGGTTTCGGGGACGGCATGGCGGAATGGTGATGCCTCGGCGGGCACGTGTGCAAGCACGCAACAATCCCGATTCCGCTATTGCGTTGTGGGCCCGAAGCTCTACATTCGGACCATGCACGGCGGTCGCCTCGCGCTGGATATCACCCCGCGCCGCGTGTGCCCTGTCCTCCACCCTTCCGCGGCAGGAGCCCGACATGGCCCAGACCCAGCACACCCAGTTCTCCGGGACGATCCCAGCGCTCTACGACCGGCACCTCGGACCGGTGATCTTCGAGCCCTACGCGCGCGACATGGCATCCCGCGTGTCCACGCAAGATGGCGTGCGCGTGCTCGAGACTGCGGCCGGCACCGGCATCGTGACGCGTCGCCTGCTCGAGCGCCTGCCCTTGAGCGCCACGCTCACCGTGACCGACCTGAACCAGAGCATGCTCGATCATGCCACGCGCTCGATGCCCGCCGATGCGCGCGCCGAGTGGCGCACAGCCGACGCGCAGTCCTTGCCGTTCGCGGATGCCTCGTTCGATGCGGTGGTCATGCAGTTCGGCATCATGTTCGTGCCCGACAAGGCACTCGCGTTGCGCGAGGCGCGCCGCGTGCTGAAACCCGGTGGCACGCTGCTGCTGAGCGCGTGGGATTCGTTCGCGCGCAATCCATTCGGGCGTGTCGCCAACGACGTCGTCAAGAGCGTGTTCCCCGAAGACCCGCCGTCGTTCTATCTGACACCGTTCGGGGATCATGATCCCGCGGTACACATGCAGCGTACCGAGGCCGCCGGCTTCAGTCAGGTCCGCGTCGAAGGCGTTGGCTTCGAGAGCACAGCGGAGTCGGCCGAGCACTTCGCGATCGGGCTGGTGCGCGGCAATCCCATCGCGCTCGCGATCCAGGAACGCGGCCTGCACTCGCACGAAGAAGTCGAGGCGCGTGTCGCCGAGGGCTTGCGTCGCGAGATGGGCGACAAGCCGGTGGTCGCGCCCCTGCACGCCTGGGTGGTGACCGCGACGGCCTGACCCGCGCCACGAGCAGCCCGGCTGGGGTATGTTCCCCTCCCCGGGTCCTGCAGCGCCCTGCTCACGGCGGGCGGACTCGGCTTCGAACCCATGGCCGACCCGTTGTTCGTGAAGGGGAGTTGCGCACGATGAAGATCCTGGTGCTCGGAGGCGGCCAGCAGGGCCGCGTCATCGCTGTCGACCTGGCGCAGACGCTGACCAGTTCCCACATCGAGGTCGCCGACGTCCGCGAACCGGTGCTGCCGCAGCGCAGCAACCTGCGCTACGTCGAAGCCGATCTCGCCGACGTCGAAGCACTCGCCAAGCGCATGAGCGAGTACGACCTCGTCGTGGGGGCACTCCCGAGCCGCTTCGGTTTCGGTGCGATGCGCGCGGCCATACTCGCCAAGCGCCCACTGGTCGATGTCAGTTTCTGTGCCGAGGACCCGTTGTCCCTGGACGCCGACGCCAAGAAGGCCGGAGTCACGATCTTCCCGGACTGCGGACTGGCGCCGGGCCTCACGCACCTGTGCTGTGGCCATGCTTCGGCCGACGGCCAGCCGGACGAGATCACCATCTATGTCGGCGGTGTCGCGCAGGATCGCACACAGCCGTATGGCTATGTCATCACGTGGTCGCTCGACGACCTGCTCGAGGAGTACGTGCGCCCGGCTCGCATCGTGCGCGATGGCAAGCCCGTCACGCTGCCGTCGTTCGACGACCTGGACCGCGTGCAGGTGCCGGGCGTGGGCGAGATGGAATCGTTCCTGTCCGACGGCCTGCGCACCATCATCGACACGTTCCCGGG
>JANNWR010000479.1:0-6385 GCA_031408715.1 bacterium
GCGCGACTTGCCGACCGCGGCCGCGATCAGGTCGTCGTGCGTGCCGGACTCGAGCCACGGCCCCAGCGTGAGCACCGCGCTCACCGACAGCCGCCGGTCCGCCAGCATGTCGAACAGCACCGGGCGCTCGCGCGCGATGCGCGCGGCGCGCAGGTACTTCTTGGCGACGTCCTCGCTGAGTGCCAGGTCACGCTGGCAGTACTCCAGCATGGACGGGTAGCCGAGGTCGCTGAACGCCCGGCGCTCGTCGAACACCGCGAGGCAGGCGAGGAGCCCCGCCGTCGCGCCAGACTCCTGGCGTGAGTGGTGACGGGCCTCGGTGGCGATCACCGGATCGCGCTGGTTGCTGATGCGTTCGAACAGCATGCTGCACACTCGCGACGGGGGCGAGGTGGCGCGGGGACTGATGCATCGAGCGTAGCACGCGGTTTTCGAGCGCCGAGGATGCTGTGATAGCCACGAACTCGGGCGCCATTCAAATCAAGTCGGAGTGTGGCTGGAAAACGCGCAGCGCGGCGGCGGCGTGCGAATGGAAGCGTGCGCGGGACGAGGTATCGGCGCGGAAGCATGAGTCCCACGAAAACCTGTCAATGACAATTGCTCGGTGCCGTCGCGATTCTCCGACGTCCGGGCACAGGACGCGAGCACGCCTGAGCGTGAATGTGCCCACGCCACCGCAGTTCCGCTACGGGATCCGCACCAACCGTTTCACACTGCGCCCCTCGGGCGTCTGCACGCGCACGAAGTAGACGCCGGCTGCCGCATCTCGACCGCGTGCGTCACGCGCATCCCACGACACCGTGAGCCAGCCGGCGCCATGTTCTCCGCTGGCCAACTGACGGACGAAGCGGCCCTGCGAATCCAGCACATCGACGGAAACTGTCATCGCGTGTGGCAGCCCGATGGACATCGACATGCTGTGCGACATGGGCGAAGGGAACGGGTTCCCGAACGAGAGCGTCCGGGGGGCGGGCCTGCCGGGCGCGTCGGTAGTGTTGAGTGGCGTGAAGACGGTGCCCGCGCTCTGGTTGCCATGGCGATCGACGGCCGTCACCGCATAGCGAGCGAAGTAGCCCGGGCTGTCGTTGTAGTCCGTGCCCGTGGTCGTGGCCACAAGGTGTGCGGCATCCGTGGGGGGCACGCCCTCGGTAGCGCGATAGACCGCGTAGTGGTGGAGGTCGGCCACACTCACTGCAGGCCAGGAAACCGAAGCTGTTCCCGAGGTGAACACGCCGGTAACCGAAGCGGGTGGAAGCGGCGCGATGTTGTCGACGGAGTAGCCGGGAAGGTGGTTGGAGATCCATTCCCCGGGTGTGCCATTGGCCATGGCAACCACGCGATAGTGCCGGATCGCGGGGTCGTTGGCCGTGGAATCCGAGGATGTGATGACGACCTGCGAGTAGTGGAGGCTCTGGCTTGCTGCGATCGATCCACTCGCGGCGACCCAAGGTGAGGTGGGGGAGCTGTCGAGGGTGCGCTCGATGCGATAGCAGCAGAGTGTTCCAGGCAACGTCAAGTCATCAAGCGGGCTGCGGTCCCAGTCGACCCAGACGCACGATCCCTGGTCAGCGGGGAAGTCGCGGGCCGATACGAGGGTCGCGGCGGCAGCGGGATCGCGTTCGAACGTCGCGTAATACACCAGGTTCCGGGTCACCGTCGTGGTAATGGTGCCCGAAGTACTCGTCGTGTCTCCGGACCACGCCACGAACCGGTCGCCCGGCAAGGGGGTGGCGGCCAGAGTGAGCGGGGTGCCGAGGGAGTATCGCGACCAGCTGGGGGATAAGCTGATCGTGCCTCTTCCCAGCACGGCTGTGGCGACCGTGAAGGACGGGGTGTCCATGGCAGTGCACGTTGTCGGTATGCCGCCCTGCCACGCGACCACGTTGCTGTTGTTCTCGTGCGCCGGAGCGGTCAGCAAGACTGAAGGCTCGATTCCGGGCACGATGTTGATGGAGTTGATCGCGATGCAGGCCGGCGTCGTGCACCCAGCGCATGAGCCGGCGCCTGTGGTCTTCGAGTTGAAGACGACCATGTTCACGGTGAAGATCTCGATGTCCTTGGCGATGTCGACGGGCGTCTGTACTGCGAACCCCATCAGGATGCGGGCGGTATTCGCACCGGAGAAGCCCACTCGATACGACGCCAGCCCACCCAGCGCGACACCACCGGCCCAATCGATACAGTTCACGGCCGATCCGGAGATCGTGGGATTCACCGAAAGCGCAAAGCCTCGACACCCGACGACTCCGCCGGGGGCATTGAACTGCCACCAGGCCGGAAGTGACGCGTCTGCGGAGGTCACCTGGGCGGTGATCTCGACTCCTGTGACGCCCGTGATGTCACTGGCGAGCTCGAAAGAGCCCACCATCTGGCCGGCGCTACCGAAGTTCGAAGTACACGCGGACGTCCTGTTCGCCGCACCGCCATCCCCATAGCACGCGTTCCACCGTAGATTCACGCCCGCTGCTTGCGACGTGCCCGACAGCAAGAGGGTGAAGAGCCCCAGCAGGGAGAGGATCCGACGCATCCGCGGTCTCCAGTGGTGATGACGGCCGAATGACAGCGACAGCTTAGGCCTGAGCACCCGGGTTCGGTAGAGAATTCGGCTTGTACACATACGCATGAAATCGCCCCCGACCGCTAACCAACGCGATCGGGGGCGGCTACGACTTTCGTCGCCATGACTACGGGATCAGCACCAACCGCTTCACGCTGCGCCCGTCTGGCGTCTGGACGCGTACGAAGTAGACGCCGGCTGCCGTGCCGCGGCCGCGTGCGTCACGAGCGTCCCACGACAGCGTGAACCAGCCCGCCGGTCGCTCGCCCTCGGCGAGGTGGCGGACGAGGCGGCCCTGCGAGTCGAGCACGTCCACGGAGACCGGCATCGCGTGTGGCAGCCCGAGCGCCATCGACATGCTGCGTGCCATCGGCGAGGGAGTCGGATTGCCCACCGAGAGCGTCCGGGGTGCGGGTTGCCCGGGAGCACCCGTGGTGTTGAGTGGCACGAAGAGCGTGGCCGGGCTCTCGTTCCCGTGTGTGTCGACTGCGGTCACACGATAGTTCGCGAAGAACCCCGGGCTGTCGGTGAAGTTGGTCGATCCGGTCGTGCCGACGCGGTGCGCGGCGTCGAGCGGCGGAACGCCATCGGTGGCGCGATAGATCGAGTAGTGCGCGAGGTCCGGTGCGGTCACGGCAGGCCAGAACATCGTGGCGACGCCCGAGGCGATCACGCCGGACAACGAGGACGGTGCTGCCGGGGCGAGGTTGTCGACGGAGTAACCCGTCACCTCGTTCGAGATCCATTCGGCGGATCCGCCGGCCGCGGTCAAGACGACGCGATAACGCAGTAGCGCCGGATCGACCGGAGTCGAATCCGCAGGGGTGATCACCACCTGCGAGTAGGTGGGGCTCTGCACCGGCAGGATGGGCCCGCTGGCGGCGACCCAGGGCGAACCGGGTGAGGCGTTCAGCGTGCGGTCGATGCGGTAGCAGCACAGCAGACCGGCGTTGCCGGCGTCATCGAGCGGGCTGCGATTCCAGGTCACACGGACGGAAGACCCCTGGTCATTCGGCACGTCCGCGACCGTCGAGACCGCTGCCGCGGCGGCTGGATCACGCTCGAACGTCGCGAAGTAGCTTAGCGGCCGGTCGACGATGATCGAAAGGACAGGATTCGCGTTGGTGGCGTCGCCCGACCAGGACACGAAACGATCTCCGGCGAGCGGCTGGGCCGTCAAGGTCAGCGGGCTGCCGGTCGGATAGGTCGTCTTGTCGCGCGAGCGCGCGATGGTCCCGCGGCCGGAGACTGCCGTCGTGACCGAGAACCCCGTGGAGTCACCGAGCGCGCACAGGCCTGCGGCCGAACCGCCCCCCTGCCACGAGACGAAGTTGCTGCCCGCGCCGTTGGCCGGTCCGGTGATGACGGTGTGGTCAGGATTGTTGCCCTGATAGACCGTGAGTTGGTTGACCGCGATGCACGCCGGGACCGTGCAACCGGCACAGGAGCCAGTACCGGTGGTCTTGGCGTTGGTCAGGACGACATTGATCCCGAAGTACTCGGTGTTGGCGACCAGGTCCATTGGCTGAGCAACCGCGAATCCGCCCTTGATGCGGGCGGTGTTGGGGCCCGAAAAGCCGACCGTGTAGCTGATGAGGCCGCCTGCGGCTTGACCAGCAGCCCAATCGACGCAGTTGATGGCCGCACCCGAGATCGTCCCGTTCACCGCCAACGCATTCGCACGGCACCCGAGTGTTCCGCCCGGTGCATTGAAGGTCCACCACGCCGGCAACGTGGCAGTCTCCGAGGCCACGTCGAGGATGAACTCGACTCCTGTCACCCCGTTGTGATTCGTTCCGAGTACGAACGAGCCGACCATGGCGCCGGCGCTGCCGAGCGTCGTGGTGCACGCTGAGGTCTTGTTCGCGGCCCCGCCATCTCCATAGCAGCCGTTCCAGCGGAGGTTGAGGCCGGTGGCTTGGGTAGTGCCAGCGGCGAGCAAGGACCAGAAGAAGAGTGTGACGAGCGTGCGGATCCTGAGCATCGGCGCCCCCGGGGTTGCATCGCGACGGCGGACTGTGAACTCTCGTCGTCGCGACAACGCGGCGAGAAGTTCGAGGGTGACTCCGGTCGACTGCAGGCACATGGCTGGGGCAGGCGCGACTGCTGTCTCAATACGGAGATTAGACCAATGGACCTGCCCGGGGGAGGATTATCTATAGAACAAGCGACTGCTGGCTCTCGATGTGCACCGGAGATTCATCATCTGCATGGCCATGACCGACTTGGTGGGGACACTCGCCGACGGACACTCCGGAGCCTGGTATCCGCTTACCAAGTTCAGCCCCAACAAGTTATGCTCGTTCCGCTCTTCCGGGATCAAGCTGGAAGGCCAGATCCGAGCTGCCGGCTGGGCAGCCATCTTCCGGCGTGCCCGGACGGAAACGGCAACCGAAACCGACCGATCCGACAATTGGGAGCGGCTTGATGGGGAGCGGAGGAGTCACGTCCAGAGCGCGCAGGGTCGATTCGCCGCCGCGATGGGCGCCATCCGACCCGTGCGAGCTCTTGCTCCCCGTGTGGGTGCGCCGATGAGTGCGCGCACCGCCACCAGAAGCGCGATCGCCCGCCCAACAGGGCCCCCCGTTCCGGCGACCGCCTGGGCGGCCCCGCCGCTCGGCTATCGGCCGTCGCTCGATGGCCTGCGTGCCATCGCCGTCATGGCGGTGATGGCCTGGCACTATGTGCTGCCCGGAGTGAAGGGCGGTTTTCTTGGAGTGGACCTGTTCTTCGTGCTGAGCGGCTTCCTGATCACCAAACTGCTCGTCGAGGAATGGGACCTGACAGGCGGGATCCATCTGGGCCGGTTCTACCTGCGCCGCATGCTGCGGCTGTTCCCGGCGGTGTTCGTGGTGCTGCTGGTGACGCTGCCGTTCGTGCCACGAGCCTGGACCGTGCAGGCGCTGCTCTACGTGACGAACTGGGGGATCCTGTTCTGGCACCTGCCGCCGAGCGCGATCATGCAACTGTGGTCACTGTCGGTCGAAGAGCAGTTCTATCTGATCTGGCCGCCGCTGTTCGTGGCGTTGCTGGCGCTCCGGCTCCCGCGTGCGGCCATCGCCATGGTCGTCGTGCTGCTCGCAGCCGCATCCGCCACCTACAAGATCGTGGCGTGGCACTCGATCGACGACTGGAGCCGGTTCTACTTCGGCTCGGATGCGCGTGCGGACGAACTCCTGATCGGATGTGCGCTCGCACTGTTCATGAGCTGGAGCCGGCTGCCGGGCAGATCATGGTTCCGCACGAGCATCCAGATCATGACGATCCCGGTGGTCCTGTGGCTCGGCTATCTCGGCTCGCAATCCGCAGTGTACTGGCGGTTCTACTACCAGCAGGGTGGCATGACACTGGTGGCGTTGGGGACCTGCGTGGTGATCCTCCAGTGCCTGGTCGCGCCGATCCATCCGCTGCGCGACCTGCTCGCATCACGTGGGCTGGTCGCCATCGGCCGCATGTCGTACGGCCTCTACCTGTGGCACTCGCCGGTCGGGTGGATCACCGACCCGCGCAACTTCGAGTGGGTGCCGATCCTGCCGCGACCGGCGCTGTTCGTGCTGCGCGTCTGCCTGACGTTCGTGATCGCCGGGCTCAGCTACCGCTTCGTCGAGCAACCGCTGCTGCGGCTGAAGCACCGGTTCTCTTCAGTGTGAGCGTGCCGTCCAGTGCGCACCGCCGAGCGCCACGATCATGGCCAAGTCGTGGTACTCATTCAACTCGCAACTCGGGAGCGATCCAAGTTCGCCGGAACATCGGCTCATCATGGGGATGGCATTGTGAAGCAACTCGCACCACATGACGGCGTCTACGCTCGCATCGGCACTTCGGATG
>JANNWR010000480.1:0-2050 GCA_031408715.1 bacterium
ACGGTTTTCAAGTTACCTGACACGACCTGTCGCAGGTCTCGTCATCATGGGAGGCTCCGTGCGCTGTGCGCGGCTGTCCCCGAACCTTTGTCGAGGAGGAATCCGCATGCGTTTCCGCTTCCCCGCAGTCGTGACCTTCGCCTGTGCCGCCGTCGTGGCCTGTGTCGCCGTGGCACGCGCCGAGGACAAGCCCGCGGCCCCGGCCACACCTGTCACCGCCTCCGCGCCGGTCACCACCGCCAAGCCGGTCGCGACGCCCATCGACATGGCGAGAGCGGCCGCGGCGGATGCCGCGATCAAGGCCATCGATGCGCAGATCGCGAAGGCAGCGGTCAACAAGAAGGACCCGGCGTGGCGCACCAAGCTGCCCATGCCGACGACGGTCAAGTTCGACCCCAGCAAGTCGTACCTCGTGCACATGGGCACCACCAAGGGCGAAGTCGTCATCAAGTTCATGCCGGCGGTAGCACCGCTGCATGTCACGAACTTCCTCTACCTGACGCGCCTCGGCTACTACGACGGGCTGTTGTTCCACCGCGTCATCACTCAGTTCATGGCGCAGGGCGGCGATCCGGTCGGCAATGGCACCGGCGGTCCCGGCTACGGCTTCAACGGCGAGTTCAGCCCGGCCGTGCGCCACTCCCGCCCCGGCATGCTCTCCATGGCCAATGCAGGCCCCGGCACGGACGGCAGCCAGTTCTTCCTGACGTTCGTCGCTACACCCTGGCTCGACGGCAAGCACACGCTGTTCGGCGAAGTCGTGAGCGGCATGGACGTGCTCAAGCTGCTCGAAGCCTCGGGCTCGCAGAGCGGCCAGACCAGCGAACGCATGGCGATGACCAAGGTCACCGTCGAGGTGAAGTAGCGCGGCGCAGCAGCGCCGCAACGTGCTTCACGGCGTGAAGTAGCGCGGCGCGACGGCGCCGCAACGTGCTTCACGAGGTGAACTGACACCGCCAGTCGTCGTATAGTGCCGACCCCGGACGCCCGTCGCGTCCGGGGTCTCACTTTGCCCTCACGGAGGAGTCCCCATGGCTTCCGGGCCGCGTATCCCGTTCTCCGGTGTCCTGCTCGTCGTATTCGGCTGCCTGTTCCTCGCCGACCAGATGGGCGCCCTGTCGTTCGGTCACGTCTTCAAGACGTGGTGGCCCGCACTCTTGGTGCTCGCCGGGCTGCTGCAGTTCATCGAGAAGCCCGCGAACGTGTTCGGTTCGCTCATCCTGATCACGGTGGGCGCGACCATGCTGCTGGCGAACCTGCACATCCTGCAGATCGAACGCGTGTGGCGACTGTGGCCGCTCGTGCTGATCGCGTTCGGGCTGAACATCCTGGTGACGGGCAGCGGCGGTGGCGCGAAGGGCAAGGGGTAGGCTTCACCCGCGCGCCCCAAGCAGAGCGGCCGGATAGTCGGCGGGCCGGTTCCCGAAGTTCCGGGAGCCGGCCCGCCTCGATAATCTAGAACTCCACGCGCACTTCCGCCTGCCAACTGCGCGTCGCCGCCGGCATCACGTGCGGCACCAGATCGCCGCGGCGATCGAAGTCCATGTAGCCGGTGGTGGCGTAACGCAGGTCGCCCAGATTCAACCCACGTACGAGCGCGGTGACCGGCGTGCCGGCGACCGCGTGCGTGAGTGACAGCGCGGCATTCCACACCGTGTGCGGGGCGATGCTGTTCGCCGCGGCGCCGGTATTGTCCACGTACACGCGGCCGGCATGTTGTGCTTCGAGCCGGGCTGCAAGCCCGCGCCAGGCCGCATGGACCGCTGAGTTCGCCATGACCGCCGGTGAGAACCCGATCGGCTTGTCGTCGTAGACGACCTGATCCGCCGGCGCCGGGCCGAAGCTCTCGCGGAACTCCACGAAGTGGTTGTCGGACAACGTGGCGTTCAAGTCCACGCCAGCCTCCAGACCGCCCGCCGAGCGGCGCGAAGCCGCCGCCGAAAGCTCGACGCCCTGATGCACGGAGCGCGCGGCATTGCCGAGGATGGCGTAGCCAAGGTCGGTGTCGAACTGGCCCGCGAATACCAACTCGTCGCGGAAGTCCATGCGG
>JANNWR010000481.1:0-1570 GCA_031408715.1 bacterium
GACGAGCGTCGTGGTGCGGCTCGACAGATTGCCGAGCTTGTTGGCCAGATGCGTGTTCACGTGGTCCACGAACTGTTCGACCGTGAACTCGCCGTCGCGCCCGGTGGGGAACGAGTCGAGCAGGTAGAAGCGCAGCGCGTCAGCGCCGAACGCCTTGGTCATCTCGACCGGGTCCGCGCCCGTGCCCAGCGACTTCGACATGCGCTCGCCGCGCGCATAGATGAAGCCGTGGATGTACACCTGTCGCGGCAGCGGCACGCCGGCGGCCAGCAGCAATGCCGGCCACAGGATGCAGTGGAAGCGGCTGATGTCCTTGCCGATCAGGTGGAACGCGTTGGTGGAGTAGACCTCTTTGGTGCCGGCCCACGCCGCGCCCGGGCGGCCCTGGCCGTCCAGGTCCTTGAACTCGTCCTGGCGCGCCGCACCGGGTCCGCCGACGTCTTTCTGTTTCGCCATCCACCACAGCGAGTATTTACGCTCGGGCCAGCCGATCGCGCTCAGGTAGTTCAAGAGCGCGTCGGCCCACACGTAGGCCACGTGGCCCTCGCTGCCCTCGATCTCCTCGGGCAGCGGGATGCCCCACGTCAGGTTCGGGCGCGACACGCTGATATCCTGAAGTCCGCCCTTGATGACGTTCATGACTTCGAGGCGTCTGTAATCCGGCCAGATGAAGTCCGGATGCGCCTCGATGTGCTTGGTGAGCGCCTCGTCGTATTCCGACAGGCGGAAGAAGAAGTTGCTCTCCTTCACTTCGCGCGGCTTGACCTTGTGCTCGGGGCAGCGGCCCTCGTCGTCGAGGTCCTTCTCGGTCTTGAAGCCCTCGCAGCCTTCGCAGTACAGGCCCTCGTACGACTCTTCATAGAGCACCGGCTGGCCGGTCTTGGGCGACAGCGCGTCTTTGAGACGGCGGAACAACTCTTGAACCGCCAGGTGATGCTTACGGTCGGTGGTGCGGATGAACTGGTCGTACTGCACGTCGAGCGCCTTCCACGCGCTCACGAACGTCTGCGACAGCTCGTCCACGAATGCGGCGGGCGTCTTGCCGGCGGCCGCGGCGGCATGCGCGATCTTCTGGCCGTGCTCGTCGGTGCCCGTCAGGTAGAACGTGGCATCGCCCTTCTGGCGATGGCGGCGGGCGATGGCATCCGCGAGGACCTTCTCGTAGGCATGCCCCAGGTGCGGGCGTCCGTTCACGTAGTCGATCGCGGTCGTGATGTAGAAGCGGGACAAGTCAGGCTCCGGAGGGGGTTGGACTGCGACGGCGACGGAGTATAGCGGAAACGGCACGTTCGGCTGCCTCGGGCCCGACCCGCGCGGCCGGCGGGCGTTTCGGAACGGAACGGTTCTCTTGGTGGTCGCCTTGCCGATTCCGGTGGCGCCATCGCAGCCCGTTGGGGCACAGGTGTGTCCGGGTGGCACGTCCTGTTGGGACCGGCCGTGATACCCCCGGAGTTCGGGCGTACATTCCCCCACGATGGCCATCGGCGACACGGTATTCGGCAGGCTCTGGGCTCTGGACCCGGCCCGGGAGGCGGACTGGGACGCGTTGTATGCGGACCAGTTGCCGCGG
>JANNWR010000482.1:0-5251 GCA_031408715.1 bacterium
CCCTCATGCGCCGCTCCCTCGCTGGGCGGCCGCTCGATACGCGGCCACGGTGCCCTCTGCGGTGCGCGCCCAGGTGTACGCCGCAGCACGGGCCAAGCCCTGAGCACGAAGATGCGCGCGCAGCGCGTCGTCGTCCAGCGCACGGGACAGCTCGCGCGCGAAGCCTTCGGCATCGCCGGGATCCACGGTGAGTGCCGCGTCCCCGAGCACTTCGCCCAAGGAGCCGCCGCGTGAACTCACGACCGGCGTGCCACAGGCCATGGCCTCGAGCGGTGGCAGGCCGAAGCCCTCTGTTCGGGACGGGAACGCGAACACCCGCGCCGCGGTCAGCAGCATGGCCAGATGCTCGAGTGGCACCGAGTCCAGCACGCGCAACACGTCGGTCAGTCCCAGCTCTTCGGCACGCTGCATGAGGGCGGGGAACTCGGGCGCTCGCTGCACCGGACCCGCCAGCACGAGCAGCAGCGGCTCGTTGCGTTGCGCACGCACTTTCGCGAACGCCGACAGAAGCATGGGCAGGTCCTTGCGCGCGTCGATGCCGCCGACGTAGAGCACGAACGGCGCTGCGAGCCCGTGGTGCTTGCGCACCGCGATCATCTCGGTGGAAGTGGCCGGCGCGAAGCGCGGATGCACGCCGAGCGGCGCAACATGCACGCGTGCGAGCGGGATGCCGTGGCGGCGCAACAGATCCTCGCGCGTCTCGAACGAGTCCGTGACCAGCGTGGTCGCACGACGCAGGGTCTGGACCTCGAGCGCTCGCGCCGTGCGATAGCGCAGCGTCTGACTCGCCGGGTGAAGATCGGGGTGCTGTTCCAGGATCAAGTCGTGCACGCTCACCAGCCCGTTGCGAGGTGGAAAGGCCGGCGCGTAGGCGTGCGCGAGCCAGTGGAACACGTCGTGCACACGCCCCCCCGCTGCCGCCGGCACCGACAACTGGCTCGACAATCGGTCGCGGAACGGCAGCAGCGTGCTGGCGTAGCGACGTTGGTTCACCCCGGGCGGCACCAGCCCGGCATATGGCGCGGGCAGCGCGGGCTCCAACCACAGCGTGAGCGCCAGGTCGTCGCGCGCTGCCAGGGCGCGCAACAGTTCACGAGCGTACACGGAGATGCCGCGGCCTCCGCCCTGATCGAAGCCGACCTGTAGCGGACGACCGTCGATCCCCACGCGCAGCACACGTCGAGTCGGGTTCGGTGTCGAGCTCGGTGTCGAGCTCGTGCTCACGTCGGGCGCGGGTACGGGCGCTGGCGCTGGCGCCGCCGGCTCACTGACCGGGGGCGTCACTGGCGCGTCCGGTTCGGCGACTGGCTTCGGTCGCTTGCGACGTTTGTCACGCGCACTCACGACGAGACCCACGCTCGGGTTCGGGTCCGCGTCCGGTGACACACAGCGCCGACAGCGCACGGGAGGCGTGACTCAGCCACGTCGTCCCCCGAAGCGGCGCTCGAACTCGGTGAGCAACGATTCGAGCTGGCTCTCGCGACAGAACTCGGCTTCGACCATGGCGCGTGCACGGCAGGCGCGATCGTGCGCGCGGACCGGGTCCGCGAGCACACGCTCGATCCCGGCGGCGATCGCCGCGGGATCTCCTGGAGCAGTGACCTCGGCAAGATCTCGCGAACGGAACACCTCGGCCGCGAAGCCAGAACCCGCATACACGACCGGCCGGCCGGTCGCGAAGTATTCCGACAGCTTCGCCGGGTAGACGATGTCGTTCAAGATCGGGGCGTCCTTCGTGTGGTTGACGAGCACGTCACTGGCTTCGTAACGGCGCACCAGTTCTGCTGTGTCGGTGATGTAGCCGTGCAGGTGCACATTGGGCAGTGCGCCGTCCCGAAGCCGCGCCTCGATCGCGGGCCGTTCCGGGCCGTCGCCCACCAGGTGCAGGTCGATTCCCGGCAGCAGTCGCGCCACCTCGAGGAAGATGCCGATGCCGTGGTTGTAACCCATGAGCCCGACGTACGCGACCTGCGGCCGTGCCGATTCCACGCGGCTGGAAAGTACGGGTTGGCTCGGAAACTTGGCGAGAAACGCGCGCGTGACGCCATTCGGCAACGTCAGCATGCGCTCGGCCGGCACTGCCTGGGCCTGCAGCACGCTCGCCAGCCCGGCGGTGGCGGCGATGACGAGGTCGCTGCGGCGCATGAGCCACAGCATGAAGCGTTCGAGCGCGAGCAGCGCGCGGCGCTGCAGGCCGCCGGACGGCACGCTCTCGAGCGCATAGCGCCACGTCAGGTCGCGCACGTCCCACACGAAGCGCGCGCGCTGCACTCTTGCGAGCAGCCAGCCGAACGGAGCCAGGAACATGCTCGGCGTGCTCACCACCACCACGTCGGGCCGGCCGCCGCGTGCACGCCACGCGAGCGCGACACTCATGATCAGCTCGCGCAGCGCGCGGCGAGCGAGCGACGAGTCGTGGGGGCGAAACGCCGGCTGGCGTTCGATGCGAATCGTGCGTGCATGGTCGGCGGCCTGCCAGTCCGCCCGCCGATAGAGCGAGGGGTCCGGATAGCCCGGTTCCAGCGTGACGACGCGCACCGTATGCCGGGATTCGAGCGCGTTGACGAGCGCGCCGACGCGGTTCGCACCGGCCGCGGTCTCGGGCGGGAACAGCTGCGACAGGACGACGAGGTTCATGCCGCCCGCTTCAGGATGCGGGCATACAGCCCCAGCAGCACCTCGGCTTCGCGTTCCCAGTGGAAGCGCGAGACCACCGCTTCACGGCCGAGCCGCCCCATGCGTTCCGCCTCGTCCGGATGATCGAACAGCCACTCGACCGCCCCGGCGATCGCGCGCGTGTCCAGCGGATCGACCAGCAGGGCAGCATCGCCGAGCACCTCGCGCCACATCGGGAAATCCGATGCCACCACGGGCAGCCCGGCCCCCATGTACTCGAACAGCTTGATGGGCAGCGAACCCAGATGGTTCGGGACCGCGTGCAGGACGAGCAGGCCCACCCGTGCGCGCCCGAGCAACGCCACGATGCGGTCGCGGTCGCACCAGCCGAGCGCTGCCGTGTGCGCCCAACCGGCTTCCCGCGCGAGCTCGACTTCGAGCGCGGGCGGATCGAACCGGCCCGCCAGCCACAACTCGGCGGACGAGCGCGCCGCCACCTCGCCCACGGCCGCGATCATCTCGCGCACGCCGCGGATGCGGTTCAGGCCGCCCACATAGACCGCGGCGCGTGCGCGCTGCGCGAAGGGCGGACCGCTCGGCTCCGGGAACTCCTCGAGCAATGGGTAGTTGTGCACGACGACCGTGCGCGCCGGATCGAATCGCGCCGCGATCGGAGCCGTGACAGTGACCACGCCGGCGAACACGCTGCATACGCTGCGCTCCAGCATGTCCACACACCCCGCGAGCACCGCCCGCAAGGACCGCGGCAGGTAGTGCTTGCTGAGGATATCGCGCGGGGCATCCTCGTGCGCGTCGTAGATGACCTTGCGCCCGGTCCATTGCAGCCACACCCCGAACAACAGCAGTTCGGGATCATGCAGATGATAGACCGCACCGCGCTCGCGCGATCCCACGCGGAACACCGCCCATGTGGTGCGCAGCATGCGCTGCATGCGCGACGCCGGGCGTGGCACCGCCCGGATCTGCACGCCATCGACGATCTCGTCGCGATCGTGCGGTGCGACCAGCACCACGTCGTAGCCGGCGGCGCTGAGCGAGCGGCATTCCTTGCGGAAGATCCGGATGTCGAACGCATCGTGCACCGACGTCAGGTGCACGACACGCGGGCGGACCGCAGCAACCGGCGTGCTCACGAGAACACCACGCCGCTGCGGCGCACCCACTCGATCAGGTTGATCCAGCGCCACGCCCGGAAGTCCCGTCCCGGCGGGGCCGACTTCATGGCCTGCCACTCCGCTCGCAGCACCGGCAGCCGCAGCATCGGGATGGCGGCGGCGGTGTCGCTGGCGAGGATACGTTCGACCACGGGAGACAACTGGCGCAGCCAGCGCTGCTCGGGCGTGGCGAAGCCGATCTTGTCCTGGCGATCGAGGATGACATCCGGGACGAGCCCGCGCATGGCACGCCGGAACACGGCCTTGGTCGTGCCATCGCGATCGATGAGGTACGACTCCGGCAGCGACAACACGAACCGCGCGAGTTGGGGGGTGAGGAACGGCACGCGGCTCTCGATCGAGTACGCCATCGAGTTACGGTCCTCGTAGCGCAGCAGCATGGGCAGGCTCGAGCGGCTGACCGCGCGGCGCAACTGGTCGTGCAGCACGTCGCTCGAATCCCCGAACGTGTACTTGGCCGGCTGCAGCCGGACACCGCGCTCGGCGAACCAGTCGCCGTCGAGCCACGACGGCACCAGGTCCTGCCCGACCAGCCGGCGGAACGGTGCCTGCAGCGCGGGCGGCACGAGGAACTCCCCTGCCCACAACCACAACGAGGCCCGCCCGGGGGCGCGCGCGGCGCGCTGTGCGAAGCCCACGGCCTCGAGCAGGCGGCCCTGACGCAGCAACGACGCGAGTCGTGCGGCCACGAACGGCTGGTAACCGCCCAACAATTCGTCCGCGCCCTGACCGTCGAGCATGACCTTGATGCCGTGCTCACGCGCGAGACGGAACACGCGGTGCTGTGCGTAGATGCTCGTGCTGCCGAACGGTTCGTCCTGCGCGCTCAGCAGCCCGTCCAGGTCCGCGAGCAGGTCTTCGGGCGTGGCGTGCGTCTTGTGCACGATCGCGCCGGACGCCTGACCCACGACATCGACCCAACGCTCCTCACTGAGCGCGGCATCCGTCGCGATGTAGCTGAACGCATGCAGGTCGACCGCGGGCTCGACCGCCTTCATGGCCATGACGATCGCGCTCGAATCGATGCCGCCCGAGAGCGCGGCGCCAACGGGGACATCGCTGCGCAGGTGCAGGCGCACGGAGTCGAGGAACAGCTCGCGCAGCCGTGCTGCCGAGTCCTCGAACGAGCCCGCGGGCTCCCCCGGGGCGTGCAGGTCCAGGTATCGCACGGGTGCGGAGACGCGAGCATCGTCGCAGGACACCTGCAGCCAGTGCGCGGGCGGACACGACCGGATGGCTTGGAGCATGGTGCTGTCGCCGTGGTCGGTGAGCCCGAAGCGCAGGTAGTCGAACAGCCCCTGCGGATCGGCGCGGCGCGACACCTGCGGCAGCTTCAGCAATGCCTTCTGCTCCGAGGCGAACGCGAACGCACCCGACCAAGCGCTCCAGAAGAGCTGCTTGATGCCGAACGGGTCGCGAGCCAGCAGCACGCGCCGCGC
>JANNWR010000483.1:0-17419 GCA_031408715.1 bacterium
CTCCGTCGTGCGTCCCATGCGTTCGGCGAGCGACAGGAACAGCCCCGCGATGCGCGCATCGACGCGCGTGCCGTGCATGGCGGCAAGCTTGCGCGTCAGCGACATGTTGAGCCGCGTGAGCTCGAGCATCATGCCGCGCGAGAAACCGGGATCATGCTCGATCAGGTCGAACCAATCGGCGCGCGGCAATCGCAACAGCACGCTGGGTTCCATGACCAGCGCGGTGGCCGGATAGGGGACGCGGTTGTACACGGCAACCGCGCCCACGGTCTCACCGGGGCCGAAGATCTCGAGGATCACATCGCCCGTGTCCGCGTGGCGCACCACCTTGACGCGGCCGGTCACGATCACCGTCAGGTGTTCGGCGGTGTCGCCTGCGTGCCACAACTCGTCGCCCTTGTCGGCCTCGAGCAGTGTCGCCATGCCCTCGACACGCTGGCGCATGGGCGCCGGCAGGTCCTTGAACGTCGCCAACCTGGACATGGCATGGCGCAATCGCTCGGCGTGCGTGCTCGTCATGGATTGCATGGACTCCATCGGGTGTTCGCAGGGACCGGCAGCATGCCTCAGTGTGCTGCGCATTGCCACAACGACCGGCGGGAGGCGGGACGGCTCGTCGGGGAGCAGGCGGCCGCGGATCGCGGGTGAAGGGTCATCTGCTTGGGCCGGGCTGTGATTGCCGTGAATATGACGCGCGTCATGCCCGAGCGCGTCCGGACCGCCGATGCTGCTGGCATGCGAACTCCCGATCCCAGGCGCCGACCGCCAGCGCGCCGTGCCGTCGAGCTGTCCAGCCGCGCCGCGGTACGCTCGGTCAGCGCGTTCGCACGATTGCGCACGCAGCACCGAGGCATGCTGGAGCGCCTCAGACTGTTCGAGCGCCAACTGCGCCCGCCTGCCCGGCGCTCACCGGTCCCCGTGACGGCATTCCGCACCATGGCACGCTGGCTCGCAGGGGCTTTCGCCGTGCACATGGCGGCCGAGGATGGCGTATTGTACCCAGCGCTCGCACGCGAGCTGCCCGAGCTGACCCTGACGCTCGAACCGCTGCGCGCTGACCACCTCGAGCTGGCGCAGATGACGGTGAGCCTGCAACGCCAGCTCGGCGCGCCGGCCAGCGCCGAGCGCGACGAACAACTCGGGGTGCTGGGTCGCGACATCGTCGATCTGTTGCGATTGCACATCCGCACCGAGGAACACTCCGTGTTCGACTGGAGCGAACGCGTGCTACCGCCCGCCACGCTGCTCGCAATTCGCGCACGGTTGTCGCGCTACCTGACAGGTCGCTGAGCACCCGGCCCTGCCTCGCCGGCGCCCCGCCAAGGGCTTGTGCCCATGCAATCTTGCCTCGCTCAAGACCCCGCTTCGCAGCAGACGACCGGTTATGACGCCCGTCATAGGGAGTCCCCGGGGAGGGACCGAAGATGTGGACGTACTCGCACCCGTAGCAGCGCCTCGCAAACAGGCACACGACCGACCCGATCCCCTCGTCCGGAGGAGACTTCCATGATGAACAAATCCAGTAGCACGCCACACCGATCGGCCACCGCGCTGGTCGGGCTGGCGATGGCATTTGCAGTGGTCAGTGCGCTCAGTGGCTGTGGCGCGAAGTCGTCCGATGCACCGTCCGCGATCGCCGCACGATCGATGGCCGTCAGCGGAAGCGAGGAGGCCGTCCTCACCGACGCGCCCGCCGTGCCGCCACCCATCACGCGCGACCATGCCACCAAGGTCATCGTGAAGCTCGAAGTGCTCGAGGTGGTGAAGCGCATCGCGGACGGTGTCGACTACACGTTCTGGACGTTCGGCGGTTCGGTGCCGGGCAAGTTCATCCGCGTGCGTGAGGGCGACGAGGTCGAGTTCCATCTGCGCAATCATCCCGACAACAAGATGCCGCACAACATCGACCTGCACGCCGTGACCGGCCAGGGCGGCGGTGCCGCGGCGTCGTTCACGGCACCCGGCCACGAATCAGTGTTCTCGTTCAAGGCGCTCAATCGCGGGCTGTATGTGTACCATTGTGCGACCGCACCGGTCGGCATGCACATCGCGAACGGCATGTACGGGCTCATCCTGGTCGAGCCGCCGGGCGGACTGCCCAAGGTGGACCACGAGTACTATGTGTGTCAGGGCGACTTCTACACCAAGGGCAAGAACGGCGAGCCGGGCCTACAGCCGTTCGACATGGAGAAGGCCATCAAGGAACAGCCGGACTACGTGCTGTTCAATGGCTCGGTTGGTTCGCTCACGGGCGACAACGCGCTCAAGGCCAAGGTCGGTGAGACCGTACGCATCTTCATGGGCAATGGTGGCCCGAACCTGGTGTCGTCGTTCCACGTCATCGGCGAGATCTTCGACCTCGTGTATCCCGAGGGCGGCGAGACCACGAACAAGAACGTGCAGACCACACTCATCCCTTCGGGTGGCTCGGCCATCGTACAGTTCAAGGTCGAGGTCCCGAGCACGTTGATCCTGGTCGACCACTCGATCTTCCGCACGTTCAACAAGGGTTCGCTCGGCATGCTCAAGGTCGAGGGTGAGCAGGACCCGTTGGTTTACTCGGGCAAGCAGTTCGACGAGGTCTACCAGCCCGAGGGCGGAGCGATCCAGTCGGTCGACGGCGACGCTCCGCGCCAGATGCCAGCTGCAAACAAGGCCGAGCGCATCGAGCATGGCAAGCGCGTGTACAACAACGTCTGTGCAGCGTGCCACCAGCAGAGCGGTCTAGGTGTGCCGGGTGCGTTCCCGCCGCTCGCGGGCTCGGACTACTTGAATACCGACAAGGGTCGCGCGATCGGAGTCGTCGCCAATGGCCTGTCCGGACCGATCACCGTGAACGGCAAGGCCTTCAATAGCCAGATGCCGGCTCTGAACCTGTCGGATGAAGATGTCGCGAACGTGCTGACGTATGTCTACAGCCAGTGGGGCAACGCCGGTCATGAAGTGAAGCCCGCCGAAGTCTCGACAGTGCGGGCGGCGAAGAAGAAGTAGCAGAGAGGTCGCAGGAGGGTGCGTTGAAGTCGGTGGCAACTTCGTTCCGGGTGGCGAGGGCCGTGGTGTTCGCGGCCCTCGCCCTCGGCATGTCAGCCACCGCGAGTTTGTCTGCTTCGCCGCATGCCGGGCCGGCCTCGCGCGTGCGCATCGAGGGTGGTCGCTATCGACCGCTGTGGCGGCAGCCGGTGCCCGGCACGAGCCGTGACACGCTGCGGCGTGCCGTGGTGGCCGTGGATGTGCGAACGTTCCTGTTGGACCAGCACGCGGTCACCAACGCCGACTACCTCGAGTTCGTCCGCGCGCATCCCGAGTGGCGGCGCTCGCGTGTCTCGCGACTGTTCGCCGATGCGTCGTACCTGCATCACTGGCGCGGGGATCTGGATCCCGGGGCGGGCGCCCCGGAGCGCAGTCCGGTCGTCTACGTGTCGTGGTTCGCGGCCCGGGCGTACGCCGCCTCGGTGGGCGGCCGGCTGCCCACCGTGGCGGAATGGGAGCGGACCGCCGCGGCCGACGAGACGCGCCGCGACGCCTCACGCGACGCGCGGTTCCTGACGCGCGTGCGTGAGTTCTATTCACGCCCATCGCCCGCGGTGCTTCCGGAAGTCGGGCACACATTCCGCAATGTCTGGGGCGTCGACGACATGCACGGGCTCATCTGGGAATGGACGCTCGACTTCAACTCCGCGCTGGTGAGCGGCGAGTCGCGTGCGGATGGCTCGCTTGACCGCACGCTGTTCTGCGGCGCCGGTGCCGCGGGTGCGGCGGACTTCGCCGACTACGCCGCGTTCATGCGCTTCGCCTATCGCGCCAGTCTGGAGGCGCGCTACACCACCGCGCAGCTGGGTTTTCGCGTCGCCTACGATGCGCCAACGAACGCAGCGCCAACGAACGCAGCGCCAACGAACGCAGTGCCAAGGAAATCATCCGCAGCACGAAAGGGCGGCCCCCCATGAAGTCGCGCCTGTTCGCGCCGTTGCTCGGCCTGGCGATGCTCGTCGTGAGTTGCGACCGTCGCGCTGCCGACACCCAACCGGGCGCCGGCGCCGTGCCCGTCGCGGCGAACCAGGACAGTGCGCCGTCGTTGTTCGAGCTCACGTTCCCGCTCACGGACAGCGACGGCCGCACCCGTCACCTGGACGAACTTCGCGGGCGTCCGTTCGTGGCCAGCATGGTTTACACGAGCTGTACCAGTGTGTGCCCGCGCATCACGGCGGACCTGCAGCGACTGGAGCGCGCGCTGCCCGGCGACGTGCGGGAACGCACGCGCTTCGTATTGTTCTCGCTCGACCCCGAGCGCGACACGCCCGCCGCATTGCGGGCGTTCGCGCGCGACCATGGACTGGACTCCACGCGCTGGACGCTGCTTGCGGCCGGCCCCGACGACATGCGCACGCTGGCGGCCGTGCTCGACGTGCGCTTCCGCCCCGATCCGGGCGGCGAGATCGCGCACTCGGCCGTGATCGTGGTGGCCGGCGGCGATGGCGTCATCCGCCACCGCCAGGCCGGACTCGGGACGGGGGACTCCACGTTGGTCGCCGCGGTGCGCGCGGTTCAGTAGCTTTGTCCTGAAACACGCAGCCCCCGGCATGCACGCGCACGCCGGGGGTTTCGTGGAACGCGTCTGCTACTTGTAATTCCAGTGCATGGTCACGCGCAGCGTCACGTCCGCCTTGCGGTCCGCGAGCGTGCTCGCTTTGGCCGAGTACGTGCGCACGAGCACGTTCGGCATGATGTGAACGCTGGCGTTGGGTATCGCATCGAGTGCCACGACGTAGTAAACCTCGCGATAGCCGGCCCCGTGACGGTTCGCATCGGGATCGGTGTAGTCGACGCGGGCGATGGCGCGCCAGTGCGGCGCGATCTGCCGGCGGCCGTACACACTCACTCCCGTGGGATGGACGTCGGCGAGGGCGGCACCTGCGCGCGGGTTCACGCGCCGGTAAAGCTCGAGCCCGGCCGCGTCGTTGGCGTGCTGCCAGCCCAGGAGTGCGCGGGTGGTCCAGCGGTCGGCCGTACCGCGCTCGTCCTCGTAATCGCCCATCGCCTCGATCACGAAGTCGCCGGTCCGGTAGGGCAGCGACAGCATGAGCTTCTTGCCCGCGGTGTTCTCGGGCTTCTGGCCGTTGCCGTTCGCGAGCATCAAGTGCCAGCCCAACGGATGCGTCGCAGTTGGCGCACGCTGAAGCGCCACACCCATCTCGGTGGCGGAGCCCAAGCCTTGCAGGTCGAGAACCGTCTTCTCGAGCGAGCGGTAGCCCCAGACACCCTCCGCGACCGCCCAGGTCGGGGCGATGGACAGGCCCATATAGAGGTCGCCAACCGAACCGATATGGCCCCAGCGCAGCCACGCCTGCTTCATGAACGCGGCCGATTTGCCTCTGCTGGTGAGTTCGTTGTCGTCGTCCTCGAGCTGCACGCGCGCGGTGAACACGCTGTCGAGATCGTGTTCGACCGTGAGCTGCACGCGCCGGAATCGGAACGACGAGCTGTCGGCCGGGATCGCCGTGCCGTGCAGCTGGTCCTGCGCGTCGGCGAACACCATGCCGGAGACGCGCGGTTGGGCGCTCGAGGGGGAGGCGGTCAGCAGGACGAGGGACACGAGGATCAGGAATGCGGTAAGGAGTCGGCCACGCGACATCGTGGACCTCCGGAAGGTTCGGGAGTGCGGCAGAGTACGAGGTTCGAGATGGATCGTCGAAAGCGCCAACCGGGACGAACCTCCCAGCGGGCTGCTCATGGATAACATCGGGGCTTCGAAGATCGGCCACCATGACCGCCGTCATATCGACCGAGCAAATGGGCCTCGGTTCGCCAGCTGGGAGGCCAAGGTCTCGCCTATAGGAACCGCGCGGATTCCGCTGGCCGTAAGTCTGCTATGTGCAAGGAACGTGAAATCACCGCCCCGGTCGCGGGGCGTGCGCGTGGTCCAGCCGCGGATCGATCGGGCCGCGGTCATCGTCCATGCTCACAACCAGTTGAGCGGGAGATGAGCATGAAGCATTGCCCCCGATGTGCCGATGGAATCCATGGTCCGTCTGGCCCCTGGAGCGTTGCGCCTTGACGGGCTCCCGTGCTACCACTGCCCGCTGTTCCCGGAAGACTCCCCGCGCATCCACGAAAGGATTCGTCATGCTGCGTCGCGCACTTCTGGCACTCGCGGTTCTCGCGGTGCTTCCCGCGGCTTCGGTCGCGGCTCCGTTTGCTGCATTCGGCCCCCAGCTCGGTTTCAGCTCGGGTCCCGACCAGTTCGTCTTCGGTGGGCATCTCCAGTGGGGCGACGTCGCCCCGCAGCTGGATTTCGTTCCCGGTGTCGATCTGGGCTTCGGTGACAACGCCACGGTCATCTCGATCAACGGTGACTTCCACTACCGCATCGATGCTCGGACGCAGTGGCAGCCGTACGTCGGCGGCGGCGTGGGCATCCACCATCTGTCGTTCGACAACGCCGGCCCCGGCATCGACAACAGCAGCACAGATGCCGGCGGTCACTTCATCGCCGGTGCGGACGTGGCCACCAAGGGCCGCAGCCGCTTCTTCGCCGAACTGAAGATCGGTTTCGCCGACTCGCCGGACTTCAAGGTCATGGCAGGCTGGAGCTTCAAGGCGCGCTAGGTACGGGCGGTCTCGCGTTTCACGACGGCCCCGGGGGTTCGCTCCCGGGGCCGTTCGTCTGCCCCGCGCCGAGCCTGCGGCACCGCGTCCGGCGCTCGCGCGGGCCCGCTCGGGCGCGGCACGATGGCGCCGCCGTGCATCGGGCTCGCGGACTGCCCTATGCTCGCGGTCCGATGCGCCAGTCCTCTGGAGGATCTCCGATGCGCCGTGTGCTCGCTGCATTGATCTTGTGTGCCACGTTGACCAGCCCTCGGGCGGCCCGCGCCACGATCACGCCCGAAGCCGAGCTGGTCGTCCAGCGCTACCTGCGATCCACGGGTGGCGCAGAGGCGTTCGCGGCCGAGACCACCAGCTACGTCCATGCACGCGTCACGGCGTTCGGCTTCGAGGGCACATTCGCGTCGTGGGCGGCCCGGCCCACGCGGCGCTACACGCGCACGGAGTTGGGCCCGTTCAAGCTGTCCGAGGGCATCGATGGCATCACCGGCTGGCGTACGGATCCCACCAACGGCGTCGTGCGTGCGCTGGCCGACAACGACCTCGATGACGCGCTCGCGAGCGCGTGGTTCGACTTCGAACGCTGGGCGGAGCCGGGCCAAGGGGGCGGGCGCGTGACCCGCGTCCGCACCGACAAGGACTCCGCGGGCACCGTCAGCGTGCTCGAGGTGATGCCGCCCGACCTCGCTGGCGGCGGCCGGCCCGAGCGTGCGCGACAACTGTGGTTCAGCGATGTCACCGGCTATCTGGTGCGCGTGGACGCCAAGTCCGACCAGCGCGAGACCACGACGCTGTTCCTGGACCATCGAGCACACGCCGGGCGCGTGCGCTCGTTCCGCAATGAGGCCTCCATCGCCAGCATGCCCGCGAATCGCGTGCGTTCGGTGTCCGACACATTGCTCATCAACCTGAGCGTCGCCGGTCAGCCGTTCACCGCGCCGCGCGAGCATGCGACCGCGTTGCGCTGGCTGAAGCGCGATGGCGAAGCCCGGCTGCCGTTCGAGTACCGCGCCCGCCACGTGTGGTTGAAGGCCAGCGTCAATGGCGGGCCGCCGGAACACTTCCTGTTCGACACCGGCGCCAGCGTCACGGTGCTCGACAGCGGCTGGGCGGCCGAGCATCGCCTGCGCACCGAAGGCCATATGCAGGCGGCCGGCGCCGGAGCCGCGGGTGGCGCGTCGTTCACCACGCTCGACTCGCTGCGCGTGGCCTCGGCCACGGGCGACGGCTTCGTGCTCGCCGATGTCCAGACCGCCGTGCTCGACGTGAATCCGAGCTTCGAACCGTTGTTCTGGCGGCGCATGGCGGGCGTGATCGGCTATGACGTCATCAGCCGGTTCGTCGTCACCATCGATTACGACGACAGTGTCATCGTGCTGCACGATCCCGCGACCTACGTCTATCGCGGCATCGAGAAACCGTTGTCGATGATCATGAATGGCACCATACCCGCGCTGAAGGGCACGTTCGATGGCACCGACGAGGGCGTGTTCCGGCTGGACGTCGGCAGCAGCAGTACGGTCGACGTGCATTCACCGTTCGCGCGCGCCAAGGCGCTGCATGGCCGCATGGGGCGCACGCAACGGGTCGACGGCATGGGCTTCGGCGGCACGTTCACGTCCGAGATCGGACGGCTGCGCAGCATGAGCCTGGGGCCCTACGAATGGGACGACCCGATCGTCGTGGTGTCCAATGCCACCGAGGGCGCGTTCGCGAGCGAGGACTTCGCCGGCAATATCGGCAATCGCATCCTCGAGCGTTTCCGGGTCACGCTCGACTACCAGCGCCGCGAGGTCATCCTGGAACCCGGCAAGCGCTACGCCGACCGCGACCGCCTGACGCGGGCCGGCGTGCTTCTGACGCGAACGAACGGTGTGGTCACGGTCGGCAGCGTGTTGCCCTATTCGCCGGGCGACCACGCCGGCCTTCAGTCCGGCGACGAAGTGCTGTCGATCCTCGGCCGCCCGATCGCTGCCTGGGACCTGCCCCAGATCAGCGCGCTCCTGGACGACGGCGAGATCGGTGCCAAGGTCGAAATCCGCATCCGCCGCAACGGCGCCGAGCGCAAGCTCAAGCTGAAACTCGCAGAAGTCATCCGCTGAGCGCGCGAATTGCGGCTTTCCGGGGCGCGACGACTCCCGTAGACTTGTTGCCTCGTCCCTGACCCCGCATCCGTGGAGACCCTGATGACCCCAAGTGGCGCCCGCCGCGCGGCCCATGCCGCGCTGGCGATCCTGACTCTCGGCGCCGCCGTGGTGCTGTCCGCGTGCTCCAAGCAGAGCCCGATCCCATTGGGGCCGAACACGCGCCCCACGCTGGAAGTCACGCAGGCGCCCGTCACCGCGACGCAGCCGTTCTTCTATGCTTACGAGCTGCGCTGGGCCGGATTCGACGTCGACGGGCGCATCGACCACTTCCGCTATGCCATCGATCCGCCGACGGCCGCGAACTCCGAGACCGTGTGGGTGAGCACCAAGGAGAACCGCCAGTCGTTCCTGTTCCGGTCCGACAAGCTCGACACGCTCACCGACCAGACCGCCGAGGGTTTCCATACCATCGTGCTCGAGGCGGTCGATGATCGTGGCGACTTCTCCGAGCCCGTGTCGCGGTCGTTCACCTCGGTCACCATCGCGCCCACCGTGCAGATCACCCAGCCGACGCCGAACCACCTGTTCACGCCGACGTTCGGGCCGTCGTTCCGGCTGGCGTGGAAGGGCAACGATCCGGATGGCCGCACTTCCAACCGGCCGGTGAAGTACAAGTTCAAGGTGTTCCCCGAAGGGGGCGGGGAGTTCGACTTCCTGACGCTGCTTGTACGCCCGGATTCGTTGCGCCGGCGTTATGCGCCGCGGTTCGCCGAGTGGGACTCCGTGGGTGGGGACACCACCGCCGTGGACTTCCGCAATCTCGTGCCCAATCGCCGATACGTCGCGGTGGTGGTGGCGTTCGACGAAGTCGGCGCGTATTCGCCGGTCATGAACTTCGACGTCAACATGCTGTTCTTCACGGTGAGTTTCGCGGGCCTGCTCGGACCCAAGTTCACGGTCTTCAACGAGAGCTTGTTCTTCACCTATCCGAGCGGTGGATTCTCACTCGACCCCGCGAACTTCCTGCGCACGGAAGCGCCTGCCGGACGGCCCATCCGCTTCAACTGGAGCGCGTCCTCGTCGTCCGGATCGTTCGTGAGTGGCTATCGCTGGATGCTCGATGGCAACGTCGGCGACGAGACCGCGCGCGAGGACGAACAGGCCGACACGCATCGATGGAGCCGGTACTCGCCACTCGTCACCGGTATCGACCTGCCCCCGATCGTGCCCGTAGGCCAAAGCGAGACGCACTTCCTGTACCTCGAGGCCATCGACAACAACCGGCAGGTCAGCCTCGCGGTCGTGCAGTTCACGGTTGTCAAGGCGCTGCTCGACCGCGAGTTGTTGTTCGTCGACGACACGCGCCTGCTCGGCGACAAGCCGGTCACCGGCGGCTGTGTGGACCGTCCGCGCGGCGTGTGGCCCACGGCAGCGGAACTCGACACGTTCTTCTTCGCTCGTGGCGGCAGACCCTGGCGCTGTTACCCCACGGGCACGCTGTCGCCGGTCGGCATCTTCCAGGGCTACCCATTCGACACGCTCGGCACCCGCTTCCTGCCGGGCGGCACGCTCAGCCTGCAGCAACTGAGTCGCTACCGGCACGTCGTCTGGTACACCGACAACAAGGCGTCACTCAACATCAACGAGCCCACCGTCACGGCCGACCCCATGTCGCAGTTGCGCTGGCTGTCGGCGCCGGGCCGCAGCAATCCGCTGGGAACCTACGTCCAGCAGGGCGGGCAGCTGTGGATGTTCGGCGGCGGTACCGCCAGCGCTCTTCAGCGCAACTGGGAGAAGCCGGGTACGGCTGGCGATGTGTATTCGAACATCGACGGCGAGCTGGTGCCTGGCCGGCTTCTCTATGACGTGTTCGGCTGGCGCAGTGAGATCACCGCCAAGTCGGTCGCCCAAGCGAGCATGCCCTCGCATCCGATCGGCCGCACGCCGGCCTCGCCCGACTACAGCTCGCTGCCCGATTACCTGTTCGAGAAGTCCGCGGAGACCGACCCGATCGGCGTGTACGCCCCGAACCGCGGCAACGCGAGCGACTTCTACCAGGGTGCGCACATCGCCGAGGGTATCTCGAAACCGCTCGAGCTCGTCGAAGATGTCGATCCCGATCCGTTCACCATCCGGCGGGAGTCGGTGCTCGACACGCTCTACGAATCGCAGGGTGGCCCGCTCGGTGTGGGCAAGCCGCTCATGACGTTGTGGCACGGTGGTGACGGCAGCCAGAAGCACGTGTTCTCCGGCTTCCAGCTGTGGTACTGGCGGCGCGATCAGCAGATCGCCATCGCCGACTGGGTGCTGCAGACCGTGTGGGGCATCCCGCGTCAGAACGTTCCGCGCTGAGTCGCGGGCGGGCGCCCTGCGCGCCCGATCGCTGCCATCTGGACTCCGGAGTGTGGGCCCGGCGCCGCTCGCATGAGCGCGGTGCCGGGCCGCGTATCACGCCAGCGCCGGGTGCGCGCGATGATGCTTCGTGCGCGCCTGGTACGCCTCGCCGAGGTCGAACAGCGTCGCTTCGTCGAACGGTGAGCCCACGAGCTGGAAGCCGGCGGGCATCCCGTTCTTGCCGAAGCCGGCGGGCAGCGCCAGGCCGGGCAGCCCGCAGGCGGCGGCGAAGCCCCCGACCGGGTCGCCATAGGGCAGCGTCTCGTTCAAGTCCATGTTGACCGGTGGCGCGACGCTCATGAAGTTCGGCGTCACGATGATGTCGTAACGCTGCAGCCAGTCGCGCATCGCCGTCTGCACCGCGTCGCGGATGCGCATCGCCTTGATCGTGTCCGCACCGGTGATGGGTTCGGCGATCGAACGCTGGTGCGGTGCGATGTCGTCGGTGAGTTGCTGCACGCGGCCGTCGTTCAAGAATGGCTCGAACGCGGCCAGTGCTTCGACGCCGATGAGCAGTCCCGAGACCTCACTTGCGGGCACCGCCGGCAACTCCGCAGTCTCCAGCTTCAACCCCATGCCGCGCAGTTCGGCCACGGCAGTGTCGAATGCCGCCTTCACTTCGGGCTCGCCGACCTTGCTCCAGTCGAGCGGCACCAGTGCCGCACGCAGCGAGCGGAACGGCCGGCCGCTGCCGCGCTCCAGGCGCACGCGTTCGCTGGTGCACGACGGGTCGCGCGGATCGGCACCGGCGATCGCGCTCAGGACGACGCGACAGTCACCCGTGCTGCGCGCCAGCGGGCCGACCTTGTCGAACGTGTACGCGCCCACCATGCCGCCGGCGCGGGAGACCAGACCGTATGTGGGCCGGATGCCGGTCAGCCCACAGAACGCCGAGGGGCACAGGATCGAACCCCACGTCTCGGTGCCGAGCGCGAACGTGCACAGACCAGCGGCGACCGCAGCCCCCGAGCCCGACGACGAGCCACCCGTCCAGCGCTCGGAGTCCCAGGGATTGCGGCCCGGGCCGCTCGCGGAGGCAGTGGGGAAGCGATAACCCAGGCAGCCCGCGAACTCGACCATCGCGGTCTTGCCCAGCAGCACCGCACCCGCGTCCTCGAGACGTTGCACCACGGTCGCGTTCTCGCCGGGTACGCGATCGCGCAGGAACGTCGTGCCCCACGCGGTGGGAATGCCTTTTGTATCGAACAGGTCTTTGGCTGCATACGGGATGCCATGCAGCGCCCCGCGTACGCGGTTCGACTTCAGCTCGCTGGCGGCACGCTGCGCTTGTTCCAGCGCCAGCTCGGGCGTCGGCTTCTCGAACGCGTTGAAGCGGCTGTTCAGGCGTTGGATGCGATCCAGGAACCCGCGCGTGAGTTCGACCGGCGACAGCCGTCCGGCGCGCAGTTCCGGCGCGAGTTCCTCGGCGGTGGCGAAGTACACCTCGTCCTTGAGCATCGTTACCGTCCCTTCGTGCGCGTGCGCTGCGGCCGGAACACCACCGGCAGGTCGCCGCCCGCGGGTAGCGGGTAGTCGCGCAACTGCTTGAGCGTGGCGAGCGTGCCGGCACGCTGACGGGCCAGTTCTTTTTCGAACTTGGACGGCTCCACCGCGGGTGGCGCCGGCGGGGCGGGTTTCTCGCCCGGCTTGCTCCTGCGCTTGACGCGTGTGCGCTCGCTGGCGGCACCCGGCGCGGCGAGCAGCGCGGCCGAGCCGGCCGCGACCAGCGTCACGAAGCGGCGGCGCGACAACGCCGAGGGTTCGGCTTCGGCCATCGTGTCCGGTGCAACGGACTTCGGCTTGCGGTCGTGTTCGGGCTTCATGGGCGCACCTCCCGGTCGAGCGAGCGGCCTTCGAACGCCTCGAGCTGGAGCTTCAGCTCGGGCGGGAACCGCACACTGGTCTTGGTCGTGTAGTCGTACATCACCTGCACCGAGCGCGCGGCCACGACCAGCCGCTGGCTCGTGAGCTCGCGGATCGCGTATTCGAACCCGAACGACTTGCCGCCGATGTACGAACAGCGGATGCACAGCTCGAGCATCTCATGCATGAGCGCTTCGGAGCGGAAGTCGACCTCGACGCGTGCCAGAATGAACGGCACGGACTTGTAGTTCTGGTTGTTCGTGAACGCCCGCCAGTACTCCTGACGCGCGACCTCGATGTAGGTGACGTACACCGCGTTGTTGATGTGGCCCATCGCGTCGGTGTCGCGGAAGCGCGGACGCAGCGGAGCGGTGACGGTCCAGCGCGGTTCATCGGCCAAGTCGGCACCTCGTCGGGAGAAGTCGGGAGTGGCTTGCGGCGAGTGGCGGGTGGGGTTCGGCATGCCGAGTGCGCGATTCAGAATGCGTTCATGGGCATGACGAACACGGGCCGCGCCCGGAACCACGGTTCCATGAGTTCGGCTGCGCCACGCTGGTCTTCGACGAGCCCGCATTCCGCCGCACGCAGCGGGCTCACCGCGCCCGAGACCAGGATCGCCAGCGCTTCCGCACTCGCGGTCAGGCGTGGCAGGCGGTCGCGGCTCGCGGCCTGGCGCGGGGTCTCGGCGCGCACGGCGATCTGACCGTCGCGCACGTGCACGCGCCACGCACGTTCATTGGCGGGCAGTACGGGGTCGATCACGTCGACGACCACGTCGCCGCGAACGTGGGCTGACACCGGCAGTGACTCGAGCGCACTCTTGACGTCGAGCAGTCGCAGCATCGCGCCGTAGCCGGCATGCCCCGTGGTGCGCACCACGCCCAGCTTCATGTCGCCGCGCAGGTTCGCGGCATCTGCCAGCGTTGCGGCCCAGGGTTCGTCACTCGGCGCGGTGATCACGACCTCGGCGGCCTGATCGCGCAAGCCGTGCAGGTAGCCGGTCAGGCCGCGGTGCGCATCGGGCGTGAGTGCCACGAACTCGTTGACCGTCAGCACCAGCTTCCACGGACCGTCGCCGGCATCGACCTGGACGTGCAGGTAGCCTTCGATCTGCCCGCGCCGCTTCTCGTACACGATCCAGTCGCCTTCATAGCTCCACAGCCGGCGCTCCCACCACTCGGGCCGGCGCGCCAGCGCGAAGTGGCCGCGCTCACGCACGAACTGGTCGTACAGCGCCTGCACGAGCGGACGGTCCGGCATGCGCAGCCGCCGCACGCGCTTGGATTCGTCGGACGAGGGCAGCATCGCCGGCGGCAGCGAGTACATGATGGGTGTTTCGACCAGCCCCCAGCCGAAGCGCCGGTAGAAGTCGCCGCGGAAGGAGTACAGCATGCTCATGGCATCGCCGCGCTGGCGCATCTCGCGCAATGATGCTTTCACCAGCGCTTCGCCGATGCCGCGCCGGCGATGCTCGGGGGAGACTGCCACCGAGCCGATGCCGGTGACCGGCAGCTTCTCGCCGCGCACATACGCGTGCAGCGGATACAGCACCATCGAGGCCACGATCTCGCCGTCGAGTTCGCCGACGCGCACGTCGCGCAGTCCGAAGCGCGGATGATCGGCGAAGAAGTCGCGGCGCGCTTCGGCACTCGAGACGCGGTAGGCGCGCAGCGACAGATCGACGAGCGTCTCGATGTCGGTGCGGCGCGCGGGACGGTAGCGCAGGGCCGGAGGCCGGGGCGTGCGGGGGCGGCTCACAACGAACTCTCCCGGGTGAGGAACAAGGCGGCGTCGCCGTTGCGCGCGCGCGTGATGCCGGGGCCGCGCAACGCCGTGCCATTGCCGATCGCGCGCACGACACTCGCCGGCTGCCAGTCGGCATCGAAGTGCGACAGCAGTTCGACGCGGTAGCGCGCCCTGGGCAGCGGGCCGTGCTCGCCGATCATGGGCGGGCTGTCGAACTGCCCGCCGATCACGAACACCTGCGCCATCGCCACCGCCACCGTGCCCCCGGGCGTCTTGACCGCGATGCGTATCATCGTGCTGTCCGGCAGCCGCAGCTTGCCGCGCACGCGCAGCGCGCCGTTGTCCATGCGATAAGGCTCGAACTGCTGCAAGAGTTCGGGACCTGAAGTCAGCCCCGAGGTGTCGGGCGGTATCTCGAACGAGAGCGGCGCATCGGCCGGCTTCTCACGACTGCAGCCGGCGAGCGTGAACATGCCCACGGCGCACGCGATCAAGGCGAGCCTGGTGGCGGAGACTGGAATGCGTCGCATGACCGCCCACGGTAGCAACACCGGGCGCGCAGGGGAACTATCACATTCCGACCGTTCGGCGCGCGCGTTCCGCCTGCGCCAGATGGCGGTGACAGTGCACCACCATGATCCGCAGCGCATCGCCCAGATTCATGCGGATCAGTCCCGAAGCTGGCGAGGACAGTCCGACGCCGAGGTCCGTACCATCGGCCGCCAGCACGAGTTCACGCAGACGCGCCACGCTGGCAAGGAACTTGTCCACCACGTGCTCGCGTGCGGTCGGGCCGACGCGCCATGGCGCGGGCGCGGGCATGGACTTCGCCCCTTCGGCGAGCGAGCGCGTGAGCCAGCCGCCGACGAAGCTGGCCTGCCATGGCGCGTTCGCAGGCCCGCGTTGGCGGGCTTTGGCGATCGCCGCGGGCAGCGGGCCGTCCAGGTAGGCCGCGTTCACCACGCACAGGTGCTCGAACACCTGCGCGATGCTCCAGCCGCCTTCGGGTGGGACCTCCCGGAACTTGGACTCCGGCAATCCGGTGACAGCCACCCGGGTGCGGTGTTCGATGCGGTCGAGCTCCGTCAGCAACGCTGCCAGCATGGGGTCGCGCTGGGGTTCGTGGGGGATCGGCATGCGGTCTCCGGGCGGGTGAGGTCCAGCACGGCAACGGTCGGGCGTGCCCGCACCGGAGCATACGCTGCGGTCGCCGCTGGAGCCTAGGCCAAGTCGCGGCGGGCAAGCAGCTTCCGGCTCCCGCCAAGAGCGCGCGGCCGTCCACGACCGCCGACCGCCGCCGTTGCGGCACCTCTCGCCGCTCTGTTAGCTTGCCATCCCTGTCCGCGCGAGCGAGAGGGTGACCTGTCGTGAGGCGCGCGCCTGTTCCCGGTGCCACCGGGATGCCCCGACCGGGCATATGTCGAGTCGAAAGGAGTCTCGGGTGAACCAGTACGTCGCCAATCTGCGGCGCTTGCTCGCGGTCGCTGCCGCCGTGTCGCTGCTCTCGGGCCTGACGTCCGCGCCGTCGCGCGCGCAGGCGGATGCCAAGCCGGCCGATCCCGCGGCTGCGCCCAAGCCCGCCGCGCCAGCCAAGCCCGCCAAGGTGAAGAAGCCCAAGCCCCCCGAACTGTCGCTTGAGGACCAGAAGAAAGCCGACGGTGTGTATGCCAAGGGCACGAACTGGCTGTCGTTCCGTGCCGGCTGGGCCAAGCGCACGGGTGAACTCGCTGGCAACGGTTCCATGGGCTACGGCCTGGGCTACCAGCACATGATGTCGCGCAAGTGGGCGTTCGCAGCGGGTGCTGGCTACGACGTCGTGGGTCGTTTCGGCGCGTCGGCCGACGAAGCGGTGCCGTTCACGGGCGAGTTCCAACGGCACTACAAGTGGAAGACCGCGGTCCGTCCGTATGTCGGTGTCGGCGGCGGCTTCTATCTGCGTAAGAACTACCGCACCGCGGGCGAGTACACGACCACGACCACGGGCGGGCCGCACCTGTCGTTCGGCTTCACCTCGGCGCTCGATGCCAACCATGTCATCGGGCTCGAGGCACGCGTCGCGAAGCTGGATGCGCGCGCCGGGATCGTGAATCCGACGTTCGGCCTGAGCAAGGATTCCGAGACCGTGTGGACGGTCAAGGGAAGCTGGGCGCTGGCTTACTGACGTTCAAGTTCGCCGAGTGGATGCGGCCTCCGGGAGAGTTCCTCCCGGGGGCTGTTCTATATGGTGGGCCAACGTGTCGCCCGTGAACCCCGTTCACGGATCGCACGCAACGTGCACATCCGGGCGCGTGCGCTGGCTTGCGCTGCAACGCGCTGGGTGCGGCACGGAGGGTGCGTGTAGCCGCGTCGTGCGGGATCGTGCGCCGCTTCTCGGTGATCGCGCCCCGCACTTCCAGCCCCCTGCCCCTGCGTTCCAAGCTCCCGCAGGAGTCCGCCACCATGTCCCGCTTCAACGCGGTCGTCCGCGCCGCGCTGTCGTTGTCCGCACTGTCGATGCTCGTCTCGTTCATGCACGCTGCACCCGCTGCCGCGGGCTGCCGCTCGTGCGACATGTACATGCGCTGTGTGCAGACACCCGCGGGTGCGGTGCTTTGTGTCGAAGGCCCGCAGACCTGTCTCATGAGCTTGTCATGCTTCGGGGTCGGGGGTGGCGGTCGCATCCCCGACGGCCCGGCCGAGGAACTCACGACCTGGTCGGTGTTCGATGTCGTGCCGGGCACGCGCGC
>JANNWR010000484.1:0-6502 GCA_031408715.1 bacterium
GCCAACCGAGCCGCGCCAGAAGGCGTGATCTCCTGCCATGTGGTCCAGCGCACGAAGTCGAGCGTGCCGAGCCCGGCCGACAGTCGCGCGAAGCCGGCCGTTGGCAGCACGTGATTGCCGCCCGTGAGGTAGTCGCCGAACGCCACCGAGCTGGTGCCGCCCACGAACACCGTGCCCGCGTCACGCACTTGCGCCAGCGCGCGCTGCGGTTCGCGCACCGCGAGCAGGAGGTGTTCGGGCGCGAGTGCAGTCGCGAACTCCAGCGCCTCGGCCAACGTCGCCGCCTCGAGCACGCCGCCGCGTGCGGCCAGTGACGCGCGCACGACTTCGCCGCGTGCGGCACCAGCCACGGCTTCCGCCAGTACCGCCCGCACGCGTGCGGCGGCGCTTGAACCCACGACCACCGCCAGCGCGAACGCGTCGGGGTCGTGCTCGGCCTGTGCCACCAACTCCAGCGCCACGGCACGCGCGTCGGAACTGTCGTCCGCCACCACCAGCACTTCGCTGGGTCCGGCGGGTGAGTCGATGGCGACACGGCCAACGCCGGCCACCACACGCTTGGCCGCGGCGACATACGCGTTGCCCGGCCCGACGATCTTGCGCACCGCCGGAACGCTTTCGGTGCCGTACGCCATCGCCGCGATCGCGCCTGCGCCGCCGAGCGAGAACACGCGTGTCACTCCGGCGATCGCCGCCGCCGCGAGCAACAGCGGATCGGGTTCGCCGCCGGCCGTGGGCGGCGTGCACAGCACGATCTCGCGCACACCCGCGACCCGCGCCGGCACCGCTCCCATGAGCACGCTGCTCGGGTAGAACGCGCGGCCGCCGGGCGCGTAAACGCCGACCGATGCGAACGGCTCCGCCCGCCGGCCGATCGTCACGCCGGCTTCGGTCTCGCACACGCTGTCCTGCGGGAGTTGGGCTTCGTGCGCCCGCGCGATGTTGCGTGCGGCGCGCTCGAGCGCCACGCGCAACGGCGCTGGCTGTGCTGCCAGACATTCGTCCCAGCGCGCCCGCGGCACTTCGAGTGCGTCGAGCGTGACCCCATCGAACTCGAGCGCCAGCTCGCGCAGCGCGCGGTCCCCGCCAGCGTGCACGCGCGCCACGATGCGCCGGGCGGCGTCGGCGACGCGTGCGTCTTCCGTTGTCGCGCGCTCGAACAGCTCCGAACGTTCGAGCGGTGTGAGTGAGGCGAGCGTGCCGGCGAAGCGCACGGCGAGCGGACCGGGGTTGCTCATGGCACCAGCCTCTCGATCCGAGTCACCAGCACGCCTTCAGCGCCCAGCGACTTCAACTCGCCGATGGTGCGATAGAGCGCACCGCTCTCGACCACGGCGTGCACCGCAACCATGCTGCCGCCATTCAGCAGGTCGATCACCGTGGGGCCGTTCAATCCGGGCAGCACGCGCTTCACCGCATCGAGCACGGCACGCGGGACGTTGGCCATGACGTAGCGCTTGCCGCGTGCACGCAGCACGGAGTCCAGCGCGAGTGTCAGGTCGCCAAGCGCCTTGCCCGTGCCGGCCCGCATCGCGTTCACGGCCGCGGGTGTCGAGACCAGGCGCGCGCTGCTGCCGACGACCGTGTCGATCACGCGCAGCTGATTCGCGCGCAGGGTCGAGCCCGTGGAGGTGAGGTCGACGACGACATCGGCGATCCCGAGCAACGGCGCGACCTCGGCCGCGCCGGACAGCGGCACCACCTCGACCGGGATGCCGCGGGCAGTGAAGAAGTCGCGTGTGATGCGCGGGAAAGGCGTCGCCACGCGTGTGCCCGCGGGGATGTCCGTCAGCGCGGCAGCCGGAAAGTGCTCGCGCACCGCGACCACCAGCTGGCAGGCGCCGAAACCCAGGTCGAGCGCACTCGTCAGGTCGCGTCCGGACTCCAGCACGCAGTCCCAGCCGGTCACGCCGGCATCCGCGGCACCGTCGGCGATGAACTCGGGGATGTCCTGGGCGCGCAGGAACAACGCCTGCATCTCGCCGCCGAGCGAGGCGGTGAGCGCGCGGTCACCGGCCTTGCGGGCGTCGAGGCCGGCATCGGCGAACAGCTCGAGCGCGTCTTCGGACAGGCGGCCTTTGTTGGGAAGGGCGATACGCAGCATGAAGGTCTCCAAGCGGGACTCGGGTCCCGCAGTCAGGGCGATGGGGGATCGGGAAAAACAAAACGGCCCGTTCGGTTTCGAACGGGCCGTGGAAGCTTGGCGTGGCGAAGTGGGTTATGAAGCCGTTCCCGCCAGCACGCAGCACCCGCGACCCGTGGGGCCGTGGACGTGATGCGCATGATGATGGCGGAGGACGTGAGTCATGATGCGCACATTCTATACGTGCGGCGGCGTGCTGCACAAGTGCGATGTCGTGTCGCCGGAACACGACTGGAGGCCCGCGATCGTGACGAGTGCCGCCCGGCACCCGATTCGCGGGCCTCCATGATCAAGAAGCGTGCGCCTTCCGGTCGCAGTCGCGAGCCGGCTCAGCCGCCCGACTGTGGCGTGTTGTTGCTGCCGCCGATCGGCCGGATGAGCACGGACGACAGCAGCAGCGCGACGCCCACGGCCGCCGGGATCAGCCCCACCATCCAGACATTCTTGTCGTCGCCATCAGTGATGCCGTTCAGGAACACGGCGACGGCGATGCCCGCGAACAGCGTGACGATGCCGCCGATGGTCAGCCCCTGGCGCAGGCGTTCGTAGGCCATGCGTGGGTCGGTGAACGGGCCGTGATCGTCGTACATCGACGGACGCTGCAGGCTGGCGATCTTGTCGGGGTCGAGCCCGCGTTCGATCGCCGCGATGCGCTCGCGCTGGATCATCTCGAAGGTGCGCTGGCGCGAGTACTGCCGGAAGATGCCGGCCGTGATGCCGCCGATGATCGCGATGATGGGGATGCTGATTCCCATCAAGGGGATGAGGATAGCCGCGTCGAAGTCGAACATGGTCGCTCTCCTTGGAATAGAGGGGGGTATTGCCGTTGCCACACACCCTCTGACCGGGCCACCCGCGCGCTGGGTTTCAGCGTGGTCCGGGTGCCACGCGGGGTATGCTGCCGGGGTGAAACCCGATGCCCCACTCGACCCGTCCAAGGGAGCGATGGCCCTCCCGTCCCGAGTCCATCCGGAAGCTGCGAGGATGGCGGAAGAGCGGAGGCTCATCACCCGGGCGCAATCCGGGGACACCGCGG
Organism: bacterium; assembly: GCA_031408715.1. Lineage (GTDB taxonomy): Bacteria > Eisenbacteria > RBG-16-71-46 > RBG-16-71-46 > RBG-16-71-46 > JAIOPA01. The sequence continues at coordinate 3,180 of JANNWR010000484.1, forward strand.
CGTTCCGTGACATCGTCGAACAGCATTCCGGCCGAGCCTACGCGCTCGCGCTTCGGATCCTGCGCTCCCCCTCGGACGCCGAGGAAGTCGCCCAGGATGCGTTCGTGCGGGTGTGGACGGCACTGCCGGGCTTTCGGGGCGATTCGAGTTTCGCCACCTGGCTGTATCGCATCGTGGCGCGGCGGGCATTCGATCGCGCGCAGGTCCTCAAGAACCGGCGCGCACGGGAACAACAGGACGGCGTGTTACCGGAAGCCGCAGCGCCGGAGGGTGTCGATCATGACTTGTTCGAAGCCCGCAAGCTGCAGAGACTGCTCGAGACCCTTACGTCCGCGCAGCGTTCAGCCGTGACGATGTTCTACTATGAGGGCCGTTCGGTGGAACAGGTGGCGGTCCTGCTCAACATGCCGGAGAACACCGTGAAGACCCATCTGTCACGGGCGCGTGCGACGCTGCGCGCCGCGTGGACAGGCGAAGTAGGCGAGGACGCATGAACTGTCTCGAACTCGAACGGCTGCTCGACGGCGGAGCGCTTGATGCGCTGCCGAAGGCAGCGCTCGCGCACGTGAGTGAGTGCGCGCGCTGCACGCGTGCACTGGCCCGCGCTCGCTCGCTCGAACGCCAGCTCGAACGTGCGTTCTCGGCCGAGCGCGGTGCGCCGGTCACGCGCACAGCCGCGGGTGACGCCCTGCCGGCGCGGTTCACCGAGCGTGTCATGGCCCGGGTCGGTCACGGTGAAGCGCGCGGCGTGCGCGGACTGATGCTTCCCGACACATTGCCATGGTGGGTGCGAACGACCTCGGAACCCAGTGTGGCGCTGGCCTGCGTGCTGTCGGCGTTGTTGTTGTGGAAGGGCGACCTTCTGCTCGCGCTGTGCCGCTCGGCGTTCGCCACGGCATCCGCGCATCCGCTCACCGTGCCCTCTCTGCCGCATGGGCTGCTGGCCGGGATGCACGCACTGGCGCAGGCGCTCGTACCCGGCCCGCAGGCGCACTGGAGCGTGCTGGTCGCCATGTCGATCGCGACAGCACCGGTGTTCGGGTTGCTCGGCTGGTGGATGTGGCGCGTGGGAGAGACGCTCGCGATGCCAGCCCGGAGCATGGCACGGCATTAGCCCGGGCGAATCGCTATTTCGCCGTCCGCTCCCGCCGCGTACGCTCGCGAGATGCCGCCCCCCAACCCACTCGCCCGCCGCCTCGGACTCGCCGACGTCACGCTGATCGTGATGGGCGGCATCATCGGCTCGGGTATCTTCGTGAACCCGTCGGTGGTCGCCGAACGCACGGGCACGGACAGCGGTGCGATCACCGCGTGGCTGTTGGGAGGCGCGATCGCGCTCGCAGGCGCGTTCGTGTATGCCGAACTCGGCGCGCGGCGTCCGCAGGCGGGCGGGCAGTACGCCTACCTGCGCGAGGCGTTCCATCCCGCGCTCGGCTTCGTGTACGCATGGGGACTGCTGCTGCTCATCCAGACCGGCGGGATGGCGGCCTCGGCCATGACCTTCGCTCGCTACTTGCGAGAGCTTGCACACGTGCCGTGGTCCGAGGGCGTGCTGGCGGGTGGCGTGCTCCTTCTGCTCACCGCCATCAATGCACTCGGTGTACGCACCGGGGCGAGCACCCAGAACGCGCTCATGCTGCTCAAGGTCGCGGCCATCCTGGCGGTGATCGTGGCGGGGTTCGTGTTCGCATCGCCGACGGCGGCCACCGACATCGTGCTGGCGGGGGCGGCATCGCCGGCCGGGCTCGGGGCCGCGATGGTGCCGGTGCTGTTCGCCTACGGCGGCTGGCAGACCGCGGCGTTCGTGGGAGGGGAAGTGCGAGATCCCGCGCGCACGCTGCCGCGCGGCATGGTGCTGGGAGTGATCGGCGTGATCGCGCTGTACGTGGGTGTGAACCTGGCGTGCCTGCGTGTCCTGGGTGCGGCGGGTCTCGCGGCCAGCCACGCGCCCGCGGCCGACGTCATGCGCATGGCGTTCGGCGAGAACGGCGCGCGCTGGCTGGCGCTCGGCGTGGCCGCTTCCACGCTGGGCTTCCTGTCGCAGAGCATGCTCACCGCACCGCGTGTGTATTGGGCCATGGCGGCAGACGGGTTGTTCTTCCGCGGCATCGCGCATGTCGACGCGCGCACTCAGGCGCCGGTCGCCGCCATCGCGCTGCAGGGCGTGGCGGCGGTGATCGTGGCGCTCACCGGCGAGTACGGCCGCATCCTCGACACGGTGGTGGCCGCAGACTGGATCTTCTTCGGACACACGGCTGCAGCGCTGTTCGTGCTGCGTTCGCGCGACGAGCGCAGCGGCGTGACAGCGCCCGCGTTGTGGTCCGGCCACCCGTGGACCACGCTCGCATTCCTGATCGCCAGCGTCTGGATCGTCGTGCAGGCGCTGGCGCACGATCCGGTGAATGGCCTGATCGGATCGCTGCTGTTGCTCGCCGGCCTGCCGGTGTACGCCATCTGGAACCGCGTCGCCCATCCCCGGACCGATTCCTGACAATGCGTGGTCAGGCGCGCCCGCGTTCATGCGGTCCACGCGTGCGCTCGGCAGTACGTTTCACGACCGTCTGACGGTTCCACGGTCCGTGACGCGTATACTCGCGGGCCATGCACTCCCCGGTACCCACCAACCGACTCGCACGCGAGAAGAGCCCGTACCTGCTGCAGCACGCCAGCAACCCCGTGGATTGGTATCCGTGGGGCAGCGAGGCGTTCGAGCGCGCGCGTACGCTCGACCGCCCGATCTTCCTGTCGATCGGTTACTCCACGTGCCATTGGTGCCATGTCATGGAGCGCGAGTCGTTCGTGCACGAGGGCGTGGCCGCACTCTTGAACGAGCACTTCGTCCCGGTGAAGGTCGATCGCGAAGAGCGCCCCGATGTCGACCGCATTTACATGACCGCGATGCAGGCGCTCGGGCAGGGCGGCGGCTGGCCGCTGAACGTGTTCCTCACGCCGGACCTCGAGCCGTTCTGGGGTGGCACGTACTTCCCGCCCTCGACCACGATGGGGCGGCCCGGGTTACTGGAGCTGCTGCCGCGGCTCGCTGAAGCGTGGCGTGACCAGCGCGAGCAGGTCGAGCTCACCGGCGAGCAGGTGACCGCGCTGTTGCGCTCGATGAACGCGCCCTCGGGGGAGACGCGTACCACGCACGAACTCGGCGATGCCTGCGCGGTGTTCCTCGAACGCCAGCAGGACGACGCGTGTGGTGGTTTCGGCGGGGCGCCGAAGTTCCCGTCACCGGGCAATCTGTACTTCCTGTTCCGCCGCTGGGCGCGTGGCGCCTCCGGAGCCGAGAGCGCGCGACGCATGGCGCTGGCCCAGTTGGA
>JANNWR010000485.1:0-17986 GCA_031408715.1 bacterium
AGGCAGCCCGAGCGGCTTGATGCGGCGCGTGATGCTCTCGAACGACCTCTCGTAGAAGCCGAGCGTGCCGTCGGGACGACGCACAGCGACTGCGACGCGCGTCGGCGAGCGCATCATGACACCTTCGATGACCGCCTGGCCGCCCAGGGGCAGGAACGGCATGGAGCCTCCCGTGATGACTTCTGATGACTTCCGCTCCAGTCGACGTTGCGGCGCGATCGCGCGCGGCAGCCGGGGAGCAAAAAAACACGGCTCCCGTGCAGGCGATTGCCGCCCACGACGGGAGCCGGTGAAGAACCGCTAGTTGTCGGTCTTGTCCGTGGGATCCGCGGGCGTGACCTTGGCGTACCGCTTGCGGAAACGATCCACACGACCGGCCTTATCGAGCATCTTCTGCTTGCCGGTGAAGAACGGGTGGCACTTGGAGCAGATGTCCAAGTGCACCTTACCGTCCGACGAGGCGGGCTTGAGCGTGGTGCGCGTGACCCACTCCTCGCCACAGCCGTAGCAATGGAACGAGCACGTCTCGTAGACCGGATGGATTCCTGACTTCATGTTGTGCTCCGCTTCGGCGGCGTTCCCCGGCGTCCAGGCCCTGGACCGGCTACCGGTCTGCAGGGACGTGGGTGATGCCGAGCGCTCCGCCTGAGATGAGTTGAGCCGAAGAGTATGCCCGAGGGGCGCGGCTGCGTGCAAACCCCGGGCTCGGGCAGGGCGCGAGGCCATTGCGGCACCGCGACTTGGGCGCTCAGGCCGCGCGGCCCTCGAGCGCGCGCCGGTGCAGCGTCTCGGGGGCGATGTCCGCTCCCGTCGCGGGCCAGGCCACCGTGCCGCCCTCGATCACGAACTTTCGGAACGCCTCGACTTCGCGGAGCGGCTCGAAGACCGGGCCCTGAAGCCAGGGCTCGAAGTCCACCGCTCCCGTGAGGCCGTCATCGAATGTGACCCGGACGCGGTAGTCGCCCAGGTGTTCCGCGCGCACGACCAACGGAATGGAGTTCATCGGTGATCACTCCAAAGGTGCGATGGGACGGATCGGGCGGCCCGCCAGGATGCGCTGCCAGTTGGCCTCCAGTTCGAACCGGTGCAACTGAGCCCAGCGCTGCACCAGACGCTCCACGCGCCCCGACGGAAGCGTGCCGACCAAAGGCGCACCATCCAAGCGGTAGGTGCAATGCGTATCTCCGTACTCAACATGGAAATGCGCCGGTTCGTGCTCCTGATAGTACATCCGGATCCGGATCCCGAAGAACTCAGAAATCACGGGCACGGCGTCCCCTTCTTCAGGGGGCGTGTGGAGCGGGGGCCACTGCTGCCGTAAGACTACTGGAAAGAGATCCCTGAGCGCACCAGCTAACGCGAAACTGCCCGGGCGAGCTTCGGAGCCAAGGGGTCGTCCGCCCGCGCCCGCCTACCGCGCCAGCACCAGACGCGTACTGACCGAGCGGCCGCCCTGCGACAACCTTATGAAGTAGAGCCCCGCGGCCGGGGCCGCGGCGTCACCGTCGAGCCGCACCGCGTGCGTGCCCGCCCCAAGCGAGCCGACCTCGCGACTCAGCACGTGGCGGCCGGCGAGGTCGAGCAGTTCGAGTGTCGCGGGGTCGCTGCTCTCGAGCGCGAAACTCACGAGCATGGGGCCATCGCTGGGATTGGGGCGCATGCCGGCCAGTGCGAGTCCGCTGCGGCCGGGCACACTCACTCGCGCCTCGCCGAAGAAGCGCTCGCCCGTCGCGGTGGGGATCCCGAGCCGGTAGTCGTAGTCCGCTCCGGCGATCACATTGCGATCGATCCACTCGATCACGCCCGTGCCATCGGCGTCTTGCTGGCCGAGCGCCCGCCAGTCCTCGTCGGGTGCGCGGCGGTACACCGTGGCGGCGACCGAACCTGTACCACCCGCGAACCAGCGCAGCGTCACTTGATCGGAGGTGGCGTCGGCCGTGATCAATGCGAGCTGCGTGGGCGTGGCGGCCTCGTCGAAGTAGAACGCCCAGGTGTCGCCGGGCAGCGGTCCAGAGAAGAGCGCGCCGCCGAACATCAGGACGCGCTCCCGTGCCTTGTCGAGCGCGAGCGCGAACCCGGACCGAGCCGCGGGCGGGACGCCCGAGGGCAACAGTGGGCTCCAGGTGGGAGGATCACTCAGCGACAACGCCCAGAACGAGATGCTCGCACCGGTGACGCCCGCGACGAGCACGCGATCATGTAACGAGTCGTAGACCGCGGCCTCGGCAAGCGCGCTGGGCGCGGTTCCGGCCGGGGTCACCGCCGTCCAGCTGCCGAGACTGGGCCCCAGCGGCAGGACGTGGATCGGTTGCGCAGGGTTCGGGCCCAATGCGACCACCCGATCGCGCAACGCGTCATACACGCCGACCTCGCCCCACACACCACCATAGGAACCCACCGCCGGCGACGACCACGTGCCGGTCGCCACGTCATAGATCCAGGTGTCGCTGCGCGCGATCGGCGACGGATTGGTGAGCCGGCCACCGTGAACGATGAGCCGGCGATGCTGCGTGTCGAACACGCCCAGTGCCTCGGTGCGCACCTGCGGCGACGTGGGTGGAGCGAGCGGGGTCCAAGTGTTGTCGCTGAACGAGAACGACCACAGGTCCGCATACTCGTCCGTATCGTTCGTGCCCGGTGCCGCGGCACCGCCGAACACCAGCGCGCGGTCCCCCGCCGGGTCGGCCACTCCGACGGCGCCGTAGCGCGCACTGGGACCGGTGGTCGACAGCGTCACCCACGGGAACTCCTGAGCGAACAGCCGGACCTGCAATGAGTCGTCGGTGGCGGGACCTGTACCCGAGCCACCGAGCCCGGCGTACACGCGCTGCCGTGCCTCATCCACGAACGACACCATGCCCTTGCGCTTCACCGGCCCCGCGAGCCCCAGGCCCACCAGGTTCCATGCCGGCGTGCCCCCGAGCAGCAGGTTCCACTGGTCGGTGCCGTCGTACGACACGATGCGCACTTGGTCACGCTGCACGAACAGCGCGCCGTACTGCGCGGGGCCCGAGGGCAGCGTGCCCCACACCGCTTCGGTCGCGCCCACACCGGCCGAGAGGTCGAGCGTGAGGATGTCGGGGACCTGCGTGCCGCTCGGGCCCAGTTCGCCTCCCATGACGATCATGCGGCGCCCGAGCGAGTCGAGCAGCGCGGGCCCGGGGATGCGGCCCACTGGCGGGTCCAGGACCGAAGTGATCGGCTGCCACCCCATGGGCGGGGCCAACGAGAGTTGCCAGGTGTCGTCGTACCAAGTGCCGGAGCCCGTGCCCGGGAAGTAGTTTCCGCCGTACACCACCATGCGGTCGCGCCAGGGGTCATACACCATCGCAGCCGAATGTCGGCTTCCTGGCCCTGTGCCTGCAACGACCTCCGTGTTCCAGTTCGGGGTACCGACGAGCGACAGGCTCCAGACCGTGTTGTAAGCGCCGTAGCAGTTGTTGCAGGTCGTCGCACCCCCGAAAGCGATGACGCGATCTCGGGTCGCGTCGAACGCAAATGCGCCCCCGACGATGCCGACGAAAAGTGTGCCGGGGTAGGAACCGGTGGTGGCCTGCTGCGTCCACTGCATCGGATCCGCGAACAGGTCGAGGTACCAGAGCTGCGTGGGTGTGGAGAGCTCCACCGTCGTGGTCATCATCCAGATGCGGTCGCGATGCGGATCGTAGAACGCGAACACGTTCCCGAGCAGAGCCGGATTCACACCGAGCCACACCCGCTCCCAGATCGCCTCGGGTGTGTCCAGCAAAGCCACGATGCCGGTCTCGTCCAGGAACAGCTCACGGTCGCGCAGGCTGTCGTACACATGCACACCCACCGTGGCCGGCGGCGGAAGCTTGATCCACTTGGGCGTCTGGGCGCGGGCCTCACCGGCCGGGATCAGCAGGCACAGGACGAGCGCCATGGCGGCGAACAGGAAGAGCGCGGCGTGTCGGGGTTCGCGCATGGCGTGGCCACCTTTCGATAACGTCCGGTGATCACGTGTCGACGGTCAGGTCGACACGATTGCAGTGACCGCACGCGTCATCGTCGCGGCTGGGGCAGTCGAACGGGAACTGCAACGCGTGTGCCCGCGAGTGTAGGCCCCGCCTCGGCCGTGCGGCAACGGCGGGGTGCTGCGGCATAGGGTCAGCGCGGGACTTCGACCCAGGCCGTGTCGGTGGAAATGCTCTTGAAGAATCACCTTGACGGCCTTGAGCGCAGTGCGACCTCAAATCCGACACCTGTCCCGGCACACGCTCCCATTCGCACACCGTCGTCGTGCCGCGGCCTTTCAGGCCTCAATCCGAACTCGTTCTGGTCTGACCCCTCGTTCGCCCGTGTGATCGCATCCACGGCACTCCGAAAGCACCGTGCTACGCTCGCTGCACGAGCCCCCGTGCCACCTCGCCCCCGGCGCGAGCGTGCAACATGTTGTTCGAGCGCATCAGCAATCAGTGCGATCCGGTCATCGCCACCGAAGCCCGCCAGCATTCGCGCCAGGAGTCCGGCGCCACCGCGGGGCTCCTCGCTTGTCTCGCGGTCTTCGACGAGCGGCGCGCGTTCAGCGACCTCGGCTACTCGTGCATGCTGGACTACTGCCAGCGCGATCTCTCATTGAGCGAGGACGTCGCGAAGAAATACCTGCGCGCCGCACGCATCGCGCGGGCGCGCCCGGTGTTGTTCGACATGCTGGCGGACCGCCGGTTGTCGGCGAGTGCGGTGCTCACGCTTGGGCCGTGGCTCGAGTCGGGCAGTCACGACGACCTGATCGCGGCTGCGGCCGGCAAGTCGCGCGAGGAGATCGAATGGATCATCGCGAGTCGCTGCCCGCAGCCCGAGATGCTGTCGCTCGAGGCGGCCGCTTGCTCGGGCACGACTTCGGAGACTTCAGTTCAAGTAACACTCGAAGGGGCCCCGGGGCCCGCTTGCCCATCGACTGCCTCGGAATCCCCAAGTTCACTGGTACCACTTCCCGTGCCGGCCGCAACGCTGAAGCCGCTGTCGGCGGACCACGTCGCGCTCACCGTCACCATGACGCGCGCGACTCGCGAGAAGATCCGCCGTGCGCACGAGCTGCTCGGCCACACGGTCGCGCCCGAGGCGATCGCCGACGTGCTCGACCGTGCCCTGGACGAGCTCATCGTATCGTTGGAGAAGCGCAAGCATGGCCTGCACCGGAAGCCGCGCGGCGTGCGGGCCAAGGTGTCGCACGGCGCACGCCACATCCCGGCTGTCGTCCGCGCCGCCGTGTACCAGCGCGACGGCGGCGTCTGCACCTTCGTGAGCGACGGCGGGCAGCACTGCGGTTGCCGGCACGCGCTGCAGTACGACCACATCGTGGCCGTGGCCGACGGCGGCCCTTCGACGACGGAGAACCTTCGCCTCCTGTGTTCGGCTCATAATCAGCTCGAGGCCGAGCGCCGCTTCGGCAATCAGACCATCGCGGACAAGCGAGCGGCATCCCGGTCCGGGCGGTTGCAGGCGCGCGAGCACAAGGAGCAGCTCAAGGCGCCGCACGAAGATGATGTGCGCGCCGCACTCACGACGCTGGGCTACAACCGTGCCCTGGTGAGCATCGGGCTGTCGGCCGCAGCCACGCTGCCAGCCAAAGCCGATCGGGACGCGCGCGTGAGAGTGGCGCTCACCGCGCTGACACGCGGACTGGCGCGCAAGGAGACACCGAGTGAGCGCGAACGGGCCTCGACGTGACGCGAGCATCACCTCTCATCGCCGGGTCCGCCCCAAGAAGTAACGCGATACCGAGTCCAGGCGACAGAGCTCGGATGCTGGCTCCACCGCTCAGCGCGGGACTTCGACCCAGGCCGTGTCCGTGCTGGGCGCCGGTCGGCGGCGGCCCTGTTCGCGCAGGCCCTCGAGGTGGAACTCCACGGCCTTCTGCATCGCTCGCAGGATGGACGGGCGTGTCCGGGCAGCGGCCACACAGCCATCCAGATCGGGTGAATACGCCGAGTACCCGGTCCGCGTCTTCTCGATGACGATCAGGTATCTCATGAATCCAGCCTCGCTTGCCGGAGGATGCTCTTGAGTGTGCCGGGGGCGAGATCGAGGCGCTCGTGCCCGGCTACGGTCACCAGGCCGGGCTTCTCGAAGTGCTTCAACTGGCGATGACTTCCGCGCTGCCGGACCACGAACCATCCATCTCTCCGAAGCAGTTGGAGGATGTCTCGGACCTTCACGCCGACTCCGAATCCCGGGGGCGTGACTTCGGCAGCCTACCACGCAGGTCAAGCGCTCGGGCCCCACCAGCGCCATGACGCACGGTGCGCACCCCTTCCCCTTCCGGACCACTCCCAACGCACCATTGAGACTCCCCCGACCGAGGGTTCATTTTCCGAACACGAGTTCGTTTTCCTCACAGCGCCGCATGAGGGAGCCCCCGTGATCGGTTCGGACAGCGCACACACCGCCACGCCGCACGTGCAGGCCAAGCGCGAACGACGACGCGCCGAGATCCTGCGCGCGGCACTCCGTTCGTTCCGTGAGCGCGGCTATCACGCGACCACACTCGACACGATCGCCGAGCATCTGGGCGTGCGGAAGACGGCGCTCTACCACTACTTCCCGGACAAGCCGGCCATCCTGCTCGAATGCCATCGCGAATCGGTGGCGGACCTGGAGCGCATCGTCGCCGAGGCGCGCGCGCTCCCCACCGCGCGCCTCCGGCTGCGCCACATCATCGTCGAACATGTACGAATCATGACCGACGCATACGGTGCGTCGCCGCTGGCGTTCGAGGTGGGTGCCCTGGCGAGCGATCGCCAGGCCGAGATCATCGAGGGCCGTGACCGCTACGAGCGGGCGTTGCGAGAAGTGGTCGAGGCCGGCATGCGCAGCGGCACGTTCCAGAAGGGCGACGCCAAGGTCGCGGCGTTCGCCATCTTGGGCGCGCTCAACGGCATCGCGCGCTGGTACCGCCCCGGCGGCGCGCTCGATGCGGCCGCCATCGGCGAACAGTTCGCGCGCCAGCTGATCGACGGACTCGCGGCTGCGGACCGCCCCGTGGCTCGCACCACCGCCACCACGCGCGCGCGGCGCAGTCCGCACGGCGCTGCGCGCGGCAAGACGCCACGGAAGGTGAACTAGATGAAAGCCCTGCGACTCATTTCCGCCGGCGCGCCGCTCGTGCTGGCCGACGTGCCCGAGCCCATCCCGGCCGCCGATCAAGTGCGGGTGCGGGTGGCCGGCTGTGGCGTATGCCACACGGACATCGGCTTCTGGCGCGACGGCGTGCCCACACGTCAGGCGCTTCCGCTCACGCTCGGACACGAAGTGAGCGGTGTGGTGGACGCCGCGGGTGCGGACTACTCTCACCTGATCGGGCGCGAGGTCATCGTGCCGGCGGTGATCCCCTGCGGCACGTGCGCGCTGTGTCGCGAAGGGCGTGGCAATGCCTGCCGTGCGCAGCTCATGCCGGGCAACGACATCGATGGCGGCTTCGCCGAAGCCATGGTCGTGCCGGGCCGCGGGATCTGTGTGGTCGAGGAGCGCGGGCCGTATGCGCTCGCCGACCTGTCGGTGGTGGCGGACGCGGTGACCACGCCATACCAGGCCGTGGTGCGCAGCGGGCTCAAGGCGGGCGGGCTCGCCATCGTGATCGGGGCGGGCGGCGTGGGTGGCTACGCGGTGCAGATCGCGGCCGCACTGGGCGCACGCGTCGTGGCCATCGATGTCGATCCGGCGAAACTCCAAGCCATCGCGCCGCACGGCGCGAGCGCGACGTTCGACGCCCGGGCTCTGGACTTCAAGACGATCAAGAAGGAGATCACCGCGCAATCGAAGGCGTGGGGCTGCCCATCGCACGGCTGGACGGTGTTCGAGTGCTCGGGCAGCACGGCCGGACAGGACATGGCCTTCGGCCTGCTGGGCACTGCCGCAACGCTCATGGTGGTGGGCTTCACGTTGGGCAAGCTCGAACTACGGCTCAGCAACCTGATGGCGTTCGACGCCACGGTGCAGGGCACGTGGGGGTGCCGGCCCGAGCTCTACCCCGACGCGCTGCGCTTGGTCACGAGCGGGCGCGTCACTTTGCAGCCGTTCATCGAACGCCATCCGCTGGACCTCGGAAGCGAGATCCTGCGCCGCGTGGCGGACCACGAAATCCACCGGCGCGCGATCCTCGTGCCCGGAGGGAGATCCTAGCCGCTGCGTGCGGCCGGAGGAGAGTCTGATGCTCAAGTCCCACACGCTGGTTCCCGACGTCGAGTTCAGCGCCATCCGTTACGAACTTCGCCCGGCGCTGGCGCCGAACGGCGAAGTGGCCACGGGGCTGTTCAACGCGTGGATCGTCATCGACAACCCCTCGCAACTGAACAGCTACACCACCGAAATCGCCAAGGAGATCGTGCTGGCGTTCCGTCAGGCCAGCATGGACCGGCGTGTGGTGTGCGTGGTGTTCACCGCCACGGGAGACAAGGCGTTCTGCACCGGGGGCAACACCAAGGAATATGCCGAGTACTACGCCGGCAATCCTCAGGAGTACAAGCAGTACATGCGCGTCTTCAACGACATGATCGACGCCATCCTGCGCTGCGACAAGCCGGTGGTGAACCGGGTGAACGGCATGCGCATCGCCGGCGGTCAGGAGATCGGCATGGCGTGCGACTTCACGATCGCCGTGGACACGGCGCGCTTCGGTCAGGCCGGGCCACGCCACGGCTCGGCACCCGATGGCGGCTCGACCGACTTCCTGCCGCTGTACGTCGGCTTCGCGCACGCTATGGACAGTGCGGTGCTGTGCGATTTGTGGAGCGCGCATCGGGCGGCCTATCTGGGGCTGCTCAACGAGATCGTGCCCGTGCTCAAGCTGGACGGCGCGTACATCCCGAATCCGCTGGTCATCACCGACCGCATGCTCGATGCATTCGGCCGCGTCGTCTACGGCGAGTCGAAGATCGGCGAAGAACTCGCAGTCGCCCGGGCCGTGATGGCGCGCACCACCACAGACTTGGCGAGGCTCGATGCTGCGGTCGAGACCCTGTGCACGCGCATCCTCATGCTGATGCCGGAGTGTGTCTCGAAGACGGTGGCGTCCTTGCGCAAGCACAAGCAGCACCACTGGGACGCCAACAGCATCACCAATCGCGAGTGGCTGGCGCTCAACATGATGACCGAGGGTCGCGCGGGCTTCCAAGCGTTCAACGACGGCCCCAAGGAGCATCGCGAGGTCGACTTCATCAAGCTGCGCCAGCTGCTGGCCGAAGGCCACCCGTGGAACGACGAACTGCAGCGCAAGGTCTCACCGCAGTTCCATCCCGCGGGGTCGGCGCGCTGAGCCGCGCCCCTACCCTATGCAACTCGGCCTGGCAGGTCACACCGCACTCGTGACGGGAGGCGGCTCCGGCATCGGAGCCGCCATCGCGCTCGAACTGGCGGGCGAAGGCTGCGACGTGGCGGTCGTCGACCGCGATGGCGCCGCGGCGATCGCGGTGGCGCGCCAGGTCGAAGCGCTGGGACAGCGCGGGCTCGCACGTGCGGCCGATGTCTCGGACTTCGCGCTGGCTCAGACCGTGGTGCGTGAGATCGCCGACGAGTTCGGCCGGCTCGACATTCTCGTATGCAGCGCCGGCATCACCGACGACGCGCTGTCGTGGAAGATGGACGAAGGTCAGTGGGACCGCGTGCTGGACGTGAACCTCAAGGGTGCGTTCGCCTACGCGCGCGCCGCCGGCGCGCTCATGAAGTCGGCTCGCGGCGGGCGCATCGTGAACATCGCCTCCATCAACGGCCTGCGCGGCAAGTTCGGACAGGCCAACTACGCGGCATCCAAGGGCGGGTTGGTGGCGCTGTCGAAGACGTTGGCGCGCGAGTTGGGCAAGTTCGGCGTCACCGTGAACGTGGTGGCACCCGGGATGGTTCGCACCGCGATGGCCGCGAAGCTGCCCGTCGGCGTGCTCGAGAAAGCGCTCGACGAGACCGTGACGGGCACGTTGGCCGAACCGTGTGATTGCGCCGCCGCGGTGACGTTCCTGTGCTCGCAGCGTGCACGCCACATGACGGGACAGGTGCTCAAAGTCGACGGCGGTCAGTACTTGTAACGACGACCGTTCGCCCGCGCTCGGCGGGCGTCGAGGTCGAGGAGGATCTCGGTGGAACGGATCGGCATCGTGGGGATCGGCCACACGGCGTTCGGGCGGCGCGCGGACGCCAGCGTGCAGGAACTGGCGTGCGAGGCGTTCCGCGCGGCACTCGCCGACGCCGGGCTCGAGCGCGACGCGGTCGAGGCCACCGTGCTGGGCTCGGTGCCCGAGTACCACAAGCAGCGTTCGCTGGCGGGCGTGATCCAGGAATATCTCGGACTGGCGCCCAAGCCGGTGTGGCTGACCGAAGCGGCGTGCGCCTCGGGCAGTGCGGCGATCCGCACCGCCTGGATGGCGATCCGCGGCGGCGTGCATGACGTGGTCGCAGTGATCGGCTGCCAGAAGATGACCGAGCTGTCGACCGCGGAGATCCTCGGACTCATGGGACGGGTCGGCGAGGTGCAGTGGGAGTCGTCGTTCGGCACGACGTTCCCCGGCTACTACGCGATGTTCGCGCGGCGGCACATGCACGACCATGGCACGACGCGCGCCCAACTCACGTCGGTGGCGGTGAAGAACCACCACTATGGTGCGCAGAATCCGCTCGCCATGTTCCGGAAGCCGGTCACCGCCGAGAAGGCGGAAGCATCGGAGTCCGTGGCGAGCCCGCTCAACGTGTACGACTGCTGCGCCAACGCCGACGGCGCGGCGTGCGTGATCCTGGCGAGCGAGCATCGCGCACGTGCGCTGCGCAGGCCGCCCGTGTGGCTCGCGGGCATGGGCTCCGCCACCGCCAGTGCTTCGATCCTGCGCCGCGGATCGCTCACCAGCATCCCCAGTGCGGCGCGCGCCGCGGCCGACGCCTATGCCATGGCCGGCGTGAAGCCGGACCGCGTCCGCGTGGCCGACGTGCACGACTGCTTCAGCATCGCCGAGATCATGGCGTACGAGGATCTGGGCTTCTGCGAACGCGGTCGCGGCGGGGCGTACGCCGAGGAGCGCCAGGGCTGGATCGGCGGCCGCGTGCCGGTCAACGTCGACGGTGGGCTCAAGGCCAAGGGCCACCCCGTGGGTGCGACCGGCGTGTCGATGACGTGCGAGATCGTGAAGCAGTTGCGCGGCGACGCCGGCGAACGCCAGGTGCCGGGCGCGGACATCGGACTCACCCACAACGTGGGTGGCATCGGCCAGTACTGCTTCGTGCAGGTGCTGGCGAGGGACGAGTGATGTTCAAGTGGTTCGGAGTGGTGAACCTGTCCCCGTGCACGCGGGTCGCGGCCTTCGCCGAGCACCTGCGCGCGGGCAAGCTGATGGCGTCGCGCTGCAAGGCGTGCGACCAGCGTTCGTTCCCGCCGCGTGCGGACTGTGAGCGCTGCCTGAGCCCCGACTTCGAGTGGCTCGAGATCGGCGGCCGTGGCCGCCTGCTCACCTGGTCGCGCATCGACGCCGCACCCGCGGGCTTCGAAGCGTACGCCCCCTACGTGGTCGGCATGATCGAACTCGCCGATGGCGGCCGGGCGCTGGCGTGGCTCGGTGATTCGCTGCGCGAGGACGACCTGCGCATCGACATGGAACTGCAGCTCACACCGCGCATGCGAGACGACATCGAGGAGATCCGCGTCGACTACCTGCTCGAACGTCCAGCGGCACCCGGCACGCGCGCGAGCCTCGTTCCGCACACCTCAGCGGTCTCCGCCATCGCCGCCGGAAGGGGCCCGACCGCGTGAACTTCCTGAAAGCAACAATTGAAGACGGCGTCGCCACGCTCGCATTGGCGAACCCACCGCTCAACATCCTGACGCGCGCTGTCCTCGGTGAACTGCGCCAGGCGCTGAGCGCGCTGGCCGAAGCACCCGAACTGCGCGTACTGCTCATCGTAGGTGAGGGGAAGCACTTCTCGGCGGGGGCCGATGTGGGCGAGCACCTGCCGCCGACCCACCGCGAGCTCATCCCCGAGTTCATGACGACCCTCGGGATGCTGGCGGCTTTTCCGCTGCCGACCATCGCCGCGGTGCGCGGGCGCTGCCTGGGAGCGGGGTTCGAACTGGTGCAGGCCTGCGACATGATCGTCGCCGGCGAAGGCGCGACGTTCGGGCAGCCCGAGATCCAGCTGGCGGTGACCGCTCCCGCCGCTTGCGTACTGCTGCCGCGACGCACGACGTACGGGCATGCCGCCGAGATCCTGTTCGGCGGCGAGGCCATCGATGCCACGCGTGCGCTCGCGATCGGCGTCGTGCAGCACGTCGTGCCCGATCCGCGCACCGAGGAGCATGCACTCGCACTGGCGGGACGCTGCGCGAAGCACAGCGCGGCTGCGCTGCGAGCCACCAAGCATACGTTGCTGGAGACCGCCGACCAGCCCCGTGCCGCCTCGTTCCAGAAGGCCGGACAGATCTACGTCCACGAACTCATGAACGCGTCGGACCCCGTCGAGGGGCTCGAGGCGTTCCTGGCGCGTCGCACCCCGAGTTGGAGGCATCGATGATTCCTGTGCGTGTGTTCCCGGAATGGCAGGGCCAGGATCTCGACGGCATCCTGCGCGCCTGCCAGGACCTGCTCGAGGACACCGACTTCCCGACCGCGCGTCGCTGGCGCGAGGCCGGTGGCAAGACGGTGGGGCACTTTCAGGTCTACTTCCCCGAGGAGATCGTGCACGCCGCCGGCGTGCTGCCGCTCAAGATCCGTGGTGCGCCGATCGAACCCAAGCACGCCGACTCCCGCTTCGGCTCGTATCTGTGCTCGGTGATCAAGACATCGTTGGAGCTTGCCCTGTCGGGCCGAGTGGAGTTGGACCTGTTCGTCACCCATCCGATCTGTGACGCGGCGCGCAATCTGGCGGCGGTGTGGGGACGGAACGCCCCGTACCGCTGCCAGATCCTGTATCTGCCGCAGAACGCTGCCTCTCCGAGCGCTCGCGTCTACCTGCGCGAGGAATACGACCGGCTGCGCGGCGAGGTCGAGCGCATCGCCGGGCACGCCATCACCGACGACGCCCTGCGCGCGTCGATCGCGGTGTTCAACGACAATCGCGACCTGCTGCGTCAGGTGTATGCCATCAAGCGCGAAACGCCGTGGCTGGTGGCCGCGCACGAGGCCTACGCGCTCACCGCGATCGCCGGGTTGATCCCGCGCGAAGAACACAACGAGCTGCTGCGCGCGGTACTGCCGGCCCTGTGCACACGGGATGCGAAACCCAAAGACCGCATCCGCGTGGTGTTCGAAGGCGGCTTCTGCGAGCAGCCGCCGTTCGACCTGATCCGTGCGATCGGCCGGTCGTGCTACGTGGTCGACGACGATCTGCTGATCGGGCTGCGTTGGATCCTGTCCGCCGTCACGCCGACCGGCGACCCGCTCGCCGCACTCGCCGAGGCCTACCTCGAACGCTCGAGCTACAGCCCGGTGCAGCACGATCCGCGCAAGCTCAAGGAGACCATGCTGCTGCAACGCGTGCGCGGGGCGGACGCCAAGGCCGTCATCGTGGCCGCGGCCAAGATGTGCGAACCCGGGCTCGAAGAGCAGGTGGCCTACGTGCACGCGCTCGACGAGGCGCGCATCCCGTACTTCGTGACCGAGTTCGAAGAAGGCATGACGACGTTCGACCAACTCGAGATCCAGCTCGAGACGTTCGTGGAGAACCTGCTGTTCGCCGAGGAGGTGAACTCGTGAGCACGCCCCACAGCACACCCAACGCCGTGACGGAAGGCCTGGTCGGACGCGGCAATCGCGACGGCGCGCGGCTGTTCCGCGAGTGGTTCGACGGACTCACCGCCGAGGCCGAAGCCGGCCGGGGCGGCGCCTACGTGTTCGTGATGGGCAGCCTGGGGGAACTGCTGCGCTCGTTCGACCTGCCGCTGGTGTTCCCCGAGATCAACTCGCTGCAGACCGCCGTCCGCCACCAGGCGCACGACTACCTGAACGAGGCCGAGGACCTGGGCTACTCCCCCGACATCTGCGGCTACGTGAAGGCGGACGTCGCTACGCAGCGCCGTGGCGGCCGGCTGCCCATGGGGCGGATCCCCAAGCCGTCCATCGCAGTGCTGACCAATGCCTGCAACACCTACATCAAGTGGGCCGAGATCTGGGAGCGCATGTACGGCATGCCGTCCTACGTGCTCGACATTCCCGGCACGCGCCACGCCGGCGGACAGACCTGGCGGGGCGACGCCGGCTTCGAGCGCGACCGGCGTTACGTGTCCGCACAGCTGCGCGAACTCATCCCCGTGCTCGAGAAGGTCACCGGCAAGGCGTTCGACATCGACCGCCTGCGCGAGAACATGGGCTACGCCAACCGCATGAGCCGCGGTTGGAAGCGCGTGCTGGAACTGAACCAGAGCCGGCCGGCGCTGTTCAATGCGCTCTCGGACGGCACCATCTACCTGGGCGTGTGCAACGGCTTCCGTGGCAGCGAAGCCGGCGCCAAGTACTTCGAGGACCTGGTCGAGGAGATGACCTACAAGCGCGACCACGGCATCGGCACGCTGGTCGACGAGAGGTTCCGGCTCGTGTTCGTGGGCGTGCCGTGCTACCCGATCTTCCGGCGGTTCAGCGAGATGTTCGCCGAGCACGGCGGCACGTTCGTGCACTCGACCTACCTGTGGTTCGCCTCGGGCGGCACCAACCTGGGGTTCGAGTACGACCTGACCGACCCGATCGACAGCCTCGCCGAGGGCCTTCTCATCGGTGCGCGCGATGCGATGGACAGCATGTTCTTCCAGACCGAAGCCCTCGCAGAGATGGTCGACGAGTTCGCGGTGGACGGCGTGGTGTTCCACCCCATCAAGAGCTGCCGCACGGTGTCGACCGGGCTGGCCGATCACCGCCGCGCCCTCATGGCGATGCGCGACATCCCCAGCCTGTTCATCGAGTCGGACATGATGGACAAACGCGTGGTCTCGGAAGCGCAGCTGAAGAACCGCATCGACGCGTTCTTCGAAGGACTGGAGTCCCGCCGGCTGCAGCACGCGTCCCCGCGCTGACAACCGCTGTTCTACACGCTGATCCGGAGGCACCCATGGCATACGCAGCGGGCGTGGACGTCGGCTCCACGCAGACGAAGGCGGTGATCGTCGACGAACACGGCGTCATCGTGGGCCGTTCGCTCACCATGACCGGGGCGAACGTCATGCGCGCCGCCGAGTCCGCATTCGCCGAGGCCCTTGCGGGCGGTGACATCCGCGAGGAAGAAGTCGAGTACGTGGTCGGCACCGGCTACGGCCGCTACAAGGTCACGTTCGGCAACACGCAGGTGACCGAGATCAGCTGCCATGGCCGCGGCGCGGTGCACATGTTCCCCAACACGCGCACGGTGGTGGACATGGGCGGACAGGACACCAAGGCGATTCGTGTCTCCGCGCGCGGCGAGATCGTCGACTTCTGCATGAACGACAAGTGCGCCGCCGGCACCGGGCGCTTCCTGGGAGCGGCCTCTGCCGCGCTCGAGATCCCGCTCGACCAGCTCGGCAGCACGGCGCTGCGCGGCGAGCGTCCGGTGCGCATCAGCACGACCTGCACCGTGTTCGCCGAGTCCGAGGTGCTGTCCTGGCTCGGCAAGGGCAAGAAGGTCGAGGACATCCTGCTGGGGGTGCACCAGTCGATCGCGGTGCGCTCGGCCGGCCTGCTGCGACGCGTCGGCGTCGAGGACGAGGTGTCGTTCACCGGCGGCGTGGCGCGCAATGTCGCCATGATCGAGACACTCGAGTCCGCACTCGGCGTCAAGGTGAACGTCAGCGAGGACTCACACTACATGGGCGCGCTCGGAGCAGCGCTGTTCGCACTCGATCACATTCTCGCGAGCCGCACGCCGGCCGCCGAACGCACGGGGGTGACACCATGAGACTCACCGCGGGCATCGACGTCGGCTCGACTTATACCAAGACGATCGTGGCGGACCGCGACGGGCGCATCGTGGCGCGCGCACTGGAACCCACGGGCTTCCGCCTGCCCGAGGTGGCGGGCCGCACGCTCGACACCGCGCTCGCCGAGGCCGGGTATGCACGCTCGGACATCGCCTACGTGGTGTCGACCGGGTTCGGGCGCCATCAGGTGCCGTTCGCCGACCTGCACATCACCGACCTGACCGCCGCCGCGCGCGGTGCCGCCAAGCTGTTCCCGGGCACGCGCACGATCCTCGATGTGGGTGGGCAGACCATGAAGGCCAGCCGGCTCACGGCCGAGGCCTCGGTGAAGTCGTTCCGCTTGAACGACAAGTGCGCCGCCGGCACGGGCGCGTTCCTCGAGAAGACCGCGCGCTACATGGGTTACTCCACGGCCGAGATCGGTCCGCTGGTCGAGACCTCCAAGAGTGCGACATCCATCTCGGGTGTGTGTGCGGTGTTCGCGGAATCCGAAGTCATCAATCACCTGTCGCAGGGTGTGGCTCCCGCCGACATCATGCATGGCGCGATCGCGTCGCTCGTCGGGCGTTCGGTGCAGCTCATGAAGCGCGTGCAGATGGAGCCGGAGTTCACGCTGATCGGCGGCATCCTGCGGTTCGCGACCATGGCGCGCGTCGTGCGTGAGGCACTCCAGGCAGAAGTCAACGTGCCGGAACCGAACATGGTGCAGTTCGTGTCGGCATACGGTGCCGCTGTGCTCGCACAGCGCCGGATCGATGTGCTGGCCGCCGAAGGCCGCGCCGTGGGCACTGCCAGTTCCGGTGCTCCGGCATGAAACCACGCACGCCTCCCGCCCGATCCGATCCGGCCGCGATGCCGGCCGCGCCGCCACCCCGAACACACGAGGGCGATCGTCCACCGCGCGTCTCGCCACTCGCCTCACTCGTCCGGACCGAGGCGCTGCGCGATGAAGCTGCGGGCCGGATCCGCCCCGACCCGGCGCGCCTCAGCGCGGGCTGGGAGCGCCGTTTCGTCATCGAGCGTGGGCGCGCGGCGGATCTGGCGCGGCTCTACGCGCAGGCCGGCTTCGAGGTGGAGATGGACCCCGTGCCCCCGGAGTTGCTCGACGACGAATGCGTCGACTGCCGGCTGGTCGTGCAGCTGGACTACGTCTCGCTCTACACGCGCAAGGCCGGCAACGGGGCTTGAGCGGCTGCGCTCACGGCCGCTCGGTGGCCGGTCGCTCGCCCGGGCCCGGCAATGGCGGCCTACGAGTTCATGTTCTCCAGGAACTTCTTGTTCGTCTTGGAGTCCGCCATGCGATTGGTCAGGAACTCCATGGCCTCGACCGGGTTCAGCTCGCTCAGGAACTTGCGCAGGACCCAGACGCGCGACAGGACGTCGCCCGGCATCAGCAGCTCTTCCTTGCGCGTGCCCGAGCGGTTGATGTCGATCGCCGGGTAGATGCGCTTCTCGGCGATCTTGCGGTCGAGGACGAGCTCGGAGTTCCCCGTGCCCTTGAACTCCTCGAAGATGACCTCGTCCATGCGGGAACCGGTATCGATGAGCGCGGTGGCGATGATGGTGAGCGACCCGCCGCCCTCGATGTTGCGCGCGCTGCCGAAGAAGCGCTTGGGACGCTGCAACGCGTTCGCATCGACGCCGCCCGACAGGATCTTGCCCGAGTGCGGCACGACGGCGTTGTGCGCGCGCGCCAGACGGGTGATGGAGTCGAGCAGGATGACGACATCGCGGCCGTGTTCGACCAGCCGCTTGGCTTTCTCGATGACCATCTCGGCGACCTGCACGTGACGCTCGGCCGGCTCGTCGAACGTGCTCGACACCACCTCGCCCTTGACCGAGCGCTGCATGTCGGTGACTTCCTCGGGGCGCTCGTCGATCAATAGCACGATCAAGATGACTTCGGGATGGTTCTCCGCGATGGCGTTCGCCATCTTCTGCATGAGCACGGTCTTGCCGGCCTTGGGCGGCGACGTGATGAGTGCACGCTGACCCTTGCCGATGGGTGAAATCAGGTCGATGATGCGCGTCTCGAGGCAGCGGTCCTTGGTCTCGAGGTTCAGTTTCTCGATCGGGTGGAACGGCGTCAGGTTGTCGAACAGGATCTTGCCC
>JANNWR010000486.1:0-16989 GCA_031408715.1 bacterium
GCCATGTTGCGCTCGTTGCCCGTGAGCAGCGCGCTCACCCAGCCCGGCTCGCCCGCCACCGCGTCGAGCATCGTGCGCACGCCCGGCAGCAGCCCGCCACGCGGCGGATCCATGATGACGCGCATGTGCGCGACGACGCGCTCGAAGAAGCGCTCGCGCTCGCCTGCGGCGAACGTGATTCCGTGCCGCTCGGCGATGTCGTTGACGATGAGAACGTCGGTGCGCCCCGCGAACGGGATGGTGCCGAGATCGTCGTCGATGCCGTAGACGTCGTGCAGCCCCAACACGAGTGCATCGCGGCCGGCGCCCTGCGTCAGCAGCAGCGTGCCGTCGATGTCGAACAACCACACGAGTAACGCGGGTTCCGGAGCCATGTTGTCCGCACAGTATCGGAATCCCGTGCGCGTCACCTGCCAGGTGCCGCCCGGGGCTGACCCGTGGTCCCCCCGACGCGCGCGGCGCCCAGGTGCAACGGGACACGCTTCGCGCCGACACCCGGCCGCCGCAACGTGATCCCATCGCCACCCGGATCCAGGCGGGGCGGCTGGAGCCACCCGCCGCTTCCGCGGCCGCAATCCGCTCGCGGGCTTATTAGCGTTGACAAACTTCTTCATTAGCCTAGGCTAACGAATCCCCGAGTCGAAGCGAGACCGCTTCGTCCTCTCCCACGCCAGAGATTGCTCACGAGGTGCACGATGAAGCGCAACCTCCGTCCACTGCGAAGGCGGATCCTGCTGCGGCTCGCCGCCGCCATGCTGATGCTCGCACCGCTCACCGGTTCGGGGTGCAGCCGCCTGCTCACGACCGCCCCTGCTCCCGGCGACCAGCTGGACGCGCCGCTCGACGGGCTGAGCGCCGACGAACGTGCCGGGTTCCTGCGTGGCGACGCCGAGTTCGCACGGGCCCACTCCATGACCGACGGACTCGGTCCGATCTTCAACGAGGTCTCGTGCGCGGGCTGCCACAGTGGCGACGGCCGAGGCAGTCTCGCGAATATCCTGACGCGATTCAGCATGGGTGCCGACCTGTTGCTCCATCTCGGCGGGCCGCAACTCCAAGACCGCGCCATCCCGGGTGCGACGCCCGAGCGCCTGCCGCCCGGCGTCGAGGTCTCGCGCCGCCTGCCCCCGCCGGTTTTCGGAGTCGGACTGCTCGAGGCCATCCCCGCGGACAGCCTGGTCGCGCTCGCCGATCCCCTCGATGCCGACGGTGACGGCATCAGTGGCCGGGTGCACTGGGTGACGCCGCCGGAGTTCATGCCGACGACTGAACCCGGTGGCGGCGCCGGGCTCGCCGTCGGACGGTTCGGACGCAAAGCTCAAACCTCGACACTGCTGCAACAGACCGTGGACGCCTACCATCAGGACATGGGAATCACGACCGACTTCCGTCCGGTCGAGAACACGAATCCGACGTCGGGTGCGGCGAGCGACGCCGCAGACCGCGTCGCGGATCCCGAACTCCCCGCGCACGTCGTGCGCTCGGTCGTCACGTACCTCCGCTTACTCGCACCCCCCGCACCCGGTGCGATGACCAGCCGGCGCACACTCGGCCGCGAGCGCTTCCTGTCGGCGGGCTGCGGCGGCTGCCACGTGCCCACGCTCCGGACCGGTCCGAGCGCATCCGCTGCTTTGGCGCGGCGAGACGTCGTGCTCTACTCCGACCTATTGCTGCACGACATGGGTGACGGCTTGGCGGACGGCAGGCCCGACGGTGATGCCAGCGGACGGGAGTGGCGCACGACTCCGCTGTGGGGCCTGCGTGTCGCTCGCGACTTCATGGACGGCCAGCTGTTCCTGCTGCACGACGGGCGCGCGCGCAGTGTCGAGCAGGCGATCCGCTTGCACGGCGGTGAGGCACGATCGGCTCGCGATGTGTTCGTGGGGCTGTCGGCCGACGAACGTGCCGCACTGCTCGACTTCGTGGAGTCCAGATGACGGCGCGTGGTCGTATGCTCGCGCGCAGCATGCTCGGCGTGCTGCTGACGCTCGCGGCGCTGTGCGGCGTACCGTCGCCGCTCCACGCCATGCGCACGGATTCACTGGCGAGTAGCACGCCCGTGAGTGCGACCGAGTCCCGGCGCGAGCCCGCCGTCGGCCCGGTGCACATCGGCGGGTACGTCGAGGCCGGCGGCCGCTGGCAGCGCTCCGACGGCATCACCGAGGAACTCGGGCTCGAACTGAAGCGCTTCAATCTGATGACCACCACTGAACTGCGGCGGCGCATCCGGGTCTCCGGCGAGATCGAACTGGAAGACGGTGGCGAGGAGATCGTCCTCGAACTGGCGCAGGTCGATGTGCTGCTGCGCGCATCCGCCAGTCTGCGTGCGGGCATCCTGCTGCTCCCGTTGGGGCATTTCAACTTGTCGCACGACGGTCCTGGCAACGACCTGCCGTCGCGACCCGCCATGGCCACAGACCTGCTGGGCTCGGCGCTGTCGCAACCCGGGCTCGGCGTGTTCGGACACCTCGACACACCGCGCGCCGGACGGCTCGGCTACGAAGCCTATGCGGTCACCGGCTACGATGAAGGCATCCTGCTCGGTGGCTCAGGTGGGACGCGGCTGACCGAAGGCCGCTTGAACCGCCACGACTCCAACGCCTCGCCCGCGGCCGTCGGCCGGCTCGAATGGCTGCCCGCTCGCGGCCACACACTCGGGCTGTCGGGCTACACCGGGAGTTACAACCAGCATCGCAGCGACGGCATCGTGTTCGACGAAGCCCGCCAGGTCCAGATCGCCGTGGCCGATCTGGGAACACGCATCGCCTCCTTCCGGCTCTCGGGCGAGCTCGCGATCGTCGACGTCGAGATCCCGGCGGCGCTGAGCGGGATCTACGCCAGCCGGCAGGGCGGCACGTTCGTACAACTGAGCCGCTTCCTGGGCGGCGACGGCCCGGCCGGCACCGCCGACCGTGGCTTCACCGCCGCTCTGCGCGTGGATGCGGTGGACCTCGATCGCGACCTGCGTGGCGATTCCGCGCGCAGCATCACGTTCGGGATTGATTGGCGGCCGATCCCCGAGAGCGGCGTGAAACTGGCGTTCACACGCGGCGAGTCGCGCGACCGGTTCAACAATCTCTCGGCTTCCGCCATGCTCGAGTTCATGCTCACGAGCTGGTTCTGAGCGACGGGCCGCGCGGCAACGCAATGCCGCGCGGCCGGTCGAGCACGCGCTGGCCGCCGGGCAGGGTCGCACGGCTGGACGCGGCCGCGGTCCGGTGGTTTGCTAGCTGGACCGTCCCACGCTTGGCGCTGACACCCATGGCGCACCGTCCATCGAGGAGTGCAGGCCCGCCCGTTGAGCGACCCGACTGCTGTTCCCGCCACCGCGACGGTACCGCTCGAGGGCGCGCGCCGGTTGCACGCCTACCTCGCAGCCCGTCACCTGCACGACGGCCGCCTGGCGGGCGCCGATCAGGGCGTGCGCTGGAACATCCGCTTCTGGCGCTTCGTGAAGAGCTACCTGCCGATGCTGCGTCCGGTCGAGCGCTACTGGTTCTTGCAGGGTCAGGCGTACTGGGTTCAGGCGTCGTGGACCCTCGGAGACTTGACGAGCGAGCCGGCCTACCACGCCGCGGCGCGCGCGGCGACGCGTGTCATCCTTGCCGCACAACGCCCCGATGGCGCATGGGACTACCCGCTGCCCGAGCGCAAGCACCTGATCGCCACGGTCGAGGGCGACTTCGGCGCGATGGCCATGCTCGAGTACTTCCAGCGCGACGGTGACCCGGCGATGCTCGAGGGCGCGCGGAAGTGGCACGCCTATGTGGAACGCGAGATCGGCTACCAGGCGCACCCGGGCGGCCTGTGCGTCAACTACTTCCAGAAGCCGCGCGGACTGGTGCCCAACAACACCTGCGAGTGGATCTGGGTACTGGGGGCACTCCACAGTGCGACCGGCGAGGCGCGCTACCTCGAGCGTGTTCCCGCCATGCTCGGCTTCCTGGAAGCGGTGCAGATGCCGAGCGGCGAGCTGCCCTACGAACTTGCGGGCGGCAGCGAGCCGCGCACCCGGCCGCACTACCTGTGCTTCCAGTACAACGCGTTCCAATGCATGAAACTGGCGTGGTATGCCCATGAGCACGGCGACCCGCGCGCCCAACGAATCGCCGAACGGCTCTCGGACTTCCTCGCCACCGGCGTGCGCGACAAGGGCTCGGTGCGCGCCTCGTGCGCGAGCATCCTGCCCGAGGTGGTGTATTACGCGGATGCGGTCGGCATGGCGCTGCACACCGTGAGTTCGCACGGCTGGCGCGACCATCATGCGCTCGCCGACCGCGCGTTCCGCTGGGTGCTCTCGCAGCAGCGCTCCGATGGCGGCTTCCCGGCGTTCTCGCGCGGCGACTACGGCCTGTTGTCGGACCGCAATGAGTACCCGCGCTACCTGGCCATGACGCTCGCGCACGTCGCCGAGCGGGCACGTTCGCCACGGCCGCTCGCGGTCCCGCAGGCGCGCCCATGAGAGTGCTCGTCGTCACCAACATGTGGCCTTCGCCCGAGCGCCCGCACTGGGGTGCGTTCGTCAAGTCGCAGGCCGACTCGCTCGCCGCGCGCGGCTGCGAGAACACCATCCACGAGATCCATGGCTGGCGCTCCAAGAACGAATACGTGAAAGCACTCCTCGAACTGCCGCGAGTGGCGCGCTCGTGCGGCGCCGAACTGGTGCACGCGCATTTTGGATATTCCGGGGCTGTAGCAGTTCGCGTGCAACTGCCACTGGTGGTGAGCTTCTGCGGCGACGACCTGCTCGGCCAGCCCGGGCGCAACGGACGTGCCACGCTCAAGAGCCGCGCGCTGGTCGGCTTGTCGTGCTGGGCCGCCGGCCAAGCGCACGGGGTGATCGTGAAAACGGACGAGATGCGCCGCGTCATCGCAACGGTGCCCGACGTGCACGTCATCCCCAACG
The DNA here is from genome assembly GCA_031408715.1 of bacterium. Classification (GTDB taxonomy): domain Bacteria; phylum Eisenbacteria; class RBG-16-71-46; order RBG-16-71-46; family RBG-16-71-46; genus JAIOPA01. The sequence continues at coordinate 4,907 of JANNWR010000486.1, forward strand.
GCGTGGACCTGGCGCGCTTCGCTCCCGGGGCTCGCGCGGATGCCCGTTCACGACTGGGCTGGCGTGCCGATGGCGACGTGCTGTTGTTCGCTGCGCATCCCGGCGAGTTGCGCAAGAACCACGCGCTCGCCGCCGAAGTGCAGCGCCGCTTGGCCGAACGCGGGCGCGACGTGCGGCTCGAAGTCGTGCACGACCGGCCGCATGCCGAGGTCGTGCATGCCATGAATGCCGCCGACGTGCTGCTGCTGCCGTCGCTGCACGAAGGCTCGCCCAACGTGCTCAAGGAAGCCATGGCGGTCAACCTTCCCGTGGTGGCCTCGCCGGTCGGGGACTGCGCCGAACGGCTGCGCGACGTGCGACCGTCGGCGATCGCGGCACTGGACGCTGCGGCGTTCACCGAAGCCACCGCGCAGGTGCTCGCCGCGCGCTCGCGCTCCAATGGTCGCGACATCCTGGCGCGCACGTTGTCACTCGAGGCCGTCGCCGAGCGCGTACTCGGCGTGTACGCGCAGGCGCGGCAGCGCTTCTCAGGCGTGCGATGACGGCCAAGCGACGTCTGCGGCTGGGCACATCGTTCCACGTGCCATCAGTACGCACTCGCGTCCGCATCGCGCACGGCATGATCCTGATCGGCCTGTCGCTGCTCACCGGCGCATGCGCGCACACGCCGCGCCTGGAACTCGACACGGTGGTCGCGGGCGCATCCGAAGTGCGCTGGCTCGCGGGCGACTCGACGATCGCGGTCGCGCTGCTCGGCCGCGGCGTCGCGATCGTCGATGCCGCGACCGGCGAGGAACGTGCGGCCTGGCGTCAGGCGGCGTTGCCAGCGCATCCGGCGCGCGGTCTCGCCACTTCGGCCCTCGGCGAGACGCTGGCGGTGGCGACCGAGGACAGCGTGCGCGTGATCCGTGCTCGCGATGGCGCGCTGCTGTTCTCCGCTCAGGGCGGTGGCCTGGTGCTGGCGCTCTCGGGCGATGGCCGCGCACTGGCGTGGGGCGACGGCACGTATGGCCGGGTGCTGGACGTGCCCTCTGGCCGCGTGCGCTCGGAGCATGCCGCGACGGCGGACCGGAGCGGTCTGCTGTGGTCGACCGCCACCGCCAGCTTCGCGTGGACCGACGCGCATACCGTGCGCTTCGAAGACGCCGACGGCCGGCTCGTCGGCGAACTCGCGCCGTTCGAAGACGCGGCACCCTCGCAGCTCGCACTGTCGGTGCATGGCGTGATCATGGCGGTCGCTGAGTCGACCACGTTCGTGTCGTTCTGGGACGTGCGCGGGGCGCATGAGCAGCGCCGACTGCGGCTCGAGGGCGGTGCCCGATTCGAGCGCATGGCGTTCTCGGCCGATACCCGCTACCTGGGGCTGGCGCGCGATGGCCGCGCGCGCATCCTGGCGGCCCTGACGGGACACACGCTGGCGGACTGGCAGCCGAACTCGGGCGGCGCGGTGCGAGACATGGCATTCTCGCGTTCCGGCGACCGGCTTGCCACCGTGGGCCCGGACGGCCACGTTCGTCTTTGGGAAGTGCCCCCTACCCGCCGCTCACGTCCCTAACTCACGGAGCATCGAACGATGTGCGGCATCGCTGGTTGGTATGCGCGCAACGGCCGGTCGGTCGAGCCCGGCGTGATCCGCGCCATGTGCACGACGATCGCCCACCGCGGCCCCGACGACGAGGGCACGTTCACCGACGGCGACTTCGGCTTCGGCATGCGCCGGCTCGCGATCGTGGACGTGGCCGGCGGCCACCAGCCGATGGTCAGCGAAGACGGGCGCTACGTGGTCACGTTCAACGGCGAGATCTACAACCATCCCGCGCTGCGCTCCGACCTCGAGAAGCTGGGCCACCGCTACCGCTCGAACTCCGACACCGAGAGCATCCTGCGCGGCTTCCAGCAGTGGGGGCCGGGCGTGTGGGCGCGCCTCGAGGGCATGTTCGCGATCGCGATCTGGGACCGGACCGAACGCACGCTGCACCTGGCGCGCGATCCGCTGGGGATCAAGCCGATCTACTGGTCCGTACAGGACGGGGGTCTGGCGTGGGGCTCCGAGTTGAAGGCGCTCGTCCCGGTGCCGGGGCTGCGGTTCACGCCCGATGCACGCGCCATGGACCAGTACTTCGCATTCGGCCACGTGCTGGCGCCGAACAGCATCTATCGCGAGGTCACCCAGCTGCCGCCGGGCAGCGCACTCGTCCTGGGACCTTCCGGGGAACCGAAGATCACGGCGTACTGGCGCTTCGCCTACCACCGGGGCCGTGCAGCGAGCGAGCGCGAGTGGATCGAGCGCTTTCGCGACACGTTCACCGCCACCGTGCGGCGGCATCTGCAGAGCGACGTGCCACTGGGCGCGTTTCTGTCGGGTGGCGTCGACTCCTCGGCGGTCGTCGCCGCCATGTCGCGCGTCATGGACGAGCCGGTGCGCACGTTCACCATCGGGTTCTCCGATTCCGAATTCGACGAGGCGCCCTTCGCCCGTCAGATCGCCCAGCACCTGCATTGCCGGCACACCGAACGGCGCGTCGAACTCGATGACGCCGCCACGATCCTGCCGCAATTGGCAGGCGCCTACGACGAACCGTTCGCCGATCCGTCCGCGATTCCGACCTGGTACGTCTCGCGCCTCGCGCGCGAGCAGGTCATCGTCGCGATGTCGGGCGATGGCGGCGACGAGTTGTTCGCGGGCTACGAGCGGCATTACGCCGAACGGCTGCTCGCGACGCGCCGGCCGCTGTTCGCGCTCGCCCGCGTCATCACCGCACTGCCGCCGCTGCCGATCGCACGCTGGAACTACCTGCGCCAGCGCATCGCCAAGATCACCGACGACGCGCGGCTGCCGAGCACCTATCAGCGCTTCTTCAGCAAGTACCAGCTCACGCCGCGCAGTGTTCGCGCCGGACTCTACCGGCCCGAGTTCACCGCGCTGCTCGAGCATGGGGATGAGCTCGAACGTCTGGCTGCGGCCTACTTCCCGGTGAGCGCCTCGAGCGATCCGGTGGAGCAGATGCTGCACGCCGACACGGTCGTGCGGCTGCCCGACGACATGCTCACCAAGGTCGACCGCGCCAGCATGCAGCACTCGCTCGAAGTGCGCGTGCCGTTCCTGTCGCATGTCATGGTCGATTTCGCGGCCACGGTGCCCGTGGACCTGAAGCTGCGTGGCTCGACCGGCAAGTACCTGGTGCGGCGCGCGGTCGAACCGTGGCTGCCGCCGGGCATCCTCGACCGGCCCAAGCAGGGGTTCGCCGTGCCGCTGGCGCGCTGGGTGCGCGGCGACCTCGGGACGTACGCAGAGAGCGTGTGGCGCGACTCACGCGCCGACGATGCCGGCGTCATGCGTCCCGAAGCCGTGGCCGCGTTGTTCGCGGAGCACCGCAGCGGGCGCGCCAACCGCTCGCAGATGCTCTACGCGCTGGCGATGTTCGCACTGTGGTGGCAGGGCCGCCCGCGCTGAACGATGCGGCACGTGCGCGCGTGACTCGCGGCTGAGTACGGCTGTCGTTCACTTGCCGTTCACTTGCCACGATACGCGCGATTCGGCTCGCCCTTCTCCCACGGCCGGTAATCGAGCGCGAACTGGATGCGCTCGCCGAGCGGCGGGTGGGTGAACAGCATGAACTTCACCCAGCCGGCGGGCTCCGGATCGCTCTTGTTGGCCGCAGCGAGTTTCAGGAACGCGCGTGCTCCGGCATCGTTGTCGTGTGTGGCCTCGAGCGCGAACACGTCGGCCTCGTGCTCGATGCCGCGTGACATCGCGTTCGTGAGCGGTGCCAGACCCCAGCCGACCAGTGCGAGCATGGCCAGGAGCAGCGGCAGTGCCGCCAGGTCCGAGACCTCGTGCACGCCCCAGCGCGCCCCGAAGCGCGCCAGTGCGGTGTTCGTCAGCCACGCCACCAGCCCGAACGCCACGAACGCAAGTACTGCGACCGCCGCCAGTCCCTTCCAGATGTGCGCCAGCACGTAGTGGCCCATCTCGTGCGCCATGACGAACAGGATCTCGTCTCTGGACATGCTCTTGAGCGTGGTGTCCCACAGCACGATGCGCTGCGAGGCGCCGAACCCGCTGACGTAGGCATTGATCTTCTTGGTGCGCGTGCTCATGTCGACTTCGTAGACGTTGCGCGCCGGGATGTCGGCGCGCGCGCCGAGTGCCAGGATGTCCTGACGCAGGGCCTCATCATGCAGCGTCGTGAACTTGTTGAACAGCGGATCGAACACGAGCGGCTGCAGCAGCACGCTCACCACGGCCACGGGCAGCGTGCCCGCGGCGAGCCACAACCACCACCGTCGCGGACTCGCTTCGACCGCGCGCCACGCCAGCGCCAGAACCGGCAGGACGCCGATCACGACGATCTGGAACAGCAGCGCCTTCGCCTGATCGGCGAACCACCCCATGAATGACTGCGTGGCGAATCCGAAGCGCTGCTCAAGCACGAAGTCCTGGTACCACGCCAGCGGGAACAACAGCACGAACGTGACCAGCGAATACAGCGTGAAGAAGATCAGGATCCGCCCGTAGCGGCCCGACACGCGGGCCCGTGCGAAGTCGCGCATGCGCTGCGACCAGCCCGCGAACAGCAGGAGCAACCCGGCCAGCACGCCGAACAGTGGCGACCACAGCATCAAGGTGACGCGCTGGCGCTGGTACGCCCGGTTGAGGTCCGTGAACGCGACGCGGGCCTCGGCGCGGTAGTCGCGCGGCGTGCTGCTCGCCGTGACAGAGGCGGCCTCGAGGGTCGTGGCGCTATCGGAGCGCATCGCGACTGCCGCACCAGACGGGCCTGCGGCACGGGCAGGCGGGACGGTTCCCAAAGGCGTCAGCGCGAGCAACAACAGCACGGGCAGCACGAACCTGTTCATGGCACCTCCGGGTCAGGCGCATAGCCTACCGCGCACACGGCGTGCTTGCGACTTGGCGCATACGCGAGCTCGCGGCTCGGGCGGACATGGGTGCGCGGGTCACTCACCGCGACTCGCTCCCCTCAGAAACGATCAAGGGGCCGACCCGCAGGCCAGCCCCTCAAGTCGATGCGACGAAGCGGGTCAGGGGGTCGCTCCGAAGCTGATGCACGTCCGGTGGGCATCGCCGGTCGCGGGCGCGGCCGCAGGACCAACTCTTCCGTGCGTGCGGCGCAGCCCGGACAAGATAGTGCGGCACGCCGCGCGTATCCCCAAGCGATTTGTTGGCGTGGAATGCATTCTCACCCGGGCGAGTTCAGTCTTGCGACACCCACGCGCGCCGCGCGCTCATTCGAGCACGATCACCGCACGCGCGACACTCTCCTGCCCTGCGCGTGCGCGCACCCGATAGAGCCCCGGTCGCACGCGCCGTCCGTCGTCGTCGTTCAAGTCCCACGCCAGCGTGCTCACGCCCGCGGCCATGGCGGTCGAGACCACGCTGCGCACACGACGTCCGGTGACATCGAGCACCTCGAACACGACGCTCGATACGACTGGCACCGAGAGGCTCATCTGAACGGGTCCGCGCGCCGGATTCGGCGATGGCGCGCTCATACGCAGCCCCATCGACGGCGTGTTCAGTCCCACTGCAACTACTTCGGCCGTGTCGAACGTCATGCCCTGTGGGGGCAGCGTGCAGGTGATAGGCGAGGCGATCGAGGCTCCGGTCGCGGTCGAGAACACACGCACGCCGGGAGTCAGGAAGGCGCTGTGGCACACCCACACCTCGGTACCATCCGGCGTGACCTCGGCATCCGACAGGGTGAAACCACCCGGGCTGAACAGCGTAGCGGTTCGACGTCCCGAGACCGGCGACCAGCGGATGAGCGAGTTATCGAACGAGGCATTGCTGACGATGGCGTAGGCACGATCGTCATCGTGCCACGCGATGTCGAGCACGTCGCCGCCAAGCGAGTCCTCACTGGCCACGACGCCGGTCGAGACGAGTGCAGCGGCGTCGATGCCCTCGATGCCGCCGTCCGCCACGCCGTAGTTGCCCGCGCATCCCACGTAGAGCCGCGAGCGCGACACGTCGAGTACGAACCCCGTCACCGGGTTCTTGCGCGCCAGCACGATGGGTTGTACGCCCGGCGAGACCGCGTCGCAGTCGACGATCGCATCGGTGCGCGTGTCGATCACCGCGACCGCGGAGTAAGCGGTCGGCGCGTACTGATTGTTGCGGTCCAGGCGCTGCAGCGACACGAACAGCAGCGGGCCGACGCGCTGCAGGTGGTCCATCTCGGGGATGCCGTCGGCATCGGCGAAGCCGGCCAGCGAGATCGTGCCGGTGTGCGCACCGGTCGCGGGGTTCACCACCCACAGGTCCGGCGTGTCGTAGCGCGCCACATAGGCCTTGGTCGCCGAGGCGAAAGCGATGTCGTAGGGGTTCGAACCCGCCCCGACCGAGAACTGCCGGACGAACGCGTAGTTCGTGCCGTCGTGCATCTGGATGTTCGACGCCCCGCTGCGATTGATCACATATACCAGACCGCCGAACCAGCGTACGCGCGGGTCCCCGGACACGCTCGCCACGTCACAGGCCGGCGCCCTCGTCGGCACGTCGATACCGCTGAACGAGCCGGACGAGAAGTCGGACTCGACGACGAACGCACGAGTCGCGGCGTTGGCGCGCGTCGCGAATCCGGTGAGCGCCAATAGCACGCTCGCGGCGTTGATCAGGTGGCGGCTGGATGTCGGTCGAAGCATGGCGAACCTCCGGAATGGATGGAATGGATGGAATGGCAAGAGCGATCGAGCGAGTGCCGGAAGGCGGCGGAAGCGCGAAGGGTTCTGGCGCTGGCATCGTGCGTGGGTCAGTGGGAGAGCGGCCCCTCCCCGAGATCGAACGTCAGCGAGCCGAGCCACATGCGGCCCGGCAAGGGGAAGCCGGCGACATCGGAGGTGCGCCGGTCGCCGAGGTTGCGGCCCTCGAACAGCGCGCGCACGCGGCCGAACCGCCGTGCGATCGCGGCCCCGGCCAATGTTCGCGCTGGCGCCAGGTTGAAGTTGGCGCGATCGAGGTACGTGTCGCTCAGGTATTCGATGTCACCCGCCAACAGCCACGCGCCGCGTCGCGCGACCGCGTGCACCGACGACTGCCGTGCGCTGCGCTGCGGCAGGCGACGTCCCCGATAGAACGGGATCTCGCTACGGTCTTTCGCGAACAACCAAGCCGTGTTCGCGGACAGCTCCAGCGCGCGCCAGTGCGCGCGCACCGCGGTCTCCTCGCCCACCAGCCGTGCGGCGCCGACGTTCACCGCTCGCGCCCCGCGCGGAGAGCTGCGCTCGAACAGGATCAGATCGGTCGAGCTCGTCGCGTGGTGTGACCATTCCGCACTCGCCACCAGGGCCCCGAAGCGACCTGACCAGACGGCTCCTGCGTCCCAGCTCTCGCTGTGTTCAGGCACCAACAGTGGATTGCCCGTGATCGAGCCGTCGATCCCGAACAGTTCGTCGAATTCCGGCGCGCGTGCGGCGCGCGACCAGTTGCCGCGCAACTCGAGGCCGCGCACGACCATCAGGCGTGCGCCGAGCTGCGGGGCGTTGAGCGTTCGACGCGTGTCGCGACTGCGCACGACCCCGGTCGAGCGTGTGTCGCGAACATGTTCATCCTGTTGGTCCCAGCGCCGTGCCGCATGCAGCAGGACGCGGTCACTCAAAGCGCGGATGTCGGCGCTCAGCCATGCCGCACGCGTGGTGCGATGGCTCGCCGGCGGGTCGGGCAGCCCGGCGGTCGGGGCCCCGGGCTCGGCGTGCTCGCCGCGCAAAGCTGCACCCGACGCCAGCGTGAGCGCGCGCCAGCCTCGCGGCGAGCTGGCTTCAAATGCCCAGCCGCCATCCGCGAAGTGTTCATCGGTGTCGATGCGGCCGATGCCGAGCTCGCCCGCGGTGTCGCGCAGGCGCGATCGCGTGCGTGTCCCGTGCGCGCGCAGCTGTAGCGCGGGCGACGTCGCAGCTCGCGCCAGCCGCAGGTCACCCGCGAGCGCGCCGCGCTCGCCCCCGAAGCGCGCGCTGTGCACCGGCACCGAGCCCGGTCCCGGCACGCCCTGTCCGCGCCGGAAGTACTCCGCACGCGCGGTGAGCTGCACGCGGTCGTTGGGGGCATAACGGCCGTGCAGCAGCCCCGAGGCGGCATCGAAGCGTGTGTTGCCGCGCCGTGCGAGCCGGTCGTCGGAAGGTTCGAGTGGTGTGCCGTTGTCATCCAGGTACTCGAAGTCGCCGTCGCTGCCCTGCCAGCCGCCGGCACCGAGCAGCGCGAGCGCACCGCGTTGCGCGCTCGCCGTACCCTGTAGTTCACCGGTACCGAAAGAGCCCGCAGCCGCGCGCAACCGCCGCACGCCCGAGCCGGCCTGCGTGACCAGGTTCACCAGTCCGCCCGGTGTCGGACTCGCGAACGCTACGGGCGAAGGACCGCGATACACCTCGATCGCCTCGATCGACGTGACCGGCAATCCGGACAGGTCGATCACGCCGTTGGCGGCCGAGGTCAGCGGCATGCCGTCCAACAGTACCGTCACGTGGCCGGGTGGCGCGCCGCGCAGCGACATGGTCGAGAACGCGCCCAGCCCACCGTACTGCGTCACACGCACGCCGGCGGCTTCGTCCAGGGCTTCTGCGAGCGACGACAACGCTCGGCGATCACGGCCGCTGCCGAGAGTGGTGACGAAGGCGGTCGGCGCGCGACGGCGGGCGCGGTCGAGATCGGCGGCTTCTCGCTCGGCGTCGACGCGGACCGGTGGCAGGATCGCCACCGGCCGCGGGAAGTCTGGCGTGCGCGACACGGCGTGAAGCGAGGTGTCAGACGAAACGGCAGCCGCTCCCGAGTCTGGGAACAGCACCGCGTGGTCGCGCACGCGCAGAGATGGGGCAGCGGAGACCGCCGCCCATATGAGCAGAGCCTGCAGGAGCATCGATCTGGCGTCCTTCGCGCCGCAATCGAAACGGCCCCAGCGCGCTGTGTGAGCGTCGCACCGGGGCCTGAGGGCCTGCGTCCGGGGCGCCTGTCACACGCGGCGCTGGGTCCATGGCTCCAAGGCAGGTTTCCTGACTGAGGGCTCCCGGAGCGCGCCGCCTCGGGCACATGGCCCTCGTGCGTCGCGTGTTCCGGAGCGCATCCGCCTTCCCGGTCGAGACTCGGGAGATGAACTCCCGAGCAATTCCGGTGGCGATCGAATGCGCCGCACCCATCACAGTGGCGGGACCGCGCGGGAATTTCACCCGCTTCCCTTTTCCCCCGCATCGTGCGGGGCACCTCGGAGATGTCGAGGCGCAAGATGCACGCGCGAATGCACGTTCGTCAAGCGAGGAAAACAGTGTCGTGCGAAGCAGGCTGGCATGAACACGTTGCGCTGTTGTGCTCGTGCGAAGTCTCGCGGTCGCGCGTCAGTCCGTGAGCACGCGGCCACGCGTCTCGATGACGAACGGCAATAGCAGCAACCCCGCGAGCGGCACCGCGCCGACCCAGAACAGCACCGAGAGCGCCGTGCCCAGCGCGTCCGCACCGCGCGCGGCCAAGCTGCCGACCACGAATGGTCCGGCGGCGGCGACGATGCGCCCGGCGTTGTAGCAGAAGCCCGCGCCGGTGGCGCGCAGCCGCGTCGGGTACAACTCCGGCAGGTAGTACGTGAAGCTGCCGAACACGCCGAACACCGTGAGCCCGATGAAGAAGTACATGTAGAGCCGCGTGTGCGGGTCCATAGGCAGTCCGAACGTGCACATCACGGCGATGCCGGCGGACAAGTAGTACAGGAAGTACATGGGGCGGCGGCCGAGATGCTTGGCGAGCGGCACCGTGAACAGCGTGCCCGCGAGTCCGCCCAGGTTGAAACAGTTGGTGGCGAGTGCCTTCCATTCCTCACCCAACCGGCGCACTCCCGCGGCATCGAGCTGCTGAGCCGCCGCACTGGTGGCGGCGAGCCCGTTCGCGACCAACGGCATGAACGCGTTGCAGCTCCACCACGTGATCAACGCCACCACCGACATCGCGAGGCCCGACAGCGTCGTGGCGCGGTACTTGGGCGAGAACAGCTCCGCGAGCCGCGGCGGCGCGGCCTTACTCGCCGCGCTCTTCCAGCGTTCGGGTTCCTTCACGAACAGTCGCACGGCGAACGCCACCGCGGCCGGGATCAGGCCGGTGAGGAAGACGTAGCGCCACGCGGTCTCGGGATGCGCGCTCATGTGCACGCCCTGGATCTGCCAGGTCACGAACGTCGCCAGGAACAGTCCGAGTGGCGAGGAGCTGTAGAGGATCGCGCCGGCTTCGACGCGCCGATGCTCGGGCACGACCTCGGCCACCATGGCGGCACCCGCGGCCCACTCACCGCCGATGCCGAGACTCGCGACCAAGCGGAAGAACACCAGCCACGCCATGTTGGGCGCGAACGCGCATGCCGCGGTGCCGAGCGAGTAGAGCAGCATGGTGAACAACAAAGTGCGTGTGCGACCGACGCGATCACAGATGCGGCCGAACGCGATGCCGCCCACCGCCCAGCCGACCAGCAGCAGCGACGTCAGGATGCCGGTCCAGCGCAGCGTGGCGGCCTTGGCCTCGGGGCTGCCGAGCGGCAGGTGCAGCAGCGTCGGCACACAGTTGGGAGCGACATAGTTGAACAGCAGTCCGTCGAAAACGTCGAAGCCCCAGCCCAACCAGGCCGCGAACAACACCGTCCACTGGTAGGCATTCATGTCGAGCAGGCCCTTGCGGGGCTGCGTCGCGGCCATGTTCATGCGCGGTCCTCGCTGCCGGGACTCATCGGACTCGCGTGCGCCATCCCGTCACCCACCGTGCGCACGATCACGACTGCGGCACGCTAGCATCGCGCTGGCGACGCGCCAACGGAATTGCACTCGGCCACCGGCGGACACAGCCTGCGACGCACCGCGCGCACGGACCGCATGCCGTGCTCCCCAAGGCAGGAAGCTCAGCGTTCCACCAGCTCGCGCGCGCGTTCGAAGATGGCGTGCCACATCGCGCGCGTCAGCCGGCCGGTCTGCGTGTTCTGCCGGCTGGGGTGGAAGCTCGACAGCAGCACGATGCCATTCGCGAGCGTGTGCTCGGCGCCGTGTGCGAACGCCGGGCGCTCGCGCGGCGCGAGCGCGTTCCACACGCCGGTCGCGCGCAGGTACGTCTCGTGCCCGATGCGCCCGAGCACGAGCACGACACGCATGCGCGTCAGCAGCCGCAACTCAGCCTCGAGGTACGGGCGGCAGCGCTCCAACTCCTCGGGCAACGGCTTGTTGTCGGGCGGCGCGCAGTGCCCTGACGCGGTGATGTAGCAGTCGGTGAGCTGCTGACCGTCGTCCCGCGACACGCTCGTGGGCAGCGATGCGAACCCGCTGCGATGCAGCGCTTCGAACAGCCAGTCGCCGCTCGAATCGCCGGTGAACATGCGGCCCGTGCGGTTGGCGCCATGTGCGCCGGGGGCCAGACCGACCAGGACCAGCCGGGCCGCGGGATCGCCGAACGACGGCACCGGCCTGCCCCAGTAATCCTCGTCGCGATAGGCGCGACGCTTCTCGCGCGCGACCGCCGCGCAATAGGTGCGCAGCCGGGTGCATTTCTCACACGCGACCACCGCGCGCTGAACCCCTGCGACCGTGCTCCAGCGCGGCACCGCCTGCTTCGCCACGCTCATCGCGCCCCCAGCCATGCCACGCGCTGCACTCGCGTGCCACGCGCATCGCTCAGGCGTGCCCAGTAGAGGCCGGGTGGCACGCGCGCACCATCGTCGTCATGCCCGTCCCACTCGATCACCGGTGCTTCGCCCGAGAGCACTCGCGCCCAGCGCCGACGCCCCGAGACATCGTGCAACGTCAGCACCACGTCGCCGCGCGCGCCGGTCGCCGCGAAGCGCACGAGCCCCGCCGCCGGATTGGGCGAGGCCGACAGCGTGCTCGCGCACTCGCCCGCACTCTGACTGCCGCATGCACCGCCCAGGCGCAGCAGCGTGAAGTCGCCGGCCGCTAGCGTGAGCTCGAGACGCCGGCCGCGCGCGGTCGGCGTCGTCGGCCACGCCCTCCACTCGCCCGCGTCCCCCATGCGCTCGGCACGGCGCTCACCCACCAGTTCGAGCGCCACCGACTGGCTCGCGGACGAGTCGCGGTTGGCGACGAACAGCCACGGC
>JANNWR010000487.1:0-1948 GCA_031408715.1 bacterium
GCCAAAGGCACCACCCACTGCGCCAGCCGTGCAGCCGCGAAGAGAATGCGACCGTCAGCCAGTGATCCCGCGCCCCTGCAGGCACATCATCGTGCCCTGTAGCGTGGCCACCAGCGTCTCGCGCTCGCCCTCGACCGCCCAGGCTTCGGCGGCGCAGACCGTCAGCGTGCGGCCCGCGCGCACCACACGGCCGCGAGCCACGATGCGTGTGCCGCGGGCGGGCTCGAGCAGGTGGACCTTGAACTCGACCGACACGACACCGGCACCGATGGGCATGAGCGAGAACGCGGCGTAGCCGGCGGCCGAGTCGAGCACCGCGGCGAGCGCACCGGCGTGCACGCTGCCATGCTGTTGCGCGAGCGCGTCGCGAACCGGCAACGCTATGTCGACTTCGCCGGGGGCCACACGCAGGAGCGTGGCTCCGAGCGTGGCCATGAAAGTCTGCTTCGCGAAGCTGTCGCGCACGCGGGCGCCGTAGGCGGGGTCCTGGGGTTCGAACGGTTTCGAATCGCGCGGCATGAGTGTGCCCTCGTGTGGAATCGGAGTGGAACCAACGCGGCTGAGCGCTCCACTTCTGCCTCGATGCACGCAAACGCCGCGTGCACTAACCTGCGCGCGTCACGGTACGTCATCCTAAGTCCATTCGGGAGGTGCACCATGCCGGAACCGACCACGCCCCGGGCGTTGCCACGCCGCGGATTTCTACAATTGATCGCGACCGCCGTTGCCGCCGTGCCGGCCGCAGCATTGGCACAGACGACGACCGCGCCGGCCGCACCGGTGGTACCCGAGCACAGCGGGAACGAAGCGCGACTCGTCACCGAGGTGCTGCGCGCGCGCTATCCGGATCGGTTCTCGGAAACGCAGTGGACCAGCATCGTGGGTGATGTCGATGGCGATCTCGCGGGCGGCAAGCGCCTGCGTTCGGTCAAGCTCGCGAACGCGGACGAGCCGGACATCACGTTCCGCCCCTGAGCCTGTCGCTCCCCGCGCGTTCGTCGCGCGACTCGCACCACTGGTGCCCGCACTCGAGGATCCCATGGCCGATTCCGACCTGATGTACCTGCCGCTGCGCGAACTCGCCGCGCGTGTGAAGTCGCGCGCGGTCTCGCCCGTGAAGCTCACCGAGATCTGCCTGAGCCGGCTGGAGACGCTGGGACCCAAGCTCAACGCCGTCGTCACCGTGATGCGCGACTCCGCGCTTCGTGAAGCGCGCGCCGCCGAAGGCGACATCGCCAAGGGTAAGTACCGGGGTGTCCTGCACGGCATCCCTTACGGCGTGAAGGACCTGCTTGCGACCAAGGGCGTGCCCACCACATGGGGTGCGGAGCCCTATCGCAATCAGGTGTTCGATCATGACGCCACCGTGGTGAAGAGGCTGCGCGAGGCCGGCGCGGTGCTGTGCGCCAAGCTGGCGATGGTCGAACTCGCGGGCGGCATGGGCTACAACCACGCCAACGCCTCGTTCACCGGACCGGGGCTGACACCGTGGAACACCAAGTTCTGGAGCGGTGGCTCATCCAGCGGCCCGGGCGCGGCGGTCGCCGCCGGTCTGGTGCCGTTCGCGATCGGCAGCGAGACCTCGGGCAGCATCCTGACGCCGAGCGCGTATTCCGGTGTGACCGGGCTGCGGCCGACGTATGGGCTGGTGTCGCGGCACGGCGCGATGGCGCTGTCGTGGACGCTCGACAAGCTGGGCCCCATGGGGCGCACGGCGGATGATTGCGCGCTGGTGCTGGCCGCCATCGCGGGCCCCGATGCCGACGATCCGACCACGTCGGGTCGGTTGTTCCCGTGGAGCGTGGTGCAGAAGCCGACCCGCAAGTTGCGACTCGCGGTGCCCAAGGGTTGCGTCGAGAAGGTGCAGCCGGCGGTGCGCGAGAACTTCGAGAAGTCCCTTGTGGTGCTCGGGGACGCGGTCGCGATCACCCGCGACGTGGAATGGCCG
>JANNWR010000488.1:0-3636 GCA_031408715.1 bacterium
CAGCGCCGCCGTACGTGTAGGCGAGCGTGTAGCCCGACAGGAACGTGCCGGCCTGCAGGTGCTCGACACCGAGTGGGGACTGGAACGGCATGATCTCGCCCAACGCACTGACGCCGAACGCCATGTTGGCGCCCGTGTAGAAGGTGTGGGTGGCGGGTGCGGCGTCCGCGGCGTGCAGACGGTTCGCTTCCGATACCCGCTGCGACTCGGAGGCGGCGATGGGGATGCCCGCCGGTGCGGCGGAGAGCGCGGCGCGGCGGGCGGATAGGCGGTAGCTGAGATCACTGCCGCCGGAGTTGGTGATCGTGAGCGTGCGCGTGGCCGTGCCGCCGACGAACAACGAAGCGAGCACGGAGTCAGGCGCCAGCGCCACATCGGGCGGCACGAGCCCGGTGCCCGCGAGGACCACAACGTGTGCCGGAGAGTCCGGATCGTTGCTGTGCACGGTCAATGTGCCGGCGATCGGACCAGCGATCGACGGCTGGAAGGTGACCGGGACGAGCAGGGAGCTGTCGGGGAGCAATGTGGCTGCCCCCGCCGGTGCTGCGAAGTCCGCTGGCGATACGCCGATGCTCGCGATCTGCAGCGGCGCCGTGCCGCGATTGCGGAGTGTGACCTGCTGCACGCTCGACGCCCCGACGAACAGCGGTGCGAATCCGAGCGAGTCCGGCGTCACCACGAGGTCGGGAGCCGCGGTGACATGCAGCGCGGCGGGCAGCTGCATGTGCCCGGCCACAGGATCATTGCTGTCGATGACGACGTTCCCGAGCAGATCGCCACCCGCCAGCCCGGTGGCGTCGAAGCGCACGCTTAGCTGGGTGGATGCACCGGCGGCGAGCCGGCCGGAGGCCGGCGTGACCTGCAGCCACTGTTGCACGGGCAGGAACTGGATCGCCTGGCGATCGTGCAGGAACGGCGTGTTGAAAGCGACGAGTGACCCCACGGCTCGGCCCGCGGCCTGCAGGCCAACCGTGGCACGATCGCGACCGGTGCCGAGCGTGAGGTACTGGTAGCGGATCTCACCCGACGCATACAGGATGACCTGGAACGTATGCACGCCGAGCGCGGCATCGCGGCTGGCGAGGGCGCGGAACGTGACCACGAAGCGTCCGTCCTCTCGCGACGACTCCACCGTGCTGTTCACGCCGAGTGCGAGTTCGTCCCACAAGGGCGCCACGAGGTCGCCCAGAACGCCGGCGTCCGGCAGAACCGTGTTGGCGGCGCGCGCGGCCGAGCCCGTGAACGTGAGGTAGCCGGTCGTGCTGACCCGCAGCGTGCGGAAGCGCCCGCCGTAGTAAGGGAACTCGAAGCCCACGTCGACGGGCTGCGATAGCGCTGCCCCGTTCGCGAACGAAACCGGCACGCCCCGCCCCGCGAGGTCGACCCATTCGAACGCCGGCCCGCCCGCATGGTCGCTGTCGGACCAGCGGTAGCCGCCGGCATCCGGGCCATTCGCACCCACGAAGCCCGGTCGCGGGCCTGCGCTGGTGCGGTCGAACGCCGCCTCGGGATCCCCGCCCGCATGGCTGGACACGTCCAAGATGGCCACGAACTGTTCGGGCGTCGGCGCCGAGAAGTCGAGGCGTCCGGCTCCGGTATTGCGCACGGTGAGCGGGAACGAGGCACTGCCACCGGTGAGCAATGTGGCGCTGAAGGATCCCGGCTCGAGTGCGATCGCCGGAACGCCGAGCGTGGCCGCATCGACGACGTTCGACAGCGCACTGACGTTGCCCACCCGGTCGAGCGCACGAAGCGCGAACCAATAGTGCGTGTCGGGTGACAGCCCGGGAACCTCGAAGTGCTCGGTCTGCGCGAGCGCGCCGGCGAGCGGCGTGGCCACGGGCTGCGCCGCGACGAAGTTCGCCTCGTCGATCGGGGCCAGCGACCAGCGCAGGTCATAGCTCGCCGCATGGCCGTTGGCACCATCGTCCGCGGGCACGGTCCAGGTGAGTTCCACGGCCGTGGAGCCCAGTTCACCGAGTGCCAGGTCCGTCACCGCGACCGGCGGCAGGCTGTCCGGCAACTGGATCGCGCGCAGCAGGTTCAGTCGTCCGCCGGTCACCGTGCGGCCCGTGAGCGCCGGGATCGAGTCAGTGGCAGCGAGCAGGATGTCCCGGACCTGCAGGTTCGTCGCGAGCGGGAAGCGCCCCATGATCATGGCGACCGCGCCCGACACGTGCGGTGTGGCCATGGAGGTGCCCGAGAGCAGGCCGTAGTTCGCACCCGGCAGCGTGGACAGGATGTCGACACCGGGTGCGCCCAGATCGACGCTGGTGCGGCCGTAGTTCGAGAAGCCCGCGAGTTGGTCGCGGGAATCGGTGGCCGCCACCGAGATGACGTAAGGCGTGACGTAGTTGGACGGATAGTGCGGGAACACATCGTTGTCGCCGCCGTTGTTGCCCGCCGCCGCCACGAACAACTGCCCCGAGGCCCCCGCCGCCTGGATGGCGTCGAACAACGCCGTGGAGAACTCGCCGCCACCCCACGAGTTGCTGGTGAGCCGCACGCCCACCGCGACCGCATACTGGAGGCTCTGGATCGCAGCGGCCGTGGTACCGCCGCCGCTGGCGCTCAGGAACTTGATGCCCACGAGCTTGCAGTGCCAGTTGACGCCGGCCACGCCGACACCATTGTCGCCGACGCCCGCGATCGTGCCGGAACAGTGGGTGCCGTGACCGTTGTCGTCCATCGGCGAGCCGTCGTTGTTCACGAAATCGTAGCCGTGGATGTCGTCGACGTAGCCGTTGTGGTCATCGTCGATGCCGTTGCCCGCGATCTCGCCCGGGTTCGTCCAGATGTTGGCCGCGAGGTCCGGGTGGTTGAAATCGATGCCCGTGTCGATGACGCCGACCTTCACCGCGGGATCCCCGGTGAACAGGTCCCACGCTGCGGTGGCACGGATGTCGGCGCCCGGCGTGCCTCCGGTCTGGCCCACATTGCGCATGGCGTACAACTCGCCGAAGCGCGGATCGTTGGGCACGCGGTCCAGGTGGATCTCGTAGTTGGGTTCGGCGTACACCACGGCGGGATCCTGCCGCAGTCGCGCGATGGCCTCTTGCAGGGTGATGCCCGCGAATCGCACCTGCTGGGCGTTGATGATCGCCAGGTCGCGCACCGGCTGGGCGTCGGGCACGCGCGCAAGCGCCTGAGCGCGCTTGGTGAGCCCGGTGCCCGGTTTGTACTTCACGATCAGTTCGCCCGGGACGGGTGCCCCCACGGCGGCATGCACAACAGCGACGAGCGCGAGCGAGAGAAGCGCGGCGAGCACAGTGGTGCGGGCACGGAGCATCTGGAGTCCCCCTGAGCGGAAGTTCGTGGAACACCCACACGCGTCCCGGGGGGAGACGAGTCCTGCGTCGGAACTCAATCTTGACTTGGCACTCTAGGCAGTACAAAAGCGCCGATGCAATATCTAAATTGGCTTGCGGAACCATTTTCCGAAGCCGTAACCACGCGGATACGCGGGGTATCCGAACGGGGTGGGCAGCGGTTCCCCTGAGCGAGGACGGGACGAGGAGTGAGGGAACCACGTTGCCCGTCACCGGTACTGGCTCGATCTGGGTCATCACGCGCGCGAGCCGCCCGGCGTGTGTCACGGGGCGGCTCAGGGAGTGGCGCAACGGCATGGGACCTCGG
>JANNWR010000489.1:0-6093 GCA_031408715.1 bacterium
CTTCTCCTGTGCCTTCAGCTTGCGCTTCTGTTCTTTCTGCGACTTCAAGAACGACGGGCGTTTGGTGCCAGCCATGCAGATTCCCTTCAGGGCTCCCGGCCTACAGGAGTCGGTATGCTGCGCGCGGAGCTCGAGGCTCCCGGCAATCTGGACTCATTGCCGTGCCGGCACCATACCGCTTGTGAGCGCGGGTGTCCCGTTTCCCACCCCCGCTCACGATCCGCTCAGCGATACAGCGCCTTTGCGGCCGCCCAACTGCCAGTGCGAACCGCCGTCGGCGCCACCGCCTCGAGCAGCAGGATCGAGTCCTGGAAATCCACGTCGCTCGAACCGTACGGCAGGTCCTCGAAGCACTCCCACCAGCGTCCGGCGTAGGAACCGGTGCCGGCGAACGTGACCGCCTGCGGCTTGCCACCGGCGTTGCGGGAGTCCTGCGACCAGAATGTGCCGGCCGGCCCCTGCAGATAGAAGCCGAAGTTGCTGCGGTCGACCCCGGAGTAGTTGGTGATGCCCTGCAGCACGTTGCGCTGGTCGAACAGACGCACGACCAGTTGGCCACTCGTACCGAACGCACAGGTCGCGTACCAGCCACCGGCAGCCGCACCCGGGAACACCTGGAACTTCACCGGATTCGTCTGGCTGGCGTTGTAGATGCCGACGCTGTTCGAGCGCGCATTGCCGGCCATCTCGACGCGCAGTGCGAACGTCGCCGTGGAGTTCGCCGCGGATTGCCAGGTCTGGTAGTCGACCTGGTCGGTGAGCGTGTTGAGCGTCTGCCCACAGCTGTTCATATAGGCCTGCAGGCTGTAGCCATCCCAGCCCGTCTGGAGAGGGATCTGGGGTGCGCGCGCGCTGGCCGCGCCAGCCGCGGTGTAGAGCGCACAGGTGAGTGCGCAAGTCCCGACCAGAGCCTTCCCGATCGAACGCCACATCGTCACGATGGTCATGGTGTCCCCCTGCGCGCGAGGCAAGCTCGAGCAAACCCGAACGAATCGTCGCGCGGTGAACGCAAGCTCACCAGCGACGCGGGAGGGGTGACTGCAAAAGGGCGGGATGCAACAATTCAAGCGCAGCCGCATTGCACTTTCAACGAAGTTCGTGCGCGGCAGACATCTGGACGTACGAAGTTCGGTGGCAGTGGCCGCGAGACACGCATGGGTGAACACCGGCCCCCGCTAGGGCCCGGCCCGCTCCGGGCGGAATGACCCAACCCGTCGTTAACGTTGTAAAGAAAATATGAATTCGCCACTCGATACCGACGGCCCACTCGGAGCCGTGGTTCCACCGCACTAACTTGTGCGCAGTGGGTCTCACGCACGGATCGCGGAGGACTTCTCGCAACTCACCCCGCGTGCGTGCTGCACCCCGGGTCGTCTTGCGGTCGTTCTCTCTCTCCACGGATCCAGTGATCCGGAGGGCCCATGTCCCCGTCACCACTCGTCATGCACCGCCGTCGCGGTCGGCCGCAGTCCGCCGTCGTGTTCGCCGCACTCGCCATTGCCGCACTGCTCATCATGCCGTCCGCGATCCACGCGCAGACGACCGTCTATGTCGACAACCAAAGTGCCACCTGCTCCCCCACCGGGCCCGGCACCGAACTGTCACCGTTCTGCTCCATCACCGCGGCCGCGGCCGCGTTCAAGGGCGCCGGGATCACGATCATCGTGAAGCCGGGCATCTATCGCGAGCAGGTCACCGTGCCGGCAGCCGGAGCCAGCGGCAGCCCCTATGTGTTCCAGGCGCAGGGCGCCGGCGTCGTGGTGGACGGCTCCGATGACTTCGGCCAGCCCGGCCTGTGGGTCGCAGGCCCCGGCACCAGCTTCCTCGCCGCCAGCGTCACGTGGACCCCCAAGCAGGTGTACGTCGATGGCGTGCGCCTGTCCGCCACGGCGCTCGCCCCCGACGCCATGCCCGCGAACTCGTTCAGCTGGGTCACCGGGGCCGGCCTGTACGTGAACCTCGGCGGTGCCGACCCGGGCACCCGTCAGACGCTGGTCGGACATCGCAACTACGGGTTCAACATGTTCACGAAGTCGTTCGTCACGATCGACGGCTTCGTCGTGGCGCACACGGAAGACCGCGGCATCAACATCCAGAACGGCTGCACCGACCTGGTCGTGTCGCACAACACCGTGAGCTTCGCGAACAGCTACGGGATCCACACCGTCAACGGGCAGCGCATCCGGATCGAGGGCAACACGGTCTCGGACTGCAACTTCCATGGCATCGGGCTCACCGCGGGCGCGTCCGGCTGCATCGTGCAGGACAATGAGTCGTTCCGGAATGCCCACCCGACGATCCGCGAGGCGAACGGCATCTTCCTGTTCGGAGCGCCGGCCAATACCGTGCAAGGTAATCGCCTGCATCACAATCAGGACACCGGGCTGCAGTTCGGAACCGGTTCGGATGGTGTGACGTCGACGAACAACCGCTCGTGGGCCAACGGCGACCACGGCTTCGACCACCTCGGGGCGATGAACACGGTGCACTCGAACGACGTCGCCTACGGGAACTTCATGGACGGGTTCTCGTTCGAGGGCGCGTCGCCGGGCTCGAAGCTGTACAACTGCATCGCGGCCGAGAACGGCCTCACGACCGGCGAGTTCGACCTGTGGGTGGACGGCACCTCCTCGGTGGGATTCGTCTCGGACCACAACCTGTTCTGGAATTCGACCGCTCAGCCGCCGGTGAAGTTCGTGCTCACGCCGTATGCGCTGCTCACGGATTTCCAGGTGGCAACCGGGCTGGACATGCACTCGGCGCAGGCGGATCCCCGCTTCGCCGCTCCTGCCAACGCGGACTTCAGGTTGCTCGCCGGGTCCCCCGCGATCGACGCAGCGTACTCGGCGCTTCCCGAGTTCCCGGCACTCGACGCGGCCGGGGCGCCCCGCCTCGACGACCCGCTCACCGTGGACCGGGGTGCGGGTCCGCTGACCTACGCCGACCTCGGGGCGTTCGAGTTCGTGCCTCCGCCCGTGGTCGTGGACCACGCTCCGATCGTCTCGAGCCCGGCTCGGATCCAGGTGCGGCGCGGCCAATCGGTCCGCTTCAACGTGACCGCACGGGACCCGGACGGAGAGGCCATCACCTCGCTCGTCATGCTGCCGGTGAGTCTGCCCGCCAACAGCGGTGCGACATTCACTCCGAACGCGACGCGGACCGGCGGCACGTTCAACTGGAGTGGTACGAGACGCAACGGCACGTATCGGGTCGGATTCATCGCCGCGAACGCACTCGCGGATACCAGCGTCACGCGTATCTCGGTCAGCGGCGGCCATGATGTACTTGTTGACGGCGTTGTCACCACCCTGGCCGACGAGGGCGACATCACTCCTCCGGTGCTCGCGCTCTCGGCTGGATTCCCGAACCCAGCGCTCGACGCCGTCTCGTTCGTGCTCGACCTCGACGTCGCTGGCCCGGTGGAGTTCTCGGTCTTCGACATGCAGGGACGTCGCGTGTGGAGCGAGCAGGACACGCGGGCTGCCGGCCGCATGCAGTTGCGCTGGAGCGGGCGGGCCAGCAACGGCCAGCGTGCCGGAGCCGGGCTATTCCTCGTGCGCGTGCGGGCCGGGGACGCGGAGTTCATCCGGCGCATTGTGCGGTTGTGACGGCCGGCTCGGCGAGTCCCCACGGCGCCGGGCACTGACCGCTCACCGAAGCCCCTGGCGGGTCGCTCCCGCCGGGGGCTTCAGACGTGACCCGGAGTGCGGGCGCCCCGAGAAAGCGAGACGCCCGTGTGATCGACCGCAGGGGCGTTCGGAGCGTGATGATTGGAGGCGGCGCCCGGATTCGAACCGGCGTACGGGCCGGAACTCAACCCCGACGAAGGGGTGTGGCGGCAAACGAAGCGTCGTCTGGCGAACCGTTGCCCGAAGGATCGCGTCGACCTCGCGCTCGACGTGATCCGAGAACTCGAGAGGTCGCGACACTCGCCCGCGAAGCGATGGAGTTGCGTCGAGCACTCGGGCCTCCGGCTCCGACGTGTCACTCCGTTGCATTCCTTACGCAGAGCTCAATAGTGCTGGGGAGTTCGCGCGCCTCTCTGTGGTTCAGGCAAGCGTGCAAAGGCGACCGCCAGTTTCATCGGCCTGCTCAGCGGCTCCTGTGCGAGTTCCCCTCACGTCCTCGTCGCTTCTCCGCGGCCACGCACAGGGGTGGTTCCGGCCCTCATGCGTGGCCGCGCCACCGATCTGGCACCGCGCTAGAAGACAAATGCGATGGAGACCGAGGCACCCAGCCCCCTGACCGGCGCAAGACTCATGCGGACAGCATTCGTGGGCAGTTCCTTCCACCGTTCTGCTGGATGGCTGGCCCCAATCAACGCTCCGATGGGTACCAGCACTACGCAGAACAGCGCAGCTTTCGCCACCGCCGATAGCCTGATGAAGCTCTCTGGAGAATCGTTGCCGGCCGCAAGGCCCAGGACTGCGCTGGCCCCAGCGCCGTACGCCGCTCCAATGAGGGCCGCTCTACCTCGGGAGCCGCGACCCTCACTCACAAACAACCGGGAGATCTCCTCGCGGCGGAGAACCGTCGTGTCCGTCTTGCCCGAAACCTGCGGAGCGATGCTCCTGTTGTCCGTCTTGCCCGAAATCCGCAATGTGAGGCTCTTGTCGTCGAGTGCGACGACTGTCCCGACCAGCCGACCGCCGCCCGTTGGGGCCGTAACGCGAACACGAGTACCGGAAGCGAGCGGGACCGTATCGTCGGCCGAGGCCGCGCCCGCGGCAAGCGACAGGATCCCAACCAATGCAGCTGTCAAGGCGTATCGCATGGTCATCTCTCCGTTCTCAACGGCAGCCTTTCATCGGCTGCGCGGAAGATGCATCTGTCTGCCGAACGACTCTGGGCCTCGTTTGCGAGGCCTGGTGGGGCCGCCGCATGGCTCGAAGCTGAATTTATCGCGACAGCCGAGTCACCTTGGCCTCGAAGGCAGCAGCCGCTTGCCAAGTAGCGGCGGCGGACGCCGGCGCATGATCGCCATGCTTCGCACTGCCGTCGGATCTCGTCGATGGACTCAAGTGTCGATGAGTTGAGCTGTATCCCCTCGCGCAAGGACGAACGTTGCATGAGGTAGCCCTCGATCATGGGCTGCCAGGCGTCGCGCACGCGCCCCGGCGCGGCGCGGCGGCAAAGCCGTAGCGCGGCAGGTCCACGATTCAGGGCCCCGGTTCCACCTCGAACACCTTGATGAGCTGCGGGTACCGCGGCGTCTTGGAGATGAGTACGATTTCCTTGCGGCCGATGACCGCATTCAGGACCGAGCTCTTGCCCACATTGGAGCGGCCCACGAACGCCAGCTCGACATCAGCCGCGGGGGCATTTCGGAGGCACGGGCGGCAGACCGCAGGAACTCGAGCTGGGGATAGAGGCGCATGGTCAACGCAGTGTAGCCGTTGAGGTGGCGCGCAGCACAGAGCCAAAGATGCCGGAGCTCCCCCGTGGCGCTTGCCGCTCGGGCGCTCGAGGGCACAGCTGGCTACGTCTTCGTGGAGGATGGAGGCGGCCAAGCTCACCGACTTCTACCAACACCTTGAGCACGCGCTTGCACTCGGAAGCAGCGCTCGACGAGCCGCGTGCTGGAACTTTGCAACTCCACTTACATCAATAAGTTGGAGGCGGCGCCCGGATTCGAACCGGGGAATAAGGGATTTGCAGTCCCTCGCCTTACCACTTGGCCACGCCGCCTCTCAGGGTCGGGAACGATAGCATTCTCTCCCTCAACGCGCCAAGGATGAGGCCACCCACACACACATCGCGCGGGCCGCGCCGTCGTCTTCGAACGGATCAGCGGCTCACTTGGGCCACAGCCACCCGAACGTGCCCGCCGTGAACAGCGCGTACACCAGCCCGTCGATGCTGTTGCGGAACACTGTCCCCGGCGACTTGCCCATCCAGATAGCGTCCTGCCAGAGCGCCAGCGAATAGCCCGCGAACGCCACGGTGCTCACGAACCGGAACACCTGCATGTAGTGCGCTCCGGGTCCAAGCGCCAGGCCGGCGACGTAACCCGCGATGACACTCACCACGAGGCTGTAGACGAACCAGTTCATGAGGCTGGGGCCCATGTTCATGACACCCGGCTTCATGAAC
>JANNWR010000490.1:0-7020 GCA_031408715.1 bacterium
GCGGCTTACGCGGTGGCACTGCTCGGTGCCAGCCTGTTACTCTATGACCATCTCTGGGAGGACTGATCCGGGAGCCGTGCTGCATGCCGGTGTCCTGGGCGGATCACGATGATCTGGCGGATCGGAATCTTCGTCTTGATCGCGGTCACGATGACCGTGTCATTGCTGCAGGCGCCTCTGGTTCCGGTGCTGCACGAGACCACGCGTGTGCTGTACTTCCACATCCCGGCGGCATGGATCTCGGTGCTCGCGCTGGGTTGGTCGATGTTGCATAGCGCAATGTACCTGTGGAAGCGCGACCTGAGGCACGACGATCAGGCAGCCGCGGCGGCTGAGCTCGGGTTGCTCTTCTGCATTGCGGCAACCGTATCCGGCTCGATGTGGGCCAAGGCGATGTGGGGCAGTTACTGGAACTGGGACCCGCGCGAGACCAGCATCTTCTTCGTCCTGCTGCTCTACGGTGCGTATCTGGCCCTGCGGGGCAGCATCGAAGGGGACGACAAGCGCGCTCGGTTGTCGGCGGTGTACTCGGTCATCGCTTTCGTCGCCGTGCCGCCGCTGATGTTCGTTGTACCACGCATCTACTCCACGCTTCATCCGGATCCCATCATCAACTCGACCGGTAAGGTCGATATGGACCCCATGATCCGTTGGTGCTTCCTGACCATGCTCATCGGGTTCACGTTCCTTTTCTTCTGGCTGCAGTCGCTGCGCGTGCGTGTGTTCCGGCTCGAGCGGCGCCTGTCGGCTTGATCACTTGATCAAAGGACTCACCATGGACCGCAACTGGGTGGTGCTCGGTGTTTCGCTGCTCGTGTGGGGCCTGCTGTTCGTGTGGATCCTGCGCGTGGAACGACGCCTCAAAGACATGGAGAAACGATGAATCTCAAGGTCATCGTCGCTATCGTGCTTCTGGCCGTGGCGGCCGGCGTGGGTGTCTCTAGCTTCAAGCGCACTATGACGCCGTATATCGGTTTTGCCGAAGCGCGCACGGCGAGCGGCTTGGTGCAGGTGAACGGCAAGCTCGCCGACAAGGACTACGTCCTGAAGACCGAGGAACAGTTCCTCCGGTTCAACCTGAAGGACGACAAGGGCGACGTCATGCCCGTGGAGTATCGCGGCGTCATCCCCGGCAACTTCGACCAGGCGGTCAGTGTGGTCGCGATCGGCAAGTTCGCGGGTGATCACTTCGAGGCCAACCAGTTGCTGGTGAAGTGCCCGTCCAAGTACCAGGCCGAAGCCGACAAGGCCGCAAAAGCGGTGGCATCGTGAAGCGACCAGAGCTGACCACGGCGCTCGCACTGATCGTGCCCGCGCTGGTGCTCGGCGGCGTTCTGACCTCGAGCGGCACGCTCAACTGGGGTCAGGTGTCCTGCTGGCTGGCCTTCGTGTCGGCACTGGTTGCGGGGACTGCGTGGCTCGCCATGCTCTCGGGCCGGGAGGGCGCCACGCCCGTGGCGCGGACGGCCTTCAAGGTGCAGTGGCTGGCGCTGCTCGGCGGAGCCGTGTTCCTGTGGTGGATCCTGTTCAACCACCAGTTCCAGTATCAGTATGTGCACGACTACTCGTCGCGCGACATGCCATCGTACTACGTGTACGCGGCGTTCTGGGGCGGGCAGGAGGGAACGTTCCTGCTGTGGGCGCTGCTCACCACGACGCTGGGTCTGGTGCTCATGCGCTGGAAGAGCCCGCTCGCGCAACCCTCGATGTTCTTCCTCAACCTCCCGGTCGTCCTGCTGACGTTCGTGAGTGTGATCCGCGGGCCGTTCCTGCGCAGTGCGCAAGCATACACCGACGGCGCCGGCCTGAATCCGCTGCTTCAGGATTACTGGATGACGATCCATCCGCCCATCCTGTTCACGGGTTTCTCATCGTTCGTGGTGCCGTTCGCGATCGCGTGCGCTGCGCTGCTGAAACGGGACTACGACGGCTGGGTCAAACCCGCGCTGCCGTGGGTGGTGTTCTCGACCGCGATCCAGGCGACGGGCTTCATCATGGGTGGTGTGTGGGCCTATAAGGTACTGGGCTGGGGCGGCTACTGGGGCTGGGACCCGGTCGAGAATGGCTCGCTCATCCCGTGGCTCGCCAACATCGCCTTGCTGCACGGTCTGCTCGTGCAGCGCGTCACGGGTTCGCTGCGCCGCACCAACTTCTTCCTGGCCGTGACCAGTTACGTGCTGGTGCTGTACGCGTCGTTCCTGACGCGCAGCGGTGTGCTCGCGGACTTCTCGGTGCATTCCTTCGCCGCGAACGACCAGTGGCACATCCCCGGCGGCCTCGGCGGCTTTCTGATCTCGTTCATCGTCGTGGCGGGAGTGACGGGCTATGGCCTGCTGCTGGCGCGCCTGAGCGACATTCCCAAGGACACCCAGCCGCTGGGCTCGTTCTCACGCGAATCGTTCATGTGGCTCGGCCAGCTCGTGTTCATGCTCATGTGTGCGCTGATCGCGGTCGGGATGAGCGCGCCGCTCATCACGCGGCTGTTCGGTCCGCCGAGCAATGTCCAGACCAGCTACTACAACCTCGTCAACGCGCCGCTCGCGGTCGCCATGGGCATCCTGCTCGGCATCGCGCCGCTGCTGCGCTGGCGCCAGCATGAGCCCGAAGCATTCCTGAAGGCCGCATTGCCGGGAACGCTCTTCGGCGTCGTCACCGCGGGCATCGCGTTCGCACTCGGCGTGCGCCAGCCGATGCCGGCGCTCATCATGTTCGCCATGGGCTTCGCGCTGGCTGCGAACATGGTGGTCACGCTGCGCGGTTTCAAGGCGTCGTGGAAGCACGGCTCGGCATTCCTGGGACACATGGGCGCGTCGGTCATGCTGATCGGTGTGATCGCCTCGAGCGGTTATGGCGTGTCGGAACAAGTGCAGCTGCCGCGCGGTGAGTCGCGCAAGGTTCTGGGCTTCGACATGAACTTCACCGGCATGGAGAAGGACCAGGAGGGCAAGGAGCACGCCCTCATCGCCGTGGTGGCCGACGGCCGCAAGTTCACCGCGAACGCCAAGTTCTACTGGAGCGAATACAATCAGGGCTACATGAAGAAGCCGCATATCGAGCGCTACCTGACGCACGACCTGTACATCTCGCCGCTCGAGATGGTCGGCGGCGACGACGTCGGCGGCACGTGGTTCAAGCCGGGTGAGACCAAGCAGGCCGGCAACGTGAAGTTCACTTTCGAGGGCTTCCTGCCCGAGCCCGGCGACGGCAAGATGAAGCTGACCGCCAATCTGATCGCCGACATCGGCGGCCGCACCGTGCCGCTGAAGCCCGTACTGGAGATCTCGATGGGGGACGGCAAGCGCAGGTCCACGCCGGCGTACCTGCCGAGCGGCGGCACACTGGCGATCGTGTCGGCGAACCCGCAAGACGGCAGCGTCATGCTGTCACTGCCAGGGGAAGAGCGCGGCAAGGGCAGCCAGACGCTGGCGGTCGAAGTCAGCACGAAGCCGTTCATCAACCTGGTGTGGCTGGGCGCGATCGTCATGCTCGGCAGCGCGTTCATGTCGATGTGGCGGCGAGTACTCGACGTGAAGCGCGAGGCTGTCGTTCCGAAGTCGGTTTAGCCGTTCGCTTTGCTGTGAAGAACCCCCTTCGGGGCGGTGGCTGTCGCTGGTGCGCCGCCGCAGCCGGAGGGGGTTTTTTCGTTCACCCAGCGCGGACCCGGAAATGGTGAGGCCATTTCCGGGACCCCCGCTGCCTGGGCTCACGAAAATACCCCCGTCCGGCTGCGGCTACGCCTACTACGAATGGGCGGCGCTCTCGCTTCGCGGTTGCTTGCGGCGCGACAGCGCGCGGCCTTCGACATGGGGGACAGCGTTGCGAGAGGGCGGCGCACGCGCGGCCGAGCGGGGGGCGCGCACTTTCGAGCACGCCTCAGTGGGCAGAAGGAGGCTGTCCGTGATGGCCCTTGCGGTACTGCTCAAGTGTGCAGTAGGCTCTCTGCGGTGCCTACCGAGAATCATGTTCGAATCGCTCAACGATCCCGTGGATGTGCTGACGGCGTTCGTGGATGGTTCCATGCGCCCTATCCGGTTCCGCTGGCAGGGGCGTGTCGTTCGCGTTCGCAAGGTCACTGGTCAGTGGGCCCGGCGCGAAGGCCAGGCGCAGTTGCGCTACTTCGCCGTGCAGGGAGCCAAGGACGACAGCTACGAACTGTGCTTCGACGCGCGCGGTCCGTCGTGGGTGCTGAGTCGCGCCTGGACGGGGCCGGGATGAACAGGTGGGGGTGGCAGCGATGATCATGCTCGTCGACATGGACGCGTTCTTCGCGTCGGTCGAGCAGGCGCACCATCCGCACCTGCGTGGCAAGGCGCTCATCGTCTGCGGTGACCCCAACCGGCGCGGCGTGGTCACGGCGGCGTCCTACGAGGCGCGCCCGTTCGGCGTGCGCGCCGGCATGCCGCTCGCCGAAGCCAAGCGACTGTGCCCGCATGCCGAGTACGTCGAGGGCAACCCGCGCAAGTACGTCGAGAAGTCGCTCGAACTGCTCGAGATGTTCCTCGAGATCACCCCGGACGTCGAACCGTTCAGTGTCGACGAGGCGTTTCTCGACCTGCGCAAGTTGCCGGGCCGCGGGCAGACGGCCGAGTCCGCCATCGCCATCGCTCGCGACCTGCAGCAGCGCATCTCCGACGTGCACGGTCTGGGCGCTTCCGTGGGGATCGGCCCCAACAAACTCATCGCCAAGATGGCGAGCGGGGTGAAGAAGCCTCGTGGCATCACAGCGCTGTCGGAAGAGGAGTTCCGTGGCGTGTTCTGGCCGCAGGACGTGCAGGCGCTATGGGGCGTGGGTCCCAAGCTGAGCGAGCACTTGAAGGGCATGGGGATCGGCACCGTGTCCGCACTCGCGAACGCCCCGGAGAAGATATTGCAGCAGCGCTTCGGCGTGGTCGGCGAGCATCTGCGCGAGGCCGCGTGGGGGCATGATCGTTCGCCGGTGATCCCCTATCACGAGGGCGTCGACCCCAAGTCGATGGGACACGAAGTGACGTTGCCCGAGGACTGCCGGGACCCGGAGTTCCTCGAAGGCACGCTGCTGCGGCTCGCCGACCAGGTGGCGCGCCGGCTGCGCGGTGACGGCTTCAAGAGCCGCACGATCACCCTGAAGCTGCGCGACCACCGCTTCCGCACGCTCACGCGCCAGCGCGCGTTGAGCGCGGCGGTCGACGACCACATCGGCATCTTCGACGTGGCGCGCGCGCTGTGGCGCGAGCACTGGAAGGGCGAAGCCCTGCGATTGCTCGGAATCTCGGCGTCGGGGCTCGAGAGTGCCGACGATGAACAATTGGAGTTGTTCGCCAAGGACGAGAGAGCGAAGGCGCTCCAGGACGCGCTCGACAAAGTGCGCGACAAACTGGGCGAGGCCTCGGTGGTGCCGGCCGGTTCCCTCGCGCATCGACGAGCGCTGGGGCACGTGCCATTCGGGGGGGCCAAGCAGGGGAGCGCGGCACGCGACGCGGCGGCGCGCGCGCGCCCGCCCGGGTACGCCGAGGGCGCCGATCCGTCCGCGCCCGATCCCACCCAGTTGAAGCCGCGCGGCCCCGCACCGGCGACGGGCCGCGGCAAACCCGCGGGCAAGCGCATGGGCGGCGCATTCGGCGGCTATCGGCCGCGCGACGCGGGCGGCGAGCTGCCTCCACCCGATTCCGACGACATTCCCGATCCGCCGGACGAGCCGCTGTGATGCTCGCCGATCGCGAGTTCCTGATCGGCACGTCGGGCTACTCATTCGCGGATTGGGTGGGACCATTCTACCCACCGGGAACCCCGGCCGCCGAGTTCCTGCCCTTCTACGCGCGACACTTCGGCTGCGTCGAGGTGAACTCCACGTACTACGGCATGCCGCAGGCGAGCACGATGCAGCGCATGCATGAGCGCACCCCGGAGGGATTTCGTTTCATCGTCAAGCTGCATCAGAGCATGACGCATCAGGGCTCCGACGATGCGTTGCTCTATGAGAACTTCATGAGTGCCCTGCAGCCGTTGAAGGACGCGGGCAAGTACCACGGCCTGCTCGCCCAGTTCCCATGGAGCTTCCGCCGCGACGAACGCGCCAAGGCGCATCTGGAGCGCATGCGCGAGTGCCTCGCCGGCGAGCCGCTGTGGGTCGAGTTCCGCCACGACTCGTGGATGCACCCGAAGCTCGCCGACTGGCTGCGCGAACGCACACTGGGTTACTGCTGCGTCGACGAGCCCGCGTTGCCGGGTCTGGTGCCGCCGGTCACCCACGTCACGAACGGCGTGGGCTATGTGCGCTTCCATGGGCGGAACGCGAGACACTGGTGGGGGAGTGGCACGCGGGCTGCGGCCCCGGCCGCGCCACACACCGCCGTGCGAGCGGCGGCTGAGGAGATCGCGCCGTTGTTCGCGGGCGAGCCCGCGGCCCCGGCGGCGGGGCCCGACCGCCGGCCGGCGGCGAATCGCGAGCAACTGCGCTACGACTACGATTACTCCGAATCCGAGCTCATGCAATGGGCCGCCAAGCTGTCGGAACTGGCCCGGCAGGCCAAGCAGACCTACCTGTTCTTCAACAACTGCCATGCGGGCCAGGCCGCCCGCAACGCCAAGCTCATGGAAGAGTTGTTGCGGCGGCAGCAGCGTGCGTCGAGCTAGAGTGGCGTGGGCACATGGCCCTTGGAACGCCTTGGTTCGCTCTGCGAGACGCAAGCGAACCGCGAAGGGCGTACGTCGTGGCGGGATCAGCTCCCCTCGCGTGGGTGGATCGCCGAATCGAGCCGCACTGGGCTCGGGGGACCGTGCGCTCGGCCATTGACGCGCGCCGCGCGGCTGGTTAGCGTGCCGCACTCCTGCCCGGTGGATGCGGGCGTTGCGAGCGAGCTTCGCCAGCGCCGGTGTCTGCCTACAGGCTTCGGCACGAGCACACGGAGGTGGCATGGATCAGGGACCCAAATCCTACTGGGCCGAGTTCCTCGGCACGTTCGCGCTGTGCTTCATCGGCCAGGGCAGCATCGTCATGCAGCAGGTCACGGGCGCGAACAACCTGCTGGTGATCGCCGTCGC
>JANNWR010000491.1:0-1599 GCA_031408715.1 bacterium
CCGCTTGCGGGCGATGGGCCCCAACTCGATCTTGGCGGTCAGGATCTTTTCTTGAAGTT
The DNA here is from genome assembly GCA_031408715.1 of bacterium. Classification (GTDB taxonomy): domain Bacteria; phylum Eisenbacteria; class RBG-16-71-46; order RBG-16-71-46; family RBG-16-71-46; genus JAIOPA01. The sequence continues at coordinate 60 of JANNWR010000491.1, forward strand.
TCATGATGCCGTGGATCAGCGCTTCGGGCCGCGGCGGACAGCCGGGCACGTACACATCGACCGGGACGATCTTGTCGACGCCCTGCAGAATGGCGTAGTTGTTGAACACGCCGCCGCACGAGCTGCACGCACCCATCGCGATCACCCACTTGGGGTCGGGCATCTGGTCGTAGAGCTGGCGCAGCACGGGCGCCATCTTGATGCTGACGCGGCCAGCCACGATCATGAGGTCGGCCTGGCGCGGGCTGCCGCGGAACACCTCGGCGCCGAAGCGCGACACGTCGAAACGCGGGCCGGCGATGGCCATCATCTCGATGGCACAGCACGCCAGGCCGAAGCCGAGCGGCCAGATGGCATTGGCGCGCGCCCAGTTGACCACGCTCTCGACGGTCGTGAACAGGATGCCGTTCTCGAGCTCGTCGCGGAAGCGCTCGTCATCGGACTGCGGCGGTGCTGCAGCCTGGGGCATGACGAGCCCGGCGGCCTTGGACACCGCTGCGGCGTGCGCGAGCGTGCGGAAGGGATTGTCGCGGGGGTCGGTCATGCGCGGAGGCCTCGCTGAGATGGAGCCGTTGCGGTCGGGCGAGCGAGCACCATCGGCATCATTCCCACTCCAGGGCCCGCTTCTTCAGCAGGTACAGGTAGCCGGCGAGCAGGATGACGATGAACAGCACCATCTCGATGAGCCCGTAGAGCCCGAGCTGATGGAATGCCACCGCCCACGGGTAAAGGAACACCGCCTCGATGTCGAACAGGATGAACAGCACGGCCACCATGTAGAACTTGATGGTGAAGCGGCCGCGCGCGTCGCCCACGGGGTCGACGCCACACTCATAGGCGGACACCTTCTCGGGAGACACCCGGCGTGGGACGATGAGCGACGAAGCGGCGATCGTCACCGCTCCGAATCCCAACCCCACCGCCACGAAAAGCAGGACCGGCAGATACTCGAGCATGTCGAGTGTCATCCTCCGTGAACGGGCGCGTCATGCGCCCTCGAACACCGCAAGCTACGCGGCACGCCTGAAACCGTCAAGCTTCTGTCGCACTTGCATCAATGCAACTTACGGATGGCCTCCGTCAGTGCCGGAACTACTTCGAACAGGTCTCCCACCAGTCCGTAGTCCGCCACCTTGAAGATGGGCGCTTCCGGATCCTTGTTGATGGCGACGATGCAGCGCGATGACGACATGCCCGCCAGATGCTGGATCGCGCCCGAGATACCAATGGCCACGTACAACTTGGGGCTGACCGTCTTGCCGGTCTGGCCGACCTGGTCACCATGCGGCCGCCAGCCCGCGTCGACCACGGCGCGCGACGCGCCGACCGTGGCACCCAGCACGTCGGCGAGCTGCTCGATGAGCGCGAAGTGCTCGGGGGCCTTGAGCCCGCGGCCGCCGGACACGATGACCTCTGACTCTGTGAGGTCGGGCTTGCCGCCGGTCTCCGCGGTGACGGCCGTGACGACCGCGCGCGGCGCTGCGGCGTCGAATGCGAACGCGAGCGCTTCGACCGCCGCCGACTTGCCGGATTCGACCGC
>JANNWR010000492.1:0-5565 GCA_031408715.1 bacterium
TCGGGTCCCGCGTTGAGCCGCATCCCGTGGGTGTTCCAGTGGAACAAGCGCGACCTGCCCTTGACGATCCCGGTCGAGCGCCTGAAGAAGGCGCTCAACGTGCACAACTGCCCCGAGTTCGAAGCCGTGGCCTCGACCGGCGTGGGCGTGTCCGAGACGCTGCGCGCCGCCTGCAAGGCCGTCCTGGCGCGGCTCGGCACCGGGAATGCGCCGACGGCGACCGCGGTGACCACCCCACCCGTCGCCCCAGTCGCAGGCGCGCCTGCGAGTGCCGTGGCGCCCGCCATGAGCACGCCGATGGCCACTTCGGTGCCACCCGCGACGATGCGCCCTGGTGGCGCGCTCGGTGCAGCACCCACGCGGCCGGCGATCGCGACGTCGATGTCGCCAGCCACACCGGCGCTGCGTCCTGCTCCTGCACCGTTGCCAGAGTCGCGCCCGACTGTCGGACCTGCGTTCGCGCCACGCCCGATGCCTCCGGTTTCAGCCTTCGCGACGCGGCCCGCGGCCGCGCCTCGATCGACGCCAGCGACTCCGGCCTTCGCACCCCGTCCGGCGTCCGCGCCCCGTCCGGCGCCCGCCACCTCGGCCTTCGCGCCGCGCCCGCTCGCTCGGCCAGCGACAAGCGTTCGGCCCGCCCCGGTTGCATCGGTGACGCCCGCAGCTCCGCCCGCCGCGCCCGGCCCCACCGCTTTCTCGCCGCCAGCGCGTGCGAATGTGAACGACGCTGAACCGGCGCCGAACTCCACGCCTGTCACCGAATCGACGCGCCGCGAGTGATGAAGTTCACCGATCCCGCGGCGACCATCCGCCTCGCGAAGCGCCCAGCCACGTGGCTTGCCATGCTCGGTCCCGCGGGCCTGTCGCCTGCCGCACCTGCCACCGTCGGCAGCGCGCTCATCTGCGCGATCGGCTGGTTCACGCCGGTGCCGACGCTACCGATGTTCTTCGCGTTGCTCGTGCTGGGAACCGCCATCGCCGTGTGGGCAGCCGGCGAAGGCGAGAAGGACTTGGGCCACGATGCCGGCCCCATCTGCATCGACGAAGCCATCGGCCAGGCCATCGCACTGCTGTTCTGCCCGCATCGCGTCACGGCATTCCTGGTGTCGTTCGTGCTGTTCCGCATTTTCGATGTCTGGAAGCCCCTCGGCGCCCGTGAAGCGCAGCACCTGCCCGGCGGCTGGGGCATCGTCGCCGACGACGTCATCGCCGGAATCGTGAGCATGGCGACGCTGCATGTCCTGCTGCTGCTTCAGGCGCGCATGGGGTTTGCCATCGTCTGATCAAGCGCACCGTGCACACGAAGCCCCCGGCCGGGATCGCTCCCGCCGGGGGCTTCGTGCTCCAACGTGTCGTGCCGCTCAGGACCAGGGTTCGTCGCCGCTCGGCCCGTAGATGCTCGGCACCTTGGCACCCGAGGCGCGCAGGTAGACCGAGAACTGTCCGCGGTGATGAATGGTGTCGTACAGCATCAGCCACAGCACGTCGGCGCGACGCATCGGTGCGGTGGCACCGCCGGGGCCGACCATCATGACGATCGGGCTGTTGTACGTGGCGCTGTCGAGCGCGTTCAGTTTGGCCATCACGCCAGCGTGTGTCTGCTCGAACGCCGCGACGAGTGCTTTCCAGTCGGCGGGTGCGGGCGGCAGGTCTTTGGGAGGCGTCAGGGCTGCCTCCGTCAGGATCGGCATCACGACGTGCTGCGACATGACCAGCGTCCAGGCGACCTGGTTCGCGGGCGTGCTGCGCTCGGTGGGCTTGAACGTGGCCTTGTCGGCGGGGAACGCCTTCAGCACGCGCAGCGTGCTCTGGTACTCGCGTTCGAACGTCGCCAGGTAATGGGACAGCTCGGTCATCGGCGTGGTGGTGGTCGACATACGTGCCTCCTTGGGGTCTCAGGTGGAGCGGGGAAAACGGGCTTGGGCGTGGAAGACGCGTCAGGGGGGAAGAAGGATCAGAACAGCCGCTCAAAAGACGCGAAGCAGCCGTTCCAGCCGGCCATGTGCTTGTCGCGGGACTCGGCGGAGACCATGTTCTCCTGGAGGAAGTGCATGCGCGTCATGTCGCCTCGCGCCTCGAACGTCACCGTGACGCGGGAGCTGCCCGCGGCCGGATCACTCTCCCAGTTGAACGAGAACACCAGCCGCGACGGCCGCGTCAGCTCTTCATAGGTGCCCGAAGCGGTGTGCACGTTGCCGCCCTTGTGCTTCATCGCGAAGCGGTAGCGGCCGCCGACGCGTGCATCGAGTTCGTGCACCGTGCACACGTACTCGTCGCTCGGGCAGAACCAGCGCGCTACTTTCTCCGGCGTCGTGAAGGCCTCGAAGACACGGTCGGGCGTCGTCTTGAAGTCGCGCTCGAGTGTGAGCGCGAAACCGGTGCCTGGCGGGGATGGGGCCATACGGGAACCTCCGGGGGTGCGGGTGCGGGTGGGACAGGTACCGGCGGATCGGGTTCTTCGAGCAGTGCGGCGAGGCGATCGAAACGCTGTGACCAGAAACGATGATTCACTTCGAGCCAGGCCAGTGCGCCGGCAAGCGAACTGCCGGCCATGTCCATGCGATGCACACGGCCGTCGCGTTCGCGCAGCACCATTCCGGCATCCTCGAGCACGCGCAGGTGGCGGCTGATCGCGGGCGCCGAGAGTCGCTTGAACGGCAAGCTCAGCTCACCGACCGACGTGGGGCCAGTGGCGAGCGTTTCGAGCATACGCCGGCGCGTGGGGTGAGCCAGTGCGCCGAACACGGCATCGAGTGGGTCATCGTGACGATTAACCATATGGTTAACTATAATCACGGACGATCGGCGCGTGCAAGGAAGAACTGCCGCGTGCCTGGACCGGCGCGAGGGGGCGCGCATTCTCTCTCGGAGGGACCTCGGGAGCGGCAGCCGCTCTCGGTCACCCGACAGGCACCACGCCTCTGGCTCACGCGCTCAAGTCGCTGTCCGGAAATCCGTTGCCGCACAGGGCGAACCCCGTGAGATTGCGTCCCTGGGGATGCGCCTGATGCGTCCAGCGTGGCGCTTGCCGCGCTCGCCGTGGTGCGGCGGCAGGAAATGGGTCGTCGCCCTGCCGTTTTTCGCACTCGCGTTGTTCGACCTGACCCGTAAGTGGGGCAAATCGATGTTTCGGGTTGCGTGGTCTTCGAGTTGCCGCTCCTGAGATTGGGCGGGCCGTTCCACCTACACCAGCGCGCACGGCCCTGGCGTGGAGCGGACCACCCGAGCGGTAGGTGGCGGGACGTGGAAAGCCGCGAGTGGACATCCCCAGACGACAGCGGCAGATTTGGACCGCCCTCACAACGGACCCAGCCCCCGAGCCGGGAGCGCAGCCGATGTGCGAAGGAATGGTTTGGGGCTGTTTCGCAAATTTGCTAAGGTACGCCGTGCGGGGCGAACATGCCTGACGTGGTGTTCTACCGGGAAGCTCCCGGACGAGTGCCCCTGCACGATTGGTTCGAACAGCTGCCGCAGCATGCCCGGGTCAAGTGTCTGGAAGCGATGGAGCGCCTGGGCGCTGAGGGTCATCGGCTTCGCCGGCCTCACGCGGACCTGCTCCGGGATGGGATCCGCGAACTCAGGGTCCAGGATCGGGGCGTGCAGTACCGGCTCCTCTACTTCTTCCATGATTCACAAGTGGTGGTGGTGTCGCACGGGATCGTCAAGAAGCAGTCCGCGGTGCCGGACATCGAGATCGAGCGAGCCCTGACGCGCAAACGACGCTTCGAGACCGATCCTGACCGGCATTCTCACGAAGGAGCGTCGTCATGACCGTCCACAAGTCAGATTCAAGGCGCACCGCGATCGACGAGCTCCACAAGAAGTACATCGCGGGACGGCCCGAACAAGAGGCGGCACTGGAGACCGCACGACTGTGCGGTGCAATCGCCCAGGAGATCTACGACCTTCGCACGTCGGCGGGGCTCACGCAGAAGCAACTGGCGCTGCGCGTCGGCACGAGCCACTCCGTGATCTCCCGGCTCGAGGCATCGGACTACGCTGGGCACTCCCTGCGGCTGTTGCAGAGGATCAGCGAAGCGCTCGACAGGAAGCTGGACGTGCGTTTCCTGCCGCGACATTCGCGACGCCGGAAGTCTGCGTGAGGTAGGCTGACAGCCCATGAACACCGACCTGCACACGTTCGTCCGTGATGCGCTCGCGCGCGGTGTCCCGCGAGCCGACATCGAGGCCGCGCTCCGCGAAGCCCGCTGGCCCGCGGACGAGATCGCGGCCGAACTCGCAGCCTGGGCGGATGCTCCCGCGATCGGCCTGCCCGTGCCGCGCCGAAGGGTCGGGGTTTCGGCGAGAGAAGCGTTCCTCTACCTGCTGCTGTTCGTGGCGCTCTATCTGGTGGCCTATCACTGCGGCACGATCCTGTTCGCGTTCATCGAGCATCAGTTCCCGGATGCGGCCATGGGCGATGGCCGCATCGAGCTGGCGCGCGACTGGGTGCGGTTCTCGGTCGCCACGCTGCTGGTGGCGTTCCCGGTGTATCTGTTCACCGCGCGCCTGACCGGCCGTGCCGTGGCGCGCGATCCGGAGAAACGGAACTCCGGCGTGCGCCGCTGGCTCACGTATCTCACACTGTTCGTGGCCGCGTGCGTGTTGATCGGTGATTTCATCGCGGTGCTGCTCGGCGTACTCAAGGGCGAGTTGAGCATGCGCTTCATGCTCAAGGCCTCGGTCGTGGCGGCCATCGCGGGTTTCCTGTTCACGCACTACATGGGCGGCCTGAAGCGCGACGAGGACGACGCGCCACGCGCCGCCATGCCGTCATGGCTGGCCCGCGCGGTGGCGGTTGCCGTGCTGGCGGTCACCGTGCTCGGGATGGTCATCGCCGGCGCGCCGGCGCGGGTGCGGTTGGAAGCGCTGGACCAGCACCGCATCGACGACCTGTACACGATCTCCAACGACATCATCGGATTCCACACGGTGCAGAGCCGTGCGCCCGCGACCCTCGACGAGTTGCTGGCCAAGCAGCCGGGCGTGTCCTCGTCGCGCGTGCAGGATCCGGTGACGCACGCGCCCTATGAGTACGCCGTAGTCGACTCCCTGACGTTCGAACTGTGCGCGGCGTTCGACCGGCCCGACTCCACGGGCCCATACGGCCGCGCCACCGTCCCGTTCTGGCGCCATGGGGCCGGGCGGACATGCTTCACATTCGCATTTCGACCGAACCTGGGCGCTCCGCCGCGCTGAGATCCCGCGGCCAGCCGGGCACACCGGTTTCATCACGCCGGCTTCCGGGCGCCGGCGAGGTCGGTGGGTTGTACGCCGGACGGTCCTCTGGCTTGCAAGGCCGCGGTCCACGCGGCACATTCCGCTTTCTGCACGCCCGCCTCGCCCCAAGCCCTCGGACCCTTCGCTCATGCGCATCGAGATCGTCACCATCGGCAACGAGGTCCTGTCGGGCCGCACGTTCGACACCAACTTCGTGTACCTGGCTCGTGCCCTGGAAGAAGCCAGCGTGGGGGTGGCGTTCCACAGCACCATCGGCGATTCCGCCGAGGGCATCGGGGACGCGCTCAAGTTGGCATTGTCGCGTGCGGACGGCGTCATCATGAC
>JANNWR010000493.1:0-1916 GCA_031408715.1 bacterium
CTCCTGGGCGGGCTCGGGATGAGTCGCCCGGGAAGAGGACGCCGGAATATGCCGCGTGGTTCAAGCAGCGAAAGGCTGGAAACCCTTGCTGAATCGCCCCTGCCGCGAGAGACTCGGCATAATCCGGCGTGCGGCATAATGCCTCTTATGCCGAGCTCGGCATAACCGGCACACGTTCGCATGTCAGTGGCTGGAGCGGGGCGGCTCGATTGTCGCGCTGCAACAAGTGCTCGGCCACAAGGACATCACGACGACGCAGAGATACGCGAAGCTGTCGGATGAGGCGGTGATGCGGGAGGCGGCAAGGCTAGTGGCACCGGAGCCGCGTGTGCCACTAGAGCATTGCAAACACACTGGGAGGTGGCGTGACTAAATAACTTTCGGTGATTCAGCATCAAGCAGCGGGCAGACGACGTCGTTGGAGTTCGAAGCGCTTGCCAAGATACCCATGGACGCGGTCCAACAGAGCGCCCATGGACTTCTGCCGATGATTGCGAGTGACATTGGCATGCAGGTCGAGCCAGATGCGTTCGATGCGGTTCGCGCTCGGACAGTACGGAGGCAAGAAGTGCAGCTTCAGCCGATCGCCGAACTCTGCCAACCAGGCCTGTGTGACACGGCTCTTGTGAATGACGTAGTTGTCGAGGATGACGTGGATGGTCTCGGCGTGGTCGTAGGCCTCGAGCAGTGCGCGCAGCAGGTTCAGGAAGATCCAACTGGCCTTGCGATCGCCCTCGACGTAGACAAGCTGGTTGTTCAGCGGGTCGTAGGCGCCGGCCAGATAGCGCTTCTCGTTGTTCCCGGGGGTGAGCACGAGTCGCTGCGTCCCGGGCAGCATCCAGTCGGGGCCGATCTTCGGATTCAGGTGGATGTCGACCTCGTCGGCGTAGACCACCACGTTGTGCTTGCTCGCCGAAGCAGCCAACTGCTTGAGGGCCGCGATTCGCCGCTGCCGGCGCCGCGTTCTCCACGGACAGGCCACGATCGGCCGGGGTCGCCCCCAGCGCACACCGAGCTCGTGCAGCAAGGTCCACAACGAGTTCAACGACAGTTTCACGCGCAGGACCTTCTTGACGACGGAGCGCAGGATCTCGAGGGTCCAGGTCGGGCGCGTACCGCCGTAATGCTCCGGCGTTCCCTCGAGGATCCGACACACACCGCCGCGAACATCCGCGTCGATCTTGCGCTGCCCGTTCTCGCTCCGATGGTCCAACAATGCCGCTTCTCCTTCGGCTCTGAACCGCGCTACGATGCGGACCGCCGTCGACGGGACGCAGCCCAGTTCCCTCGACGCCGAGTTACAGCTTTGGCCAGCGGCCACCTTCAGCACGACGCGACACCGGATGCGCTGGTCGGGGTTCTTGCTTCGACGATCGAGCTTCTGGATCCTGCGGCGGGCGGGTCGCTTCAACGACAGCGCAGCTCTCATCGTGAGACCTCCTTGTCTCTGGGTTGGCTTCGAACACCCCCAGATGTACAGGTGAGGTCTCACGTTTTCAACGGCCATTCGCCGCTCGCTAATTCCGAATCACCGAAAGCTATTTAGGCATCTGGGAGTGGGGCCCGCGACCCAATAGCGAGCCACGCTCAATCGCTGTCATTGCCGGGCAACCGAGTCGGCGTAACTGACCACTGTCCGAGGCAGTCGCTGCCAATCGCTGGAACCGAACGCCTGTGCGCAGTCCACCGCCCCGGTCAAGCGATCGCAACGAACGATGATCGCCTGCTCGCCCACCATGTAGGCAAAGCGGTTGCCGTGGAGGAAAAGCGCGAACAAGACCAACGCTGCGATGACGGCGGCACGATTAAACGTCACGGCAACCTCCAAGTGTATTCTGTTGTCCACTTCACGGTGGCGTCGGCCGCCTTGCGCGCAGGGGATTCCGCGAGATGCGGGCTTTGGAGTGTCCCCAACC
>JANNWR010000494.1:0-5270 GCA_031408715.1 bacterium
CGAGGTCGAAGTCGATCCGAACGACGACGCGTTCTCGGAGCCCACGAAGCCCATCGGCAAGTTCTACAGCGCGGACGAAGCCACCGTGCTCAAGGCCGAGCGTGGCTGGGAGATGGTCGAGGACTCTCACCGCGGCTGGCGCCGGGTCGTGGCATCGCCGGCCCCGCACGCCATCGTGCAGATCGACACCATCCGGCGGCTCGTCGACGCCGGCGTCATCGTCATCGCCTGCGGTGGTGGTGGGATACCGGTGAGCCGGGGCCCGGACGATCGTCTGCGAGGGCTCGAAGCGGTGGTCGACAAGGACCGCGCCAGCGCGCTGCTCGCCGCCGAACTCGACGTGCGCCGCATGATCATCACCACCGGTGTCGATGCGCTCTATCGCGACTACCTCACGGATTCTCGCACACCGCTCCCCGCTATCGGCACACGTGAGCTGCAGCGAATGGTGGCCGATGGTCAGTTCCCGCCCGGCAGCATGGGGCCGAAGATCGAAGCCGCGCTGCGATTCCTCGACTGTGGCGGCGAAGAAGTCGTCATCTGCCACCCCGACGCGCTCATCGAAGCCCACGAAGGGCGCGCCGGCACGACCATCCGAAAGGACTGACCCGAGATGAGCCCCTCCATCACCGCGCCGACCCTGGACGCCGCTACTCTTCACCAGTTGTTCGGGCGCAGCTTGCTGCTCACTCGCGACTGGAGCACGAACGAACTCGACACACTGCTCGCCGTGGCTTCGCGACTGGAGAGTGCGGACCGTGCTGGTATTTCGACGGCGCTGCTACCTGACGAGTTGGCGTACGCGCTGTTCTTCGACAACTCCACGCGCACGAAATCGGCGTGGGCGGGTGCCGCAGCCCGGCTCGGCATGCGGCCGGTCATCGTCGACGGCAGCTCGACACAGGTCGAGCATGGCGAGACGGCCGAGGAGACCGGGGCGATGCTCGGCATGAACGCGCACGCACTCGGGGTGCGTCACGACCTGATCCTCGGCGAGGGCAATCGATTCATGCGCGCGGTCGAGAAGGGCATCAGCAGCTACCTGACCGCGACACAGGACGCGCGCAAGGTGCCGGTCGTCAACCTGCAATGCGATATCGATCATCCGACGCAGACACTCGCCGACCTCATGTGGCTGCGCGAGTACTTCCCGGAGGGACTCCAGGGCAAGCGCATCGCCGTGTCGTGGGCATACTCGCCGAGCTACGCCAAGCCGCTTTCGGTGCCACAAGGCCTCGCGATGCTGTTGACGCGCTCCGGCGCCGATGTGGTGCTGGCTCACCCGCCCGGCTACCGGCTCATGGACGACACGCTCGCGAGCGCACGCACGCATGCCGCGGAATCCGGCGGCTCGTTCACGCTCGTGGACTCGATGGACGAGGCATTCGCGGGTGCTGACGCGGTTTATCCAAAGAGCTGGGGCCCCTACGATCTGATGCTGGAACGCGTGTCGGCGAACCAGGCGCGCGACAAGATGAAGATGAGCGAGATCGAACGCGCCGCGCTCGAGCGCAATGCCGGACATCGCGACTGGATCTGCGACGAACGGCGCATGGCGCTCACCAAGAAAAGCAAGGCGCTGTACTTGCACTGTCTGCCCGCCGACATCGGTGCCGAGGTGAGCGCGGGAGTCATGGAGCAGCATCGCGTCAACGTCGCGCGGGAAGCGAACAAGAAACTCTATGTGATCATGGCGCTGCTGGCCGTGGCCAAGGTGCCGGACCTGGGTGCGAAGCTCGACCGGCTGGCGCACGGGGTGTCTCGATGAACACGCCGATCACCACGGGCACGCTGGACGAGCGCATCGCCGCGTGTGCGGCTCGCGACCTGCCGTTGGCGGTGCGCATCCTGCGCGAAGCCATCCGCATTCCTGCGGACTATGTCGACAAGTCGCCCGAGCAAGGTGGCGACCCGCTGTGCGGGCTCAGCAATCACGAAGGACCGCGCCTCGAGTACCTGCGCCGCACGATGCTCGAGATCAGCGCGGTGGCGAGGCCAGAAGACGTCGGCTTCGACGCGTTCGGCAACCTGGAGTGGACACTCGAGGACCGCAACGACGGCGTTCCCGCCGAGGCCAAGCGCGTCGTGTACTGGGATGGCCACTGTGACACGGTGAAGGCACTACGTCCCCAGTGGCTCGAGAAGACCGGTGGGATCGATCCGTATCTCGGGCTCACCGACCCGTCGAAGGTGAATCGCGAGTTCCTGCGTCGTGAGCTGGGCTGGCTGCCGCCCGACGACGAATGGCAGCACGTGGTGTTCGGTCGGGGATCGGCCGATCAGCTGGGCGGCGTGGTATCGCAGATCGTGGCGTCGCGGATCCTGGTCGAACTGATGCGCGAAGGCGCGCTTCGCGGAGTCATCGTGCGCGGACTCGTGACGGTCGCGGAAGAAGACAACGACGGCGGTGGACCGCTGTACGTGACGCGACATCTTCTGCCCGGCGCACCACCCGAGCGACTGCCCGACGTGGTCATCCTCACCGACTCGACCGGCGATGCGCACAAGGGCGCGCTCGGACTGTATCGTGGCCAGCGCGGCCGCATGCAGATCGAGGTTGTCGTCAGCGGCCGCTCTTGTCATGGGTCGATGCCATGGGAGGGACTGAACCCGCTCGAATGGGGTGCTGCGCTTCTGGTGGAGGCAGCCCGGCGTTACGAGCGCGGTGAAGGCTTCGCCAAGCACCCGTTCCTGGGGCCCGGCACTCGCACGGCGTCGTGGGCGACGCTCGACTCACCGAGCGATTGCGCGGTGCCCGACCGCTTCACGTTCCGCTTCGATCGCCGCCTCACGGTAGGCGAGACCCCCGCCGGCGCGGTTCAGGATGTCGAGGGCATGGACGCCGTGCGTGCCGCGCGCGCCGCCGGCCTGCGTGTCGAAGTACGCATCCCGCGCTACGAACAACCCACCTGGCGCGGCTACGTACCCGGCAACGAACAGGTCTACATGGGCTGGGTCACACCCGAGGAGCATCCCGCCATCACCGCGGCGGTGGCCGCATGGAGCGCGGTGGTCACGCCGCACGTCGCGGCATCCCGCGCCGAGGGCGGCGGCATGCGGCCCAACGCGCGCGTCGACCGCTGGATCTTCTCGACCGACGGTGTCGGCTGGCCGCTGCCCGCCAGCACGCCGGGCCTGGTGGTGCCAGCCTCCAAGCGCTGGGTCGCGGCGGGCGAGTACGTGCACGCGGCGATGTTCGGGATCGGCACCGGGATCGAACAGAACACGCACAAGATCGGCGAAGCGCTCGACACGCGAGAGCTGCGGCACGCCATCGCGTTCCTCGCGCGCTTCCCCGGCACATTCGTGAGTACAAAGGCATGAGCTTGGAACTGGCGGGTCCGCGGCAGGGGGTCGTCCACCTGACCGTGAACGGCGAGCCGCGCGAGGCCGCGTGGCGTGCGGACGAAACGTTGCTCGATGTATTGCGCGGCCCGTGCGGTGTCATCAGCCCCAAGCGCGGCTGTTCCCCGCAGGGTCAGTGCGGCTCGTGCGTGGTCCTGGTGAACGGCGAGCCGCACGCCACCTGCACCATCCCGGCGGCTTCTGCCTCGGGCCTCACGGTCGTGACCGTCGAAGGCCTGCCGACCGCCGAGCGCGAACGCTTCGCGGAAGCGTTCGCGGCCACACACGGACTGCAATGCGGTTTCTGCACACCCGGCATCGTCATCCGTGCTCACCACCTGCTCAACACGAACCCCGAGCCGACGCGTGCCGAGATCGCCGCGGCTCTGGGCGAGCACCTCTGCCGCTGTACCGGTTGGATCAAGGTGGTGGATGCGATCGTGGCTGCGGGCCGCGCCCGGCTCGGTGTGCCGATTCCCGAATTGCCCGTTACTGGCGGAGTTGGAGCACGCATCGCGCGTTACCGTGCGCACGAGTTGGCGCTCGGCGAGCGGCCGTTCGTGGACGATCTATCGCGGCCGAACATGCTGCATGGGGCCGTCACGCTATCTGCGCATGCTCGTGCACGGGTCGTCCGGATCGATACTTCACGCGCAAGCGCATTGGCAGGGGTCGTGAAGGTGGTGACGGCGCGGGATGTGCCGGGTGAACGCTGGAATGGGCTCATCCATGCCGACTGGCCGGCGTTCGTCGCCGAGGGCGAGGAGGTCCGTTGCGTGGGCGACGTGCTCGCCGCGGTGGCCGCGGAGTCGGAAAGTGTGGCGCGCGAGGCCGCAGCGCTGGTCGACGTGACCTATGATGTGCTGGCCCCGGTGCTCACGGTCGAAGCCTCGCTCTCCCCGGACGCGCCGCGCGTCAATCCCAAGCACGCGAATCTGCTGTCGCGCACGGTGATCCGGCACGGCGACGTCGATGCGGCGCTCGCCGGCAGTGCGCACGTCGTGAGCGGCACATGGCGGACCCAGCGCATCGAACACCTGTTCCTGGAGCCGGAGTGCGCATTAGCGGTTCCGCTCGAGGACGGCAGGCTGCACCTCTACACGCAGGGTCAGGGCGTGTTCGATGATCGCCGGCAGGTGGCCCGCGTGCTGGCCGTCGAGGAGGAGCAGGTCTTCGTGGAGCTTGTGCCGAATGGCGGCGCGTTCGGCGGCAAGGAGGACCTGAGTGTGCAGGCGCAGACAGCGCTGCTCGCGTGGCTGACAAAGCGCCCGGTCAAGCTCGCGCTGTCGCGTCATGAGTCCATTCGCTTGCACCCCAAACGTCACCCGATGTGCATCGACCTGACCGCGGCCTGTGACGCCCAGGGCCGGCTGACCATGGTGCGCGCGCGCTTCACCGGGGATTCGGGCGCTTACGCCTCGGTGGGCATGAAGGTGCTGGAACGCGCGGCAGGACATGCTTGTGGACCCTACCGCGTACCGCATGTCGCCATCGAAGCGGTGGCCGCCTACACGAACAACCCCGCGTGCGGGGCGATGCGCGGTTTTGGTGTGCCGCAGGCGGCGTTCGCATTGGAAGGCGCGCTCGACATGCTCGCGGCCAGGTGCGGACTCGACCGCTGGGAGATGCGCTGGCGGAACGCCATCGACGAAGGGGACATGATCACCAGCGGGCAGCGGCTCACGAAGTCGGTCGGCATCAAGGCGACGCTCGCCGCGGTGTGTGAACCGTGGCGCGCGTTGATGGCTGCTGGGCGTCATGCGGGCATCGCGTGCGCGCTCAAGAACTCCGGGCTTGGCAATGGAGTGGTCGAGTGGGGCAAGGCTCGGCTGGTGGTCGAAGCCGATGGCACGGTGTCGGTGTATAACGGTTACACCGAGATGGGACAAGGACTGCTCACCGTGCTCGTTCAGTTCGCCGTCGAG
>JANNWR010000495.1:0-20705 GCA_031408715.1 bacterium
CGGCACGCGCAGGCCTTGACGGTCGCGGCCCTCGAGCACGACGTCCCCGTACATCTCCGGCTTCAACTCCAGCGCCGGATTGTGGAAGTGCATATGCACCTTGGCCGTGCGTGTCGCCGGGTCCAGAAGCGGATCGATGAACGCGACGTCGCCGCGGAATTTGCGGCCGGGATAGGCCTTGAGCGTCAGCACCGCGGGCATGCCGACACGGACCGAAGCCAGGTCGCCCTCGTAGGCGTCGGCCTTGACCCAGACATGGCTCAAGTCCGTGAGCTCATAGGGCGTGTCCCCGGCGCTGACGCTCGCTCCCTGCACGACGTTCTTGGCCGTGACCACACCGTTGATGGGCGACAGGAAGGTGACGGCTCTCGCCGGCGTGCGTTCGCGCTCGAGACGCTCGAGCTCCTCGCTCGGGACGTCCCACAGCTCGAGCTTGCGCCGTGACCCGGCCACGAGTGTCGTACCGCTGTTGTCGGTCGAACCCGCCTGAGTGAGGGCATCACGCGTCTGAAGGGCGAGGACGTACTCGTTCTCGGCGGCAAGCAGCGAAGGGCTATAGAGCGAGAACAAGGGTTGGCCTCGGCGCACCGGCCGTCCCACGAAGTCGACGTACAGCCGCTCGATGTAACCCTCCACCTTGATGTTCGTCTTGCGCACCTGGGTCGGGTCGACCTCCACCCGGCCGACCGTCCGCCAACTGCCCGAGACCGACCCACGAGTCACGGGCGCGATCTGCAGTCCGATCAACTGCTGGCGCGCCGGGTCGATGGTCACCGTCGCCAGGCCATCGACAGAAGTGCTTCCACCCTGCTCCTCGTCCTGGTAGACCGGCAGGTAGTCCATGCCCATCTCGTCCTTGCGGGGGGTGGGCGAGGTCTGATCGGGATTCATGGGGGAGCGGTAGAACAGCAGTTTGCGTTCGGCCGTTCCGTGGGCGGCTGCCGTCTTCGCAGCACCCTTCACCTCAACCAGTTTCATACCGCAGATCGGACAATCGCCGGGATGATCCGATGTGATCGTGGGATGCATCGGGCACTGATAAAGCGGCTTCTCCTCGGCGGCCGTTACACTGGCCGGTGTTCCGCCCTTCGTGCGCATCGCCAGCCATGTCGCACCCACGCCGAGCATGACGCTGGCCACGACCAGAATGGCCGCCATGCCAATGAGTCGCGCCCGCGCGCGTGACTTCGCCGTCGCGCCTGCATTGCTCTCGTGTTCGTTGCCTGCGTTGTTCACGATTTCCTCCGGGCTACATTTTCGGCATGGCCGACGATGTGGATCCCGCACCTGGCGCGGGGGGTGCACTACCGGTGGGGGCGGATGCTGAACCCATTCCGCCGCTGCCGGGCACGGACGCGCCCCCCACGCCACCCAGCGCCGGGCCGACGACCGGGTCGAGGCTGAGCTCACGCTGGGCGATGTCGATGCGCTGGGCCGCGGCGACCGATTCGTAGAAGCCGACGAGATCCGACAGGTAGCCGCTCAGCGCTTCGAGCACCGAAGCGAACGGCACGCGCCCGACTTTGAATTGCGCCATGGTGCTCGACACGGTCGCTTCCGACTGGATGAGCACGCCCGTTCGATACAGACGGTTCGTCTCGAGCAACGCCGTGAGCATCGCGCGGCGCTCCTCGAGTCGCTGCCGCGCGAGCCGCCGGATGGTCTCGGCGCCCTGCTCGGCCGCCTGACCGCGCAGGCGGTACTCGCGCACCGCCATGGACTGCTTACTCGCCGCCCACAGCGGCAGTGGCACCGACACTCCCGCCTGCCACATCGGCTCGAACACGCCACCGCGCGGCATCACGCCGCCGACCACGCTCAGGTCCGGCATGTAGTCCTTCCGCGCAAGTGAGACGAGCGTGCCCGACTGTTCCACCGCGAGGCGCGCCCGGTTGAGCTCCGGACTGTGTGCCTCGATGGCGGCCTCGGCACCCGACGAATCGGGCAACGCCGGATCCGCCATGGCACCGAGTGACGCGGTGGTCGGGATCGGCGCGTCGAAAGCACGCCCCACCGAGCGATTCAGCACGGCCAGCCGCCGCCGCTCTTCCGCCACCAGCCCCGAACGCTGCTGGCGAAGGCGGCTCTGCGCGAGTTGGGCACGCAGGACGTCCGACTGCGCACCATTACCGGTCTCGTAGCGCGAACGCGACAGCCCCTCGGCCTGGATCCACAGGGTTTCGAGCGTGCCCAGGATCCGGGTCTGGTCGCGCACCAGCAACAGGTCCAGGTAACCACGCTCGACCTCGCCCTGCACCGCGAGTCGCGCGCGCTCGAGGTCGGATTGCGACTGCTTGGCACCCAGCGATTGCGCCTTCGCCCGCAGCCCGCGCTTGCCGTGCCACGGGAAGGTCTGCGACGCGACGATGGACCAATAGCTCGTCTCCATCTGTCCGATCTGGAGTTGCTTGAAGCCATCGTTCTGGACGCCGAGCGAGAGGACCGGATCAGGCAGAGCGCGTGCCTGCGGCACACGGGCCAGATCCGCCTTCGCCGTCGCCTGCGCCTGCGCCAGTTCGGGCCGCGCCGAGAGCGCTTCGCGCACGAGCCCTGCAAGAACCGAATCCTGTCCGAGCTCAGGCCCGCCCGGCTTCGCACTCGCAGGCTGCGCGAGCACGACGCCGCAAGCGACGACGAGAACCGGGGCGAGTCCGAGCAAGGCTCGCAATGCCTGCTTCCGCACGAAACCTCGAGTGCTCATCGCGTCCTCCCCACTACTCGACGATCAGACTGCCGGCGATCATGTCCATCGCGCAGGCGTAGCGAATGGTGCCGGCCTTGCGCGGCGTGAAGCGAACCTCGACCGGCGTGTTCAGCGGCAGCGGCTTCGTGATGCCGTACTCCTTGAGCACGATGTCGGTCGCGCACGTGCGCTCGACGGTGCGGGTGACCACGAGTCTCACGGGCCGGCCGGCCTTGAGGCGAACCGGTGCGGACTCGAAGCCGTTCTTCGTCACCGTGACGGCGATGCGCTGCTCGCGCTTCGCGGCCGGCGCGGCGTCCGCCGAAGTACTCGTGCCTGCGAGAATCGCCACCAGTGCGAGAATTCCAATGAAACGCTGCATCGAGTTCTCCTGTCCGGCCGCGATGGGCCAAGACGACACAAGACGTCACACGACGTCGAACGAATGATCGGTGAACGGAGGGGTATGCCGCTGCTCGAGCCGCAGGCGAACGGGTGCGCTCCGCGGGCAGAGGTCCTGCCACCATTGGAGCGAGGGGCATGGCACACGCGCGAGTCGCGCGTGGCTGCCCCGGCCTAGGCGAACTAGGCGGAAACGGGCGGCGCGCGCAAACCGTGGGCGCCGGGGTCATCCGGGAGCGAAGCGCTCCCGACATCGGGCGCGGGGGTGGTCCCCTGGCGCACCGGGATCGGTACCACGATCGTCGTACCGGTGAGCACCGCGACCGGCGCCACAGCCGGGGCCTGGACACTGCCCTCGCTGAGAACCGGCACTGCACTTTCTACCAGCCGCTGGCAAGAACAGGAGTGCGGCGCCTGCGCCGGCCGCGAATGATGCTCGGACCCGGCAGCCGAAGTCGCTTCGCAGCACTCGTGGCCGGCGACCGAGGACACCGGAGTCCGCTGGGCAGCGAATCCCATACATGCGCAGAACACCTGCTCGAGCGGCAACAGCAGCACGAGCGCGGTGGCGAGCAGCAGGTTCGGGATCGACCTACGTTTCATGAGCATCTCCGGCGGGGGTCCATCGTTCAGATGCTGATTGTAGCGTCGGCATTCCTGACAAAGCAATCCACCCTGATCCTGATAAAGATAACGCAGCAATATCCGCGCCGTGACCGGGATCGATCCCAGCAGGGAGCTTGCTCACCTCGGCCAGCGCAGTTGACCAGAAGAGGTTACTTGGTACTGGCAGCCGGGGCCTCCACCTGGGGATCTGCCTGTCACCCTGACACCCGGACAGGCGTTTGTGCCGGGCTGACAGGCACGACTGGCGGGTGTGAGTCGAAGCCCTCCGACCTCCGAGCGCCTGTGTTCGAGGCCGGAGGGCATGACCGATCCCTGACCATCAGCTCCAGTTCATCGCGTGTGCGTGGCCGCGAGTCGCACTTGCGATGTCGAGCCGGTTTCAGTCCATGCGAACAAGATCGTCTTCCCGTTGGTCACCACACGCGGATACCCGCTCGCGCGCGTCGCCGAGGTGCTTGCGACGGTGAACGCCGGGCCGGGGGCCGCGTGCGTGGGAACCCGGAGCGCCCTGACGAGCGCAGCTCGCCCGCTGGTCTCGAGCCAAGTCGCGAGCGCCGAACCGTCCGCGAGCAGCGCCAGGCTGACCCGGCCGATCGGATCTCCTCCGTCGATCCGCTGGGGCGGACCGAAGTGTTCGCCCGCGTCCTCGGAGAACGCGACGTGGACGCGCGGCGAATCGGCGGCAGCTGTGTACCACACGATCGCCACATGGGAACCCTGCGCGGCCAGAGCTGGCCCGTTCACCGGACACCCTTCGACATGCCATTGGTCGGCATGTACGCGCTGCGGCGCTGACCACCGGCCCGCCTCGCGGCGTGTCACATAGATGTCGCGCACCTCGTCGGAGCTGCGATCGCGATAGGCCACGAGCATACCCCGGTCGGTGGCGACCGCTGCCGTCGGACAGCAATCGCACGTCCGTGGGTCGAGCTCGACTTCGTCCCGGAGCGAGCCATCGCCCGCGATCGAGGCCGCGCGCAGCGTCATCTCGGGCATCGAGGCGTGATTCGCCGCGTCGTGCCCGGCGGACTTCCGGCCGTCGAGCCACACCGCCAGTGCGACGCCCGTGTCCGCCACCAGGGAGACGAAGCCGTGCTCGCTCGCTGTTCCGTCGCGATGCGGCGTGATCGGAGTGCTCCACGTGCGCCCACCATCCGCCGACTGGCTGACGCGCACATCGTACGAATAGGTTCCCGCCCCACTGCGCCACAGCCAGTGCGCCGCGAAGCGATCACCGCCGAGCGGGCGGATGCTGGGCACGTCCGCCCAGTTGACGAAGAACGAGTCCCCGAGCGCGATCGTCGCGGGCGGAGTCCAGCGCCGGCCGTCGTAGATCGCGAAGCGGAGCGCCATGCGCTCCTCCCCCGCCGGCTCGAGCCAGCTCATCGCGAACCGCCCATCCGGCATGGCCGCGAGGTTCGGGACTCGGCTTCCGGGCAGCGCTGGCGACGTGACCGACTTGCTTGGTGGCAACGCGGCCTCGGCTTTCACCGTCGCGGCGGTGGCGGCTGGAGTCAGGATCATGGCGAGCAGCATCAGCGCGGACCACGTCATGGCACCCCACCGCAGCAGCGCGTGCGGTGGGGGCGCCATGCGGGATGGCGTTCCAGGCATCATGTGTTCCTCCTGTCTGGCGGCGGCCCCAGAGACGAGGGGCCCGGCGCTACTTGGAACCGGTGACTGCTTTGAGTGCTCCCAACATCGTCTCGAGCTTCGCATACTCCGCCTGCGTCCCACTCAAATTGCCCGCATCACCCAGCTCGTCGAGCTGGTCTGCGGACGCTCTCACTTGAGCGACCATGCCGTCGAGTTTCGCCGCGTTCGCGGGCACTGCTGCCTTGGCCATGTCCGCCAGCGCGATGACGAGGTCGCGGACCCCGAAAGCGAGATGGTGAACGTCCTTGAGCTGACCATTCTGGATGGCCGCGGACAGCTTGCCCTGCGCCTCGCCGATCTGCGTCCAGATCTCTGGAATCGTCCCGGCGGGCACCATCATGCCGGGCGTCAGCTCGCGGCCCGCCTCGCCACTCGGGGCCTCGGCCGGAGGCTGTGACGACGCTGCCGGCGTCTCCGAGGCGCCTTTCTTCGACGAGCAGCCCGCCACCGCCATCGCCATCACTGTTACGACCACCACCCACTTCTGCAGATTCAAGTTCATCTCAGCCTCCTTGTTCTTGGGAAATGACAACACCGGCTCGCGTGTCGAGCGCGGGATCAGCTCTCTTCCGAAGCTGCCGCCAGATACTTCTCCGCCGACTTCTTTCCGAATCGGTAGAACACCGCGGGTGTCACGATCGTGTCCAACAGCGTCGAACTGATCAGCCCGCCGAGGATCACGGTGGCCACGGGATAGAGGATCTCCTTGCCCGGTTCACCCTTGGCGAGCACCAACGGGATCAGCGCCAGTCCTGCCGTCAGCGCGGTCATCAGCACCGGGACCAGACGCTCGAGCGAACCGCGCACGACCATGTGCATGTCGAACTTCTCACCCTCGTCCTTCATCAGGTGCAGGTAGTGCGACACCATCATGATGGTGTTCCGCGAAGCGATGCCAGTCAGGGTGATGAATCCGACCAGGGACGCCACCGAGAACGTGCCGCCGGTGAGGAAGATGGCGACGACGCTGCCGATCAACGCCAGCGGGATGTTGAGCAGGATCTGCAGCACGATGGGGACGGACCGGAAGTGGGCGAACAGCACCAGGAACATCGCCGCGAGCGAGAACAGGCTCAGGACTCCGATCAGGCGTGTTGCCGACTGCTGGCTCTCGAACTGGCCGCCATAGGTGACGAAGTAGCCGGTCGGCAGCGTGACCTGCGAGCCGACCCGCTTCTGGATGTCCTCGACGACCCGACCCAGATCCCTGCCGCTGACGTTGGCCGAGACCACGATGCGACGCTGCACGTTCTCGTGCTGGATGACATTGGGCCCGCGCGATTCCTCGATTGTGGCGATGGCCGAGAGCGGCACTTTTGCACCGGACGGTGTATCGATGAGCGCGTTGCGGATGGCCTCGAGGCTGCCACGCGAAACATCGTCGAAACGCACCAGCAGATCGAACGTGCGCTGGCCTTCGAGCACCTGCGACACGACCCGCCCGGCGAGTGCGGTCTCGAGTGCCTGATTCAGGTCCCCGGCATTGAGGCCATAGCGGGCCAGCGCTACCCGGTCCCCCTCGATGCGGACTTGCGGCACCAGCACTTGCTTCTCCGTCTGCAGGTCGACCACCCCAGGCACGGTCCCCATCGCCGTCTGGATCTCGGCCGCCTTGGCGCGCAGCATGTCCAGATCGTTGCCGAACAGCTTGACGGCGATCTGGGCCCGCACGCCCGACAGCAGATGGTCCAATCGATGCGAGATGGGCTGGCCGATGTTCACGAACACCCCGGGGATCTCAGCCATACGCAGCCGGATGTCGCCCAGCACTTGTTCCCGACTCCGCTTCGAAGGCCGGAAATCGACGTCGATCTCGGTGTAATGCACCCCCTCGGCGTGCTCGTCGAGTTCCGCGCGGCCGGTGCGGCGCCCGGTCGACAGGACCTCCGGGACGCTCAGCAACTGCTGCTCGGCGATCGTGCCGAGCCGATTCGACTCGCTGAGCGAAGTGCCGGGTGCGGCGACAACATTGATGGTCGCTGTCCCCTCGTTGAACGGGGGCAGGAACTCGCGGCCCATCAGCGGAACGAGGGCTCCCGCCGCCAGCACGAGCACGATAGCCCCGCCGATGACCACCTCCGGATGCGGCAGCGTGAACTGCAGCAGCTTGGTGTCCCACCGCTTCAAGTGCCGCACCACGAACGAGTCCTGCTCCTCGGCCATGACCTTGGCGTTCGGCAGAAGATAGAGACAGAGCGCCGGCGAGATCGTGAGTGAGACCACGAACGAGGCAAGAATCGACACGATGTACGCCACGCCCAGCGGTGCGAACAGCCGGCCCTCGATGCCGCTCAATGCGAACAACGGCAGGAACACGAGCACGACGAGGATGGTCGCGTAGACGATGGAGTTGCGAACCTCGGACGACGCCTTGTACACCACCTCGAGGGCTGGCCGAGGCGCCGCAGCGTGCCGGTTCTCCCGCAGACGCCGAAAAACGTTCTCGACGTTGACGATCGCATCATCAACCAGCTCGCCGATGGCGATGGCCAGACCGCCGAGCGTCATGGTGTTGATCGAGATGTTGAACATGTGGAACACCACCGCCGCGGTGACGAACGACAGCGGGATGGCGGTCAGCGTGATGGCGGTGGTGCGGAAGTTGAGCAGGAAGAGGAACAGCACGATCAGCACGAGGATCGCACCGTCGCGCAGCGCCTCCTCCACGTTACGGATCGCCGCCTCGATGAAACTCGCCTGCTTGAACAACGGACGCATCTGCACGTCCTTGGGAAGCGACGGACGCAGTTCTTCCAGAGCGGCTTCCACCCGCCGCGTCAGCTCGATCGTGCTGGCACCCGGCTGCTTCTGGATCGAGAGGATCACCGCCGGCTTGCCGTTCACGCTGCCATCACCACGCTTGACCAGCGCGCCGACGCCGACGCTGCCGACCTCCTTGAGGAGAACCGGGACCCCGTTGCGCGTGGCGACGACGGTGTTCAGCAGCTGCTCGGGCTTCCGCAGGCGACCGACGTTGCGAATCAGGTATTCCTGGGACTGTGCCTCGAGGTAGCCACCCGTCGTGTTCTCGTTGCTCGCTCCGACCGCCTGTTCGACTTCCTTGAGCGAGAGCCCCAGCGCCGCCAGCCGCTGCGGGCTGACGCGCACCTGGTACTGCTTCACCCCACCACCGATCGGGATGACCTGTGAGATGCCTGGGATGGTCAGCAGGCGTTGTCGCACGACCCAGTCCGCGAGTGTGCGCATCTCCATCGGCGGCGTGGTGCCGTCGGAACTCTCGAGCCCGAGCAGCATGATCTCGCCCATGATCGAGGAGACCGGGCCCATCGCCGGCGCGACGCCCTTGGGGAGGTGTTCGGCGGCGAGTTGGAGCTTCTCGCCCACCAACTGGCGATCCCGGTAGATGTCGGTGCCCCATGCGAACTCCACGGTCACCACCGACAATCCGATGCCCGAGGTGGAACGCACGCGCTCCACGCCCGGCGCGCCATTGAGCGTGGTCTCGATCGGCAGGCTGACGAGCGTCTCGACTTCCTCGGGAGCGAGGCCCGGCGCCTCGCTCATGACGGTCACCGTGGGACGGTTGAGATCCGGGAAGACGTCCACCGGCAGCTTGACGATGACCATGCCGCCATAGATCAGCAGCAGGACGGCAGCAGCGATGACGAACAAACGATTCCGCAGCGCGAACAGGATGATCCGATCGAGCATGGCCGCGCCCCCTCAGTGACCGAGGCCGACGACCGGAGCCGTCAGCAAAGGATAACCACCCGTGGCGACCACCCGGTCGCCGGGAGCAAGATCGCCCGTCACCGCCACGCGCGCACCCAGGCTGGTGCCGAGCGTGACCTCCCGTGCGGTGAAGCGCTCGGGAGCGGTGTGGACGAAGACGAGCTTGCGCCCGTCCTTCTCGAACACCGCACTGCGGGGGATCACCAGCGCGGAATCCACTGCGCCCTGTTCGATGCCGACATCCACCAGCGAGCCGATACGCAGCCGACCCCCTGGATTCGGGACCTCGAACCACGCCTCGATCGCACCCGGCACCTCGCCCTGCGTGACGCCCAGTGCGACTCGCCGCCCGGCGAGCACCAGGTCCGGCATGCTCTGGGATGTGATCACGGCGCGGGTGGAGGCCCGGACGCCGGCGATGTCGGCCTCGTAGACGTCGGCGTGCACCCAGACAAGTGTCGGGTCGAGCAGGGTCATGAGCTTCTGCCCCGCCTCCACCAACTGGCCGTTCACCACGAAGACGCCTATCAGCACACCGGTCAGCGGCGCACGCAGCGTCAGGTCGTCGACGACCGTGAGGCGCGCGACCGCTCCGCCCTTGCTGACGTTCTGGCCCAGCACGGGTGCCTGCCCGCTCGCGAAGAAGATGCGTCCCGACTGCGGGGCCACGATCTCGATCTCGCCGCCGCCACGCGGAGCGACCCGGCCGAGCACGCTCAACCGCCGCTGAACCGGCTGACGCGTGAGCGGCTCCGTGCGGATCCCCATCAGGAACTGCGACTCTTTGGCCACGAAGATCTGCGCTCCGGGGCCGACGGGTGCACCCGATGCGGTCGGCGCGTCCTCGTGCCCCGCATGGGCTTGGGCGGAGGTCGCGAGTGCAAGAGCCACGATCAGTGCCGCCGCGGATACCGACGCGCGCCGGCGCAGCAGCAGGACCACTCCGGTCACCAAGCCGACCGCGACCGCGATCGACCATGCCCATGGGACTCCGCTTCGCGATCGGCTGGTGCTGGCCCCGTGCTCCGGGCTCACCGTGAGTCCCGAGAGCGCGAAGCGCTCGTCCCCCCTCGCGTCGGTGACCGTCACCAGCAGAGTGAAAGCACCCGTGTCCGCTGGCGCCTGGATCGGGATCGTGTAGACGCCGGCGCGTTCGGTTGCCGCGGCTTCGCCGGACCACAGCTCCCGCGCAGAAGCACGAAGGCTGAGTGCGATCCGGCTCCCCGCGACGGGGGCATTCGTCCGGAAGTCGCTGAGATACAGATCCAGCGTGCTCTGGAGCCCGGGCGTGAGCGGGTCGTTCTTCAGCACCACCTCGTACCGATCGGATACGGCGGTGAGCACATGCCGGCCGGAGATCGCGGCGCCACCCGTTCCGGGTGCGTCGTCGTGACCTTCGTGCGCACCAGCGACAACGGCGAAACCAGCCCCGAACAACAGCAGCACCAGCAGCGTGGTCAGCCGCCTCATCGTGTACCCCGTGCGTTGAGACGCGCGAGATCGAGACCGACCGCCGCTTCCAGCTGACCTCGGGCGTCCCAGTAGGCGTCGCCCGCTTCGAGTTGTCCGAGGAGCGTGTCCACGAGCCGCCCTTTCTGCGTGAGGTAGGAGTCGAGCGAGATGCGGCCGTCGGCGTAGGCCTCGTGAATGAGCACGAGGTCCTGCCGCACGCGCGTCGATCGCTCCAAGTAAAGTTGGTAGAGCCCGGCGGCATCCTCGAATCGTCGCACGGCACCCAATGCTTCGATCTGCGTTCGCAACCGATAACGCTCATACTCCGACTGGCTGCGCCCGATGTCCGCTGCGGCACGCGCTCGGCCAGCCTGGTTCCTCTGCCACAGGGGTAGCGGGACGCTGATGCGCGCGGTCCACAGTCGATCGGTGGAACTTGCGCCGGTGATGCCGCGCACGATCGCGGGATCACCCGTGAAGTCGTCCTGCGAGAGCGTGCGGCGATCCCTCGTCAGCCCGAGCCCGAGCGTGAGGTCCGGCCGCCCTTCGCGTTCGGCGAGCTGAAGCTCTGCCCGACGCTCGGTGATCTGCCGGCGCAGCACTTCTCCCGTGCCGCGAACACGCAGCGCCAGCGCGACGACCGAGTCCTCAGGCACCAACAGCGAGTCCGGCCGAGGCACACCGCTCAGTCGAGTCCGGTCCGGAAGGGCCCTGCCGATCGCGAGCCCAAGGGCAACCAGCGCCTGGCGGAGGTCGCTGCGTGCACGCCGGCCCTGCGCCTCCAACCGAAGCAGGTCGAGGTCCGTCAGGCGCCCGGTGATGGGCGTGACCGAGCCATCGCGCACGCGCGCCTGAGTAGCGAGTACGACGCGACGATCCAGTGCGGCCAGCTCGTCGGCCAGTGCAAGACGGTCCTGGAGGAAGAGTGCGCGTTCGAATCGTGCGCGGACGTCCGACTCGATCTCCTGTGCCTTGGCGAGCCACGCGGCAGCACTGGTCAGCGACCTCGCCGTGGCCAGGGATCGCCTCGCGGATCGCTTGCCCCACCACTCGAATTCCTGACTGACACCCAGTTCGAAACTGCCCTCGGAGCCCGATCCCAGCGATGAACCACCGCGGGCGGTCTGGAACTCCAGTTGGGGATTGAAGGCTGCGACCCTTGCAAACGTGGATTCGGCACGAGCGATGGCGAGATCCGCCCGCGCGATTCCCAGATCGGGGTGGGTCATGTGCGCGAGCTCGAGCGCCGCTGGAAGCGTGAGTGAGTCCTTGACCGACCATCGGGTATCCGCGCTGGGAGGCGCCGCCACGAACTCCGCAGGCCGAGAGCCGGCCGTGGAGCGCTCGGGGAGCACGGTCGCAACGAGTGCAGTGCACGCGATCGCCGCAAAGCGAAGCGTCAGCCGTGAAGCCATGCCATGTCCGCCTTTCCGCCAAGCCGGGAAAGCACCTGGCAAGCACACCCGCGCACCGAGGGTCTGGCGCGCTCTTGTCCAACATCAGGACGAGAACGGGATGCTAGGCGGAGTGAGGCGGACCGCGGGGGGACGGTGACGCTATCGATGGGTCAGGCGGAGAGCCAGAGCGTGCGGGACCCACGAGCAGCAGGAAACCACCGCGCGGGTCATGTGCCGTTGAGCCCATCGCCACGACGGCGAACGCCATGGGGTCCGATGCAGGAGCACTCAGCGCTACCGGTGCAGGCGTGGTCGCGGTCGGAACCTGAACGCTGCCACAGCAGAGCGGATCCGAATCGGAGGACGGAGCGTGCGACGGACCGGACTCTGGACAGCAGTCCCGATCGTCGGCCTCATGATGCACGCCGGCATGCTCGGCACCATGCGCGTCGTGGGGCTGGGTGACCACCGCGGCCGTCGATGCCGACCAGGGCATCAGGGCACAACGACCTGATCCCAGCGGCAAAAGCACCGCCACGAACAGAGCCATCAGCACGCGGGATCTCGCCAGCCATTGCTTCAAGGAGCTGCCTCCCAATGGAGCTGCCTCCGATATGAACGCTGAACCCGACAGTGCTCTGCAAGTTCGACTGGGTCAAGTTCATTGTCGGCAGAGGGGCCGCACCATCATCCGTCAAGATGCAATCTCACAGGGACTTGACCGGGATTCATGTAGACTGCTCCCCGGCCACTTCTGCAGCATCTTGACTGACTCGGCACCGGCACGTGAAGCGGCAGCTTCCCGCCCTGGAGCAACGTACAAGCCGGGCTCCGGTCGCCGGCCACTCGGGGGATCACGTCTCATGCGTTCACGAGGACCCGCATGAGCGTGCTCGGTGACCAGGACCAGGAGCCCAGCAATAGGAGACTACACGTGCGCGGGCGCACCGGCCGCGAGCAGCGGCTTCAGCACGTCGATCGGCGACAGTTGCCCGAAGCGCCGCACCACATGCCCGCCCTGCGGTCCGATCCTGCCGTCGTTGATGCCGAGCGTCATCTCGCGGAACAGCTCGGCCACGCCCGGCAGGAAGCCTATGCTCGTGAGCGCAGGCACCACTGCTTCGTTGGGCGCGAACTGCGGCGTCACGGCACGACCGAGCACGGCCGACAGCTCGCGCGCCACATCGGCGGGCGACCAGCGTCGTACGCTGGTGAGCTCGACGACACGCGTAGCGGTGGCGGGGTCCAGCAGCAGTTCGGCGGCGACTCGGCCGATGTCGGCGGTCGCGATCATCGGGATGGCGCGATCGGGTGTGAGGAACGTGGGCAGCACGCCGCCAGCGGTCGCCCCCAGCACCGGCGCCAGGTTCTCGATGAAATACGCCGCGCGCAGGAACGTGATGTGCTTCGCGGCCGCGCCCAGCGCGCGTTCGGCATGGTGGAGGATGCGGATCGGGCCGGTGCCATCGGCCAACTCGGCTCCGAGCGACGACAACAACACGATGTGTGGCACGGCGCTCTTGCGCACGGCCTCGGCCAGCGCCTCGACCACGGGACGCTGCACGGCGAGCATGTCGTTCGCATCGTACCGCGGCGGGATCAGCAGGTAAGCACCCTTGGAGCCGGCGAGCGCGACGGCTATGGCGGCGCTATCGGACAACAACGCCACCGCGACTTCGGCGCCGCGTGCCTTCCACGGCTCGCCCTGCTTGGCGTCGCGAACCACGACGCGGACCTTTTCACCCTGCGCCAGCAGCGTTTCTGCGACGACCTTGCCGGTATGCCCCGTGACACCTGTGACCACGAACATGCGCGGACTCTCCCTGACGAGGAACTCGAACTCCGGCGTTGGCCGGTCTCCATGGCGGTGCAGGACTGCAACAGCCCGCCATGAGATGCCCCGCGGCCGAACAGCGGTGCGTACGAAGTCAGGAAGCCCGGCAAGTTTTCACGGGCATGGCATCGGGCCCGGTCATGCACCGGGCCCGTGTCTCTCGCCTCGCTCAAATGACCGGCTTCGGTGCAGCCTCCGCCGGTCCATCCACCGCACGGGATGCCGCCCGCCGTGGTTCCCTCACCACCTGCTCGCCTGCGCGGCGTACTCCGGCGATGGCCGTGCCGAGCAGCATGAGCAGCGCTCCCACCCACACCAGATTCACCAGCGGCTTCGTGCTCATGTCGACCGTGATCACGGACACCGCCGCTGCCGCCGTGGCCGGAGGCAGCACCGCGACCCGGCCGTTGTCGGCATCCATGCGCGCCACGGTCAGGGGTCCCAGCTCCGGCACCTGCGCGACGATGGGCTCCGTGCCAGCAGCACTGGCCTTGAGCCCTGGCGATACGCGAGTCGTGCGACCACCCACGGTCACGTCGACGTCCGCGTACGCCACGTACTGCCCACCCGTGTGCTCCATGCGGAAGCCGCGGAACACATAGTCCGCACCATTGAGCGTCGTGAGCTCGTTCTTCGCCAGCCACGCCGGTTCGGTGTGCGTGTGCCCGTCGTGCTGTGTGCCACCGCCACCCATCTCGACGGGCGACACGTAGATGTCGTGCACGAGGTCGATGGCGGGCGTGTGCATCATGCCGTCACCGCGCGGCGACTCCATCATGCGCGGCCGCGCGTTCATGCTCCACGAGCCGCGTTCGATCTTGATGTCGGCTGCCTTGCCACGCCGGCCCTCGTCCTTCATGCCGGAGTAGGTCAACTGGTAACCCAGCGACTCGCGCATCTGGCCTTCCGCCAGCTGCACACGCTCGGTCTTGCCGAAGCCGCCCGAGACCGCGATGCCGATGGCCATGACGGCCACGCCCGCGTGTCCCAGATAGCCCGCGCCATAAGCCCAGCCGCGGCGGAAGAGATTGAATGCCACCCAGCTGTTGATACCCAGCATCCAGCCGGTCGCGGCGAGCAGCGCCAGCCACAGCGGATCGCGTAGGCCGGCGGTGGCTGCCGCGCCGAGCGCCAGCAAGCCCCCTACCGCACCCACTGCGAGCGTCTGTAACCATGACGTGCCCGCCTGCTTCGACCAGCGGAGCACCGGTGCGGCTGCCATCAGGAGCAGCATCACCAGCGCGAGTGGCATGACGACTGCGTGATAGAACTCGGGACGTACGCTCGCCGGCTTGCCGACGAGTCCGGTGAGCAGCGGCATCGTGGTGCCTGCCGCCACCAGAACGGCCAACGTCGTCACCGTCATGAGCCCGAGCCACAGGGCGGCTTCACGGCTGACGCTCAGCCACTCGACCTTGGAAGGCGCGACCTGGCGCCAGCGCCACGCCAGCAGGACGGCGGAGCCGACGACGAACGTCAGCAGGAATGCGGTCAGGATGGGCCCGAGGCCATTGTCGGCGAAACTGTGCACCGAGAAGTCCGACAACACGCCGCTGCGCGTCAGGTAGGTGCCGCCGACCACGGAGATCCAGCCAAGGGCGGCGAGCAGCAGGTTCGTGCGCGTCATGGCACCACCGAGCGTGCGCTGGATCAGCAGGCCGTGGAGCAGTGCGACCGCCAGCAACCACGGGATCAGCGAGGCGTTCTCGACCGGGTCCCAGCCCCAGTAGCCGCCCCAGCCGAGCACCTTATAAGCCCAGATGCCACCGAGCACGATGCCGGTGCCCAGAGTGACGACGCTGAACAGCGTCCACGGCCAGGCGCGGCGATTCCACTCGGCGTACTCCCCGCGGATGAGCGCGGCGGCTCCCAGGGCGAACGCCGGCAGCATCGCGGCATAGCCCAGGAACAGCGCCGGTGGGTGTGCCACCATCCACGGGTCCTCGAGCAACGGGTTCAGGCCATGGCCGTCCGCGGGCACGACCGCCAGCAGCTTGAACGGGCTGCGGATCATGAGCACGCCGACCATGAACAACTGCGAGACACCGGCGAATACCATCGCCGGTGCCGAGAGCCGGCCAGGCTGCAGGGCCAGGAACACCCCGGTGAGCGCGCCGATGGCGGCCCACAACAGGATGCTGCCTTCTTGGCCGGCCCACAGTGCCGCCAGCGTCAGCGCGGGGGAGAGCTCGCGCGACGAGTTGCTGGCGACGTACTCGAACTCGAATCGGTGCTGGAGGAAATAGATGGCGAGCAATCCGAGCGCCGCCACCAGCGCGAGCGAGTGCGCTCCGAACAGCACCTGACCGAGTCGAGAAGCTGTGCCCTTTCGCAGTGAGGGCACGTATGCGGCTGTCGCAGCGGCCGCTAACAGGAACGAGAACAAGATGAGGGATTCACCAGCGTGCATCACGAGCCTCCGTTGGTGGCGGCGTCGGGATCGCGAGCAGAAGACTGGCCCGCGGCGAGCGCCACGCTTGTCGGAGGACGGTCACTGCCAGAAGCGTGCCGGTGGACCAAGGGGACCAGCCGACCATCGCGGAACTCGTGTTGCGTGCGCCGCGGCCGACCGCGCTCGGCCGCGTGAACAGCTTGCGGCGCGCGGGATTCAGGAGGTTCACCGAAGTCGTACGCCGCACCGCGCACAGGGCCGAGTATGGGCCCCGCGCCATGGTCCGAAAGTGACTTTCGCCGCTGCCAGCGCGGCGTTGCGTCAGTTCTCGCTGACACGATGGCAGGCATGACGCGAATGCTGCATAGCGCCTCCTCAGTGTTTCCACGGAGGACCGGATGGCCCGAAACCGCACGCGCGCGTGGA
Organism: bacterium; assembly: GCA_031408715.1. GTDB lineage: Bacteria > Eisenbacteria > RBG-16-71-46 > RBG-16-71-46 > RBG-16-71-46 > JAIOPA01. The sequence continues at coordinate 16,563 of JANNWR010000495.1, forward strand.
CTTGGAAGACCGCTCCCAGCGCAGGTCCGGTTGCTTGTGAAAGATGGCACAAGCATTGCCCTGATCATACGTGCGCCCCCCACGGCGCTCGTGCCGCTGACGTTGGCAGGCGGTGCGGACCAGGACAGCGAGCGATAGGCCCACATATGAGCAGGATGAGTGGACACGTGCGACGGAGCCACAAGGCTCCAGACCAGCCCGCCACGGCGGGACGATCGTCTACAACCTGCCCCCCCGCTCGCAGTCACGCGCGCCTTGCCCGTTCGCTCTCCACGCCGAGTGCGGCCGCGCAGCTGGGAACTCCCCCCTCTCCGAGTACCCCTTTGGTCGCCCGCGTCCGCCTCGCGGTGGCCCATCTGATGAACGAGGCGTTTCCACAGGTGGTCGAAGCAGTCGCGGCCGAACGCCGCTCCGCGCTCGAGCGTGCCGCGCGGCATGGGCGGATGGGGCTGGCGCTTGCCGCGATCGGCCTCGCCACAGCCTTGGCCCCGGCTCCGGCCCAGGCCGGCGCGACGCAGCTGGCGATCGACTCCGCGCACGTCATGGCACAGGCGCACCGCGGCGAGATGTTCCTGCGCCCGCGTGCGATCGCGCTCGATGTGGCGCACAGTGAGATCATCGTCGCCAACACCGGACTCGGCCGCGTCGAGTACTTCGACTATCGGACCTGGCCGCGCGGCTACTGGACGCACTCGGTGCCCGGCCCCGATGGCCGCCCGCTCGCCGGCGAGCCGATCGCGATCGCGCTCGGCGAACGCAGCGAGCTGCTCGTGTCCGACCTCAAGTCTCCCTGCGTCGACGTGCTCGATTACCGCGGGCGCTCGCTCCAGCAGCTCGTCCTGCCCGCGCCTGACGACACCGCCGGCGGTGTGTTCGGCCCCGGCGCGATCGCCGTGGCGCGCGACGGCCGGGTGTTCGTCGCCAGCCGTGGCGCCGGTCGCGTGCACGTCTTCGATCGCACGCTGCGCCATCTCGAGAGCTGGGGCGTGACGGGCGTCGATTCGATGCAGCTCGAGAACATCACCGCGATGGCGGTCGACTCGAGCAGCCGGGTTTACGTGGTGTGCGCGGCGACCAAGCTCGCCGTCCAGGTCTTCGATGAGCACGGCTCGTTCCTGTTCGGCTTCGGCCGGCACGACCTGGGCCCGGGCAACTTCTCGCTGCCGACCGGTGTGGCGTTCACCACCGGCGGCCGTGTGTGTGTGAGTGATGCGATTCGTCACATCGTCCAGGTATTCGAATCCGATGGGGCTTTCGTGGGGGCAGTGGGCGGCGTCGGTGTGAACCCGGGCGAGTTCCGAGAACCCAGCGCGCTGGCAGGTGATGGCCATGGATTACTGGTACTGGCTGAAAAATCGGGCAGCCGGTTCCAGATCATGTGGCTACGTTGACCAGCTGGGACGCCCACATGGCGTCAGGGAGGTGTGCCACCACGGCAGCAACTGTCCTGAGATGTCTGGACCCGATCCTTGAATAGGAGTGAACCAAGATGAGACGCCTGATCATCCTCTTCTCCATCTTCCTCACGATGGGAATCGGGGCGTCTGTACAGGCCGGCGACTTCCACACGGGAGCCTCGCTGGTGTGCTCGGATTGCCACGTCGCGCACTACAGCCAGTCCCACACGTTCACGGGTAGCGGCACGGTGTTCCCGCCTCTGGGCGCCGGCGGCCCGTTTGCGAACCTGCTTCGCGATGAAGAAGTGAAGATGTGCCTCGCTTGCCACGACGGTCAGTCGTTCGCCCCGGACGTCTTCGGTGCGAGTGCGACGAACACGCGCCGTATGGCGGGTGGCCTGAATGCCAAGGCCGGCACGATCGCCAACGACCTCGGCTACGCTGAGATCAATGGTCACACGCTGTTCTCAACTGCAGTGCCCCCGGGCGGGACCGGCACGGCGTATGTGCCCGGCGCGGAAGGCCTGATCTGCACGAACTGCCATGCCCAGCATGGCGGTACGAGCTACCGCAACCTGCTGAGTCGCGGGATCTTCACGGGTGATGCCCTCACCTACGCCGTGGGCACGAATGACCTCACCAAGGACGTGTTCGAGCGTTCGTCGGCGTCGTACGTCGAAACTGACGTCGACTTCAACGAGCCGGTCACGACCAGCAGTGCGTACGGCAACTGGTGCCAGAACTGCCACGTGGACTTCCACGGCTCGGGCGGCGCAGCCAACATGGGTGGGCAGTCGGGCGGCGTCACCAACCTGAACACCAACCCGTGGAAGCGGCATCCCACGGCGGACGTCAACATCGGCACGGTGAGCGCCACGTTCATCTCCAGTCTCGCGCGTTTCAACGGCAACACGAACCGCGTGAAGGCGATGGACTCGCAGGGTCTGTGGAACGCGACCACCGCGGACAACACGGTGACGCCGTCCTGCATGAGCTGCCACAAGGCGCACGGTAACCGCAACGCGTTCGGCCTGATCTTCATGAACGGCACGGGCGCAACGGTGACCGAGGACGGTGACGGCGGTATCTACAAGGACCTGTGCCGGCAGTGCCACGTCCAGGGCTGATCCTGGACAGCTGCAGACAGAGAGGCTGAACCAAGATCCGTGTCCGGGGCCTCGCGACTCGGTGCGGTGAAGAAGGATCCGGAATCCCCGGGTGCGGGCCACGAAGCCCGCATCCGCGGGGGACCGGAACAAGCAGACGACACGCCGCACATGCAGTCCCGCAGGTCAGGCGTCGGGTCAGGAGGTCACGGTGAAGCTCACGGATGGAACGCACGGCGCCGCTCGCGCGACGCGTCGACCCGTGATCACACTCGTCGTCTTGATCGCGCTGGCTGTCGCGGCTTCGCTGGCACTGGCCGCGCCGCGTCGCCATGCGCGCGGCTTCCCCGCCCGCATGCCCGGCGACATCCCCGTCATCGGTGCACTGGGCAGTCATGCCGACGCCTGCGACGGTTGCCACACCGCGCATGCGCAGGGCGCGACGCCCCAGCCCGGCCTGCTCATGGCCCCCAACGACAACCAACTGTGCGCCACGTGCCATGACGGCGAGTGGACCACGAAGAGCTTCCCCGGGCTCGCGCACTTCACGGGCAGCGCGCACGGCGCGAACCCGAACGTGGTGTGGCCAGGTCCGGACCCGCCCGCACGCATGGCGACCGACGCCGGCATGTGCCGCAACTGCCATGACCCGCACGGCTACAACGACCTCACCGGATTGATCCCACGCCTGACGCTGCAACGCGAAGAGAAGCTGTGCGTCGCGTGCCACGACGGCGCGCCCGCGGCGAGCAATGTCATGAGCGACTTCCAGAAGCCGTATCGCCATCCGACTCTTGATTACAGCGGCCGCCACGCTGGCGCCGGCGAGAACTCGCCGGATGCGTACGGCCGCACACCCACGAACCAGCGCCACGCCGAGTGCGAGGACTGCCACAATCCGCACACATCGCGCGCCGACGGCATCGGCGGACCGCAGGGCATCGACGCCTCGGCGACCACGCTGGGCGTCAGCCGTGTCGCGGTCACGAACAGTCTCGCCGGCACCGCCCCCGTGTACACGTTCCTGCCTGCGTCCGACACGACCACGGCTCCGATCGCCGAATACCAACTGTGCTTCAAGTGCCACTCGGGCTGGACCGCGGCACCCGCCGGGCAGACCGACCTTGCCAAGGTGTTGAATACGTGGAACCCGTCGTTCCACCCGGTCGAGGGTGCGGGTGCGAACCCGGGCATCCCGCCACTGGCATTCACCCCCGGCTGGAATGCCGCGTCGATCACACGTTGCAGCGATTGCCACGGCAGCGACTTCGGTCTCACCCAGGGGCCGCACGGCTCGATGTACAAGGGTCTGTTGAAGGCGCCCTACGATGCCACACCGTCGCGCCGCACCATGACCAGCAACGAGCTGTGCTTCAACTGCCACAGCTACGATGTGTACGCCAACCCCAACGCCCCGTCGTCTCTGGCAACCGCCTCTCGCTTCAACTCGCCAGGTGCCTACGTCGGCCACGCGAAGCACGTGAGCGAACAGAACGTGCCCTGCGCCGACTGCCACACCACACACGGCTCGACCACGCTATCGAACCTGCTGGTGACCGGTCGCGTGCCCGGGATCAACTCTTACACCCGTACCACCACCGGCGGCAGCTGCGCACCGACGTGCCACGGCAGCGAGAGCT